>CAYVFW010000189.1:0-6133 GCA_964450325.1 uncultured Phycisphaeraceae bacterium | reverse complement strand
ATGTTACATTGAAAAACTGGACCGAGTTTGGCAACCTCGACAAGCGCGGACATAGCGAGCAGGCGGGGTTGGCATCCCTAGTGGCGGCGGAGGTGCAAGGGTTGGCGGATCGCGTGGTACGGTTGCTTGATGCTGGGACACCCATCGTCAAGGTTGTGACGGATCACGGCTGGTTACTGCTGCCGGGTGGCTTGCCGAAGGCCGAGCTGCCCAAGTATTTGGTGGATTCACAGTGGACCCGTTGCGCATCGGTGAAGCCGAGTAGTTCAGTCACGCAACCGACTTTTCCTTGGCGATGGAACGACATGGCACAGATTGCTTCGCCGCCCGGGGCCGGGGCGTTCCGAGCTGGCGAGGAGTATGCACACGGCGGCATAAGCCCCCAAGAGTGCATCACGCCCGTGTTGATTGTGCGACGGGCAGGGAGCGGTGGTGCGAGGGTTAGCGTTGCCATAACCGGCGTGGAATGGAAGGGGCTTATGGCTCGGGTGACGGTAGTTGGCGGGCTTCCCGGCATGACGTTGGATGTCCGGCTCGATGCCGGTGTGCCGGCCTCAAGCGTGCGAGAAGCAGATTCCAAATCGGACATTACGCCCGGTCAGCCCGGGCGGGTGTATCTTAAAGATGATCAAGCGGCCCAGCACGCAGGTGCGGCTGCCGAGGCAGTTGTTTTGGATAGTTCGGGCGTTGTTGTTGCCCGCTACAGAATCACGATCCCTAGCTAAGAGACCACAAACCCGCACAGCGACAGGCATCCACCATGCAAGAGCCCGACCAGCCCAACATCCCTGAGCCTGAAGCTGCTTTCTCTGCGGCCACTCCGACCGTTCCCTTGGCCAACTTCACGCAGATTGATCAACTTGATCAACTCGCCGCGAAGGCGTTCGATGGCTTCATTGTCCGCAAGGACCTTGTGCGCAAATTCAAGGGCCAATACCCGGTGCCAACGTATGTCGTCGAGTTCCTGCTGGGCCGATACTGCGCGAGTATGGATGAGATGGAGATTCAGGAAGGCCTCCAGATTGTGCAGCGCCAACTCGCCGATCGGAGTGTGCGAGCTGGTGAGGAGGAGCTCTTTAAGTCCAAGGCAAAGGAGAAGGGGTCGATCAAGGTCATCGACATCATCAAGGCTCGTCTGGACACCAAAACTGACTCGTATTTGGTGGAGTTGCCGAGCCTGGGTATCCGCGATGCTCGAATTGCCGAGCGGCTGGTTCATGAGCACGACCGGATGCTTACGGGTGGTTTTTACGCCGAAGTCAACCTGACTTACGACCCGATCATTGCCGAAGAGAATGATGGGCGGCCGTTTGGGGTGGAGAGTTTGCGCGAGATTCAACTTTCGCGGCGGGATGTGCTCGATGCTCTGGCCGCGGGCCGTGCGCAGTTTACCACCGCGCAGTGGAAGAACTTTCTGGTTCGCAGTATTGGAATGGAGCCAGATGCCCTGACTGAACGCGCCCGCGATCTGATGCTGCTCCGCATGGTGCCGTTTGTTGAGCGCAACTACAACGCGGTTGAGCTTGGACCGCGGGGCACAGGCAAGAGCCATCTTTTCCAGCAGATTTCGCCCTACTCACACCTTGTTTCGGGTGGCAAGGCGAGCGTAGCGAGGATGTTCGTAAACAACGCCAGCGGTCAGCGGGGTCTGGTATGCCAGTATGATGTGGTCTGCTTTGATGAGGTTTCAGGCGTCTCTTTCGATCAGAAAGACGGCGTGAACATCATGAAGGGCTACATGGAATCAGGCGAATTTAGCCGCGGCAAGGAGAGCATTCGCGCTGATGGCGGGATCATTATGGTGGGTAACTTTGATGTCGATGTGGAACATCAGCAGCGGGTGGGGCACCTCTTTGGCCCCATGCCGCCCGAGATGCGTGACGACACAGCCCTGATGGACCGCATCCATGCGTACATGCCGGGATGGGATGCCCCGAAACTTAAACCCGGCGAACATCTCACGAACCACTTTGGACTTGTAAGCGATTTCCTATCAGAGTGCTGGCACCGCCTGCGCGACCAGAGCCGGATCTCGACCCTTCAGGGGCGGGTCTTCTTTGGTGGCGCTCTGAGCGGACGCGACAGTACCGCAGTGAACAAGACCGTCAGCGGACTGCTTAAACTCCTGTACCCCAAGCCGGATATGCCCGTGACAGATGAGGACCTGGAATGGGCGGTACGTCTAGGGATGGAAGCCCGCCGCCGTGTCAAGGAACAACAAAAACGGATAGGTACCGCCGAGTTCCGCAACACCGCCTTTTCGTATCAGATCGGCGTGGACGGTCTGGAGCGGTTCGTGGTGACGCCCGAACTACAGAGCGAAGACAGCATCGGGACCGATCCCTTGCCTCCGGGCCAGGTCTGGGCCATCAGCCCCGGTGGCCAGGACGATACGCCGGGCCTGTACCGCATTGATGTTAACTCCGGGCCCGGCAGCGGGGTACGAATCCTCAATCAACCATCCCCACCGGCGTTCAAGGAGAGCATCAAGTACGCCGAGCAGAATCTCTACGCCAAGGCGAAGACGCTCGTGGGCGACCGTGACCCGCGCGCCCACGAGTTTGCGGTGCAACTACGCGCCTTTGGTGCGGCGAAGTCGGGCTTTGGGCTCGGCTTGCCGGCCCTTCTGGCGTTGTGCGGCGTGCTGCTGGAGAAGAGCCTCAAGGGTGGGTTGGTGGTGGTGGGCGCTCTGAACTTGGGCGGGTCGGTGGATGTGGTGCATGATGCGGTGGGCATTGCCGAGTTGGCGGTGGAGAAGGGGGCGGCGACGCTACTGATGCCGATCTCGGCACGTAAGCAACTGTTCAATCTTTCCGACGACATGGCGACCAAGATCGACATCCAGTTTTACAACGATCCGCGTGAGGCGCTTCTAAAGGCGGTGGTGGAGTGACAGTGGCCAACGTGGATTATTCTGAGAACCAAAGCGTCGAAGCAAAGAAGGTTTATAAGTTTCCTCGTATTCGCGAGGCATGGGAACGGCTCATTAGCCTCCATGTTCTATGCGGCGCTTTCCGCGAAGCCTTAGAGTGCTGGAGCCTGAGATGCGGCACCGCCCAGGAATTCCCCGAGTTCATGCGATACTCGCCACCGTTTGCTCATGCGCAGTATGCTGACATCGGATACGGGCAGGCCCTTCTTCAAGAGCGCGTTGGTCTCAACAGGGAACCGCTCGACGAAATCCTCGACGCGATGTCGATGGTTGATGCAGATGGGAACCACATTGGCACAAACTTTGCCGAAGGAGAATGCTGGGCTCACTACGAAAAGTTAAGATACATTCTTCATCATTACGGGTCCGTAAATGAGTGGGCGAGGGCGAAGACGCTTACCAGCGTTAACGTGTGGAGGGGTTGGGCGCACGACGCCGATCACCTTTTTGTTCACGCACGGAGATTCTACGAGGCTGTCCAAGCGGCTTACCAAGCCGTGGACAATGCGGCTGGCGAGTTAGACCGAGTTCGTGGGACGGAACTAGAACGGGCGATCCCGATTCGTCGTGCGATTGGAATGTTGGAAAGTGCGGCGTATTTCGATTACACGCCGACTGCAATTGTTTCACTGCCAAGGTTTGATCCGGCGGCGGTCGTACTGCTTTTGGAGGCGATGGAACCGGTAAAGAAACACTTTCAAGACCTCAAGCAAGAGGCTGTTGCAGAAGTAGCGAGGGATGTTGTATCCCCCACACTATCGGCTGACACCTGCAACGGCGTTAAAGTGCAAGCGCCTGCAGAGGCTGAAGCCGCCGTCCAGCAAACCCGACCAACTAGAAAGATCCCAGCGCCTCCCGCAAACAAAGCCGCCGCTGGCCCTACCCGAATTCAGGTAATATTGTGGGAAGGGGCGGACCATTCCGAACGAAACATAAGATTGGCGCGCACCCGAACCGCATATCTCGAAGCACACGGAGACGTCTTTGCTGCGCTGGCGGCGCTCGAAACGGCAGGAACCAAGATCGGGCGAAGCACGTTCTATGACCACCTTAACAGCATGGACGAGGCGTGTCCGGGTTGGCGCTCGCACCTGTTGGTGTCCGGCCCACCCGGAAATCCGGAAAACGGTGTTTTTGTAAGAACACGCGGGAAATAATGGGTCAACGTGAGGTAGTCCGGCTGTCCGGATCATCCGGAATCCGGACTGTGCGCCAGTCTTACGCGGGCCGCAATAGGGCGGCCCCCGCGTGGAGCTGACGTATGCAACGTGAAAAAATCGAAACCCCGCCAGTAGCGGTGACGATCGCAGGGGCGGCGCACCGGCTGGCGGTATCTGAAATGACAATCCGCAGGTTGCTGGCTCGCGGCGTTCTTGTGCGTATCGCCGTCGGGCGGTCGGTGCGCGTGCTCATTAAATCGGTGGATGAACTCGCCGAGCGCGGGGGGGCGGCCACCGATGCCAAATAACCCCACCCCTCCGGCGACGGCCCCGCTGCTGATCGACGCCAAGGCGGCTTGCCCCCTGTTGTGCATGGGCGAGCGGCGGCTATGGGTGTTGTCAAACTGTCGGGCGATCCCGAGTTTCAAGGTTGGCAAGTCGCGGCGATACTGCCCCGATGAACTTCGCGCCTGGGTTCGCGCAGGATGCCCAACCGAAGCCGGTGCGGGTGATCGCGTGCGGAAGGCGGTGAGGGCATGAGCGACGCCGCACAACGAATTTTAGAGGCCCTACGCGGGCGCGGCTACGAACCCTCGAAGTCGGGTGCGGGCTGGAGCTGTCGATGCCCCGCCCACAATGATAAAAACCCGAGCCTAAGCGTTCACGTCGGCGACGGTGGGCGGGTGCTGCTGACCTGTCACGCGGGTTGCACGTTCGATGCGATTGTGGCGGCGATTGGCTTGAAGCCCGCTGCCCTGTTCGCCGACGATCCCGCATGGCGTAACGGGCAAGCGGCCAAGCCCCGGCGACGTGGCGACGAAACCCCACCCAAGCCCGCAAGCGGTGGGGGTTCTGGCACCAATGATGCGAAGGCATACCCCACGGCGAAGGAAGCGGTCCGCGAACTGGAGCGGCGGCACGGCCCACGGTCGAAGAGTTGGACCTATCACAACGCGGCGGGCGTTCCGGTCGGGCTGGTCGTTCGCTGGGATGGCCCCAACGGGAAGACGATTCGACCTGTGGGCAAGACGGCGGCGGGGTGGATCATCGGTGGGATGCCAAGCCCTCGCCCGTTGTACGAACTGCCCTGCCTGCTGGCGGCCAAGCCCGGCGAGCGGGTGTATGTTGTGGAGGGCGAGAAGTCGGCGGACGCGGCCCGATCGTTGGGGCTGGTGGCGACGACTTCGGCCCACGGTTCCAAGGCGGCGGCGAAGGCGGATTGGTCCGCGCTGGCGGGGCGTGCAATCATAATACTGCCTGACCACGACGAACCGGGCGAGCGGTACGCGGCGGACGTATCGCGGTTGGCGACGGCGGCGGGTGTGAAGTGTGTTAGGATCGTGCGATTAGTTACGTTGTGGGTGGATATGCCCAAGGGCGGCGATATGGCGGACCTGCTGGAGCATCGTGGCGGTGAACTTAACATACTGCGGGCGGAAGTTGAAGCGTTGGCGGCATCGACCGACCCTGAAGAGGGCGACGTGGTGGAGGTGCTGGCGGCCCCACCGTTCGACCCCGAAGCGATGTACCCTAGTGGGATTGCTTACGTTAAAGATTACATTCGTGACCTAAGCCAGTCTACGCAAACCCCCGTCGAAATGCCCGCACTGTTGGGGCTGGCGATTGCATCGGCGGCGGCATGCGGAGTGTCGGCGATTCGTGGGCATGGCGACCATATCGAACCCCCGCAAGTTTGGGCGCTGGTGCTGGCGGAACCGGCATCCCGCAAGTCGGCGGTGCTGAGCGAACTACTGACCCCAATCGTGGCGTGGGAGAGGCGGCAGGCTGAAATCCACGGCCCGGCAATAGCGGCGGCGGCCCAAACTCGAAAGATCGACGAAGCACAATTACGTCTGGTGTCGGACGCGGCGGCCAAGGCGAAGGTTGACGCTGTGCGGAAGGATTCGACCGCGAAGGCGGTTGAACTGGCCCAATCGTTGCAAGCCACCCCCGTCCCCACGGTCCCGGTTTTGCTGGCATCGGAACCGACCCCCGAGGCGTTGTCGATGCAAATGGCGGCGAACTGTGGGCGGGCGTTGAT
>CAYVFW010000188.1:0-6143 GCA_964450325.1 uncultured Phycisphaeraceae bacterium | reverse complement strand
AGCAGAAGACGGCATACGAGATTCGCCTTAGTCTCGTGGGCTCGGCCGCGGCGGAGGGATTACGGTCGATGCAGTTACAGCACTCTGGACCGGAGGGGCTGTCGGCGTTGCATTTGCCGAGGTAGATGGCGGAGCGGCGGCTCCCCCCCGCACCAGAATAGTAAGTATCGCGGCAGCGACGCATAGAAGGGTCGCGAGCCCGCCAAGAACCAAAGCGATTCCTTTGGAGACTTTTCGCGTTGATCGACTTGAAGCCGCCGCTTGATCGAAATCGGTTGAGACATCGCGCCGGGGCGGATCTAGGATGCTGCGAGGGCGCGGTTCAGCACCTGAACCTCGTTGGCGAGGCTCGGGCGGTGCATCGTCGGCGTACCACGCGCCGCCTGCTGCGGAGGTGGGCCGTCCACGACCACTGGATTCTGTCACCATCGCGGCCAGCTCAAGCCCATCTAAGCCGTAGTCTGCGCCTAGCGAGGTTAACTTGATCATCGCTTGCGGCGTCAGGCCCCCGCAGATATGTATTATTAACTGAGCCTGATTAATAAGCGATGCGCGATGCGCTGAATCGCCGCTCTCTTCCGCTTCACCTGCAGGACCAGCGACTGGAGCACCGGAGGTCCGAGTAAAAAGCTTTGAGGCCGCCGCATGAAGAGCGAAGCGAAGTTCATCAGCTTCGAGAGATGCGCTATCCGGCGAGACCGTGACCTCCCTGATACGTTGGGCGAGAGCGGCGACGACTTTGCTATCGCTCAGGGGTCCGGGGCTGATGTTCAGAAGCGAGCGAGGGTCGGTTACATCTACTCCAGAAGGTGATGCAGGAAAATACCTGGCGCAGAGTTGGGCCAGCCGTGCCGCCGAAGCCGCTGATTTATTATCACTGGCGTGACCGGCATGGTTGTTCAACCCGCCCCCTTGGTCGGGGGCGGCGTGCTGATAATTAACTTGCGCTCGAGTTCGGTAAACTTTTCATCCCACGGTTTACCGCCCAACGAAGGGTGGAGCGACTTAAACTGAGCGAAGATGGCCGAAGCATTTACCGCGTCGATCAAGGCTAGCAGCCGGATTGACTCATACCGGGCCTCGTACCAAGCGTCGGTGCCCTCACCTTGCGCCGCCAGAATCTCGAGCCATGCGTTCGCCGCGAGGTCGTATTTCTTGGCATCCTCTCGCATCGCCGCGGTTCGACGCAGCGTCGCGAGCGTCTGCATACCGACCGCGGCTTGCTTCTCGTCAAGGCTCAGAGCAAGTTCGCGGTACTCGACTTCGCCTGTGGACGCAAAGATATAAGCCGCCGCGGCTGCGATCTTCTCTTGAATGGATGCGAGCCGCCGGGCACCTAGTGCAGGATATAACAAAAGTCTGGTGCCAGCCGCCGCTACCCGCTTGGCCGCGGCGGAATCATTCGGCAAGTTTGCCCATCCGGCGACCGCCACGTCATACATAAACTGCTCGGCGGCGAGTAGGTAGGGCCCTTTGGTTTCACGCAGACGCAGTAGCTCACGATCAGCCGTTGCCGTGTCGAGCCTGAGAGTCGCCACCTGAAACCGCCGGAGTGAGAGTTCATCGCGATAGGGGGTAATATCCAAGGAGTGGAAGGCAACGATCGACTCGAGCAACGTAAGCACATTCTGCACGCGGAGAACGTCGGGGGCAGTGAACGCGAGTAGGACCTCCGCGATGCGGCGGGCGCGATTAACGGCTACGAGCGCGGAGTCACGAGCTTTGGCGGGGTCGTCGCTCGCGAGGCTGCCGGTTGCCTGATCATATTCAAATGTAAGCAAATCGGTGGCGACATCGGCAAAATACGCGGCTGTGGAATCGCGCTGGCCAGGCGTAGAGGCTCGTCCCCATGTTTTGTACAAGCCGTCGGCAGCAATTCCACGTGCGGCCAGGTAGATCGGATCGTCCTTCGAGATTTGGAGGAGTGCTTCTATATCCTTGGCCGAAAGCGACTTGCTGGACTTCAAGTGAGCATGCAGCATCTGATTGGCTTCCCTGGTGTGCGGGAAGGACGAAATGAAGAGGGTCGCAAGCCGCTCTCGGTGCGCGGAGCGGGCGGGCGGTGTCGGTTGCCCCGGGGTGGCGCGGTCGATCTCCAACGTAAGCGTGGTGATAGCACGGAAAAGCGCATCGCGCCGATCCGGACCGGGAGCAGCCTGCGCAAAGGTGACCTCAAATGCCTGGGCGGCTGCTGGCAAATCTCCGGCGTAAAAGAGCGAGAACGCAAAGCACATCTGCGCCTTGGTGCGCTGCTGCGGGTACGACGCGGCATCGGCTTCGAGCAGGGATGATCGGCACAACCCCGCGGCGAAGCGATAGGCAGCAATTGTGGAATCGAGATCGCCCGGCGAGGGAGGGCTCGCTTGCTGTGAGATTCTAACAGGCAGGTGTAACGATAGCGGCGCAACCCGACGATGAGCCGACCGGGCATCTTCGTACGCACTCAGTGCTCGAACATAATTATTAATAAATCCATCGGTGCCGATGATCGCCGAACCATAGAGTTTAACCAGTCCTACAACTTGGCTTACTTCGCCGCGCGTCACAAGGTCGCCGAGCGCAACTTTCGCGGCGTCCTGCGCTCGCTCCAGATTCCCGCCGCCCATTTCGGTTGATTTTAAGGCCTCCAGCGAGACTACCGCAAGGGCACGGGCCTCGGCAACGGGCAGTGGAGTTACAACTCCACCGGCTTGCGGTTTGCGCAACCGCGAGAGGAGCAGCTCAAGGCTGGACCACGAGCCCGCGGCGGCGAAGATCGCAATTGATCGCCGCGGGAGTTGTAAGGCTACCGCCGGAGCCAGGTCCTCCGCATCCTGCAGCACCGCAAGCCAGCGCTGCGCGGCGATGTGATTTCCCGACAGGCTGCAGGCGAGCGCGCAACCAAGAGCTGCCTTCGCAACCGCGTCGGTTGCGAGAAGGCTGGTGGGTAACCGATCAAGCGTTGCGGGCCGCCCGGGCGGGGCGTTTAGAAGCACGCCGAAATGCTCGAGCGATTGAGAGGCTTCCTGCTTATCTCCGCTGAGCGATGAAAGATAATAACTCGCCCACCCAGCGCGAAAGCTCGCTTCCGCCCGCAGGTCGCGTAGTGACCTGAGTTCCTGGCGGAGTCGCTCCATCTCTTCATCGCTGTTGGTGCCGCGCTCAGTCCGCTCCTCGAACGAACGAATAGTGGTCTGTAGTTTCCCCGCCAGGTTTTTGAACTGGGGTAGGGTGCTGCGCAACACCCGCTGAGCGTCCGACTCTTCGGCTGGCGTTGTAAGCATTAAACGCTTACGTTCGACGACATCCTCGGTTGGGAGGTATTGAGCGGTAAGAAGCGTAAGCTGTAACTGTGGTGTGGCTGCCTCGGGTACATCGTCCAGGAGTTTGCGAGCTAATGTCTCAACGCGTTGGCGCTCGCCCGCATCTGCCGAAGTCTGAAGCAACTTTGCGTATAGTGCGCCCAGCCGCTCTGCGGCGGTCTTGCGCTCCACGGTTTGAGGGGGTAACTGATCGATATCGCGACGCAGCGACGCGGCGAGCGGCCGGACCAATCCCAGTTCCGCGAGCAGCGAATCACGCCGCGACGACACCTGTTCGGCGGTAAGGCCTGCGGAGGGGTCCTTCTCAACGGGCTGGGCAAACGTTATGTTACAAAGCACCGGCGTTAGCGAGGTAAAGGCTAGCGCGGCGGTGAACATAAGAGCAGTCGAAGCGCAGGCAAATCGGGGTTGGTTCACTTATCACCCCCGCTGGCGGGTGGAACGCTAAGGGGTTGCTCGGACCCGGTCTTAAACTGCGAGGGTTCTAACTGGTTTTGTAAAGCAGCGGCGCTGGTTAAGTCGCTCGCCGCCCGCAGAACATCCCACTCAAGGGCCGGATGTCCGGGAAGACGATCGGCCAGACGCTGACGGATCGCTGCCCCGCCACGAGCATCGCCAAGGTTAAACAGCGCGGTGGCGGCCTCCGCCATCGCAAGCCCGGTGAGATAGGGGCACGCGGCCTCAAACGCGGCGGGCACACTCATTAACTCTGCAACTCCCAAGAGTTGCATCTCGTCGCCGCTCTCTCGGAGAAGGGAGCGGCCGACTGCGGTCTGACACCACGCCCTGACCCATGTTGCGGGTTGATTCGTTGCAGAGAGCCTCGCACTAAGGCGGGTTCGTGCGCTCGCTCGCTGGGCCTGGTCACCGCAGCGGGAACTTACAATCTCCCAAATCAGTAGCAAACCATCATCGCTGGCTTGCGGTAGCTCAGGCATTATAAGTGAAGTGACTGGGGCTCCGGCGACATTAAGTGTGATGCTGTTTGAGGCGGGAGAAGCCAACTGAACCTCAAAGCGCTGCGACAACTCATACAAGGCGGCTAGCTGTTCGGCCCTACCTTTTAGTTTTGTTCGGCTCATCGCCGCGCTAGTGCGGACTGCGGCCGTATTCAGCCAAATCGGAGGAAGCGAGGGGCACAGGCCGGTTGTCGGATCAACCGGTAAGACATCAAGCGGATCGGAAAACTCACCGCCCCGGACGATTCGCGGCTGCAAATCGGCGGGAATCAGCCCGGAGGTATAGACATAGTTGAGCCACGGCTGCACCGCTAAGACTTGGGCACCCCGGCTCACCCGACAGAGCAGCAAACCACCGGCGATTGCTTGAGCTGTCGGGCCTTCGCGTCCAGCATAAATAGAAAAAAGCGACTCATACAAAAGCTCAGCGCCAGCGAGATCGCCGCGCTCCAGCCGCGACCTCGCTCTCCACGCGGTTTCGGCACGGTCCGAATATGCAGCCGCCATCGGCGCGAGGTCGCCATAGACGCTCGCCACTTGATCCCACCCGAGCATGAAAACCGAAGGCGTATTGGGTCCGCTCCCGGCTGAGACGAGGACTCCTTCCATAGAGACTTGCTGGGCTACGAGATCACTTGCCACCACACCCTGCGGTAGCTCAACACCTTTACGTAATCGCAGAGTCTGACCGAGTGCAGTTGACGCGGCCATCGCCACGCTCAAGGCCACCAAAGTCATCGACGTAATTGATGTTGCTCTAAGGAAACTCATGCTAGGATCTCTCAACACGATCCAAGTTCTCTACTGCGGTATGAACTTGAACGTTCCACCGCTATTCTTGGCGATCTGCTTCATGACGTCCTGACCCGCCGGGTTGCCCAGGCAGATGGTGTGAATCGGAAGCTTGGCTTGGCGATTGAGGTTTGCAAGACTTTCAAGCACTCCGTCGGAAAACTCGCCATCGGTCATGAGATACACCGCATCGGGCCTTGGGCGAATGCGGAAGATAAGCTCCGCGCCGGGGAGGGGATTGGTGCCTCCACTGCTGGAGAGCATATCCAACTGCGAAGTCGCCCAGCGCTTGTTTATGTCGGTGGCCTCTCTCCATTCATGCTTTTCACCGATCACCAAGGCGCCGTCGGAGAAGGCGACTACGAAGAAGGAGCAGTTCTGTGCAAGCCCAACCACGGACTTGTTGAGCTGCTCCTTGAGCATGGTCATCCGCTTCCCATCCATCGACCCCGAAATATCAACAAGGAATGCAAATCGAGTGCCTGCCGCCGCGACGCCGCGCAAGCCGGCATCAAAATCGCCATCGAGAATCACGGCGGCGATCTCCACTCGTGGGAGTGCCGCCAGCTCATCGAGGCCGCCGGCACCGATTTCGTGGGCGCCAACATCGACTCCGGCAACGCCGCGTGGACCCTCGAAGATCCCGCGGACGTCCTCGAGACCCTCGGCCCCGTCACGATCTGCTCCTCCCTCCGCGACCAGCAAATCTGGGACACACCGGAAGGTGCCGCCGTGCAATGGACCGCCGTCGGCGACGGCCTCATCGACTGGAAAGCCTACACCGCCCGCTGGGCCCAGCTCTGCCCGAAAGTCCCGATCATGATCGAGACGATCTCCGGCTCGCAGCGCATGTTTCCCTACAAGCAGCCCGACTTCTGGAAATTCTACGATAAGCGCCCCGACAAACTCGCGAAATTCGAAGCCCTCGCGAAACGCGGCAAACCGCTCATCGCCTTCAAGGCCCCCGCCGGCCCCGAGGGCAAACAGGTCACGCAAGATTACCAAAAATCCGAGATCGCCAAATCCATCGCCTACCTCCGCAACGAGATCGGCCTCGGCCTCCGCACTTAACGTTAGGTCCACCCCCCCC
>CAYVFW010000187.1:0-6191 GCA_964450325.1 uncultured Phycisphaeraceae bacterium | reverse complement strand
GTGGAACGGGGTGCTGGTGCGCATGGCGGTGATGACGCGGCTGCTCAGCAGCTAGGTAGATCGGCGTCTGTGCGTAAAGGCGTGGCTATTCAGAGAGACATCAGCGGATCAGCCGCACGCGCCCCGCATCGGGGACGGGTATCGGACCGGTGCGCCAGTATGCGCCAGGAAAGTAAACAACAAATGCGTGCCCGATGAGCGCATCGCGACCGATCACTCCGGTTTTATTATCATCCTGGCCCACCCAGGCGAACGGGGCATCCCAGAGCCTGGCATCAAGGCTGGAAGGACTGTTGTCCCCGCACATGAAGTACTCGCCTTCATTGAGAAAAATAGGCTGACGCGGGTGGGTCGCCGCAGCGGGCTGGCCGCTGCGGGAATGGGGGCCGGGGGCGGAGCTGGGGGTCGCGTCGTTCCTGCTTGGGTAGTCGGCGGCCTGATAGTGAATATCGCGGTCGAGGGAAATATAACTAAACTGGCACACGCCGGGGACATTAATGGCCACACCGGGCCTTGAATAGCGTGGGTAGTTCGTGAGAAGGTTAACGGGGGTGTTAACCACCTCGTTCACCGTAAGGCCCATGCTAAACGTAAGTCGTTGGTCGAGGGTCCAGTTATACTCGCCCGATGCAACGAGCTTACCATTGACAAAGATGCTCAGCGACTGATCGGTGTGCCAGAACTCAAGATCGGTGGTGACCCCCGCCACGAACTTCAAAGGTGCCGACGACTCGGATTTACTTAATAACTCCCAGGGTGAGTCAGCGGGCGCGGCTGGGCGCATTTCAATTGTCGCGATGTTGTCAGCAACCGACCAGCGGAACTGGTGCGCGCGGGCCGCCAGCGTGAGTGAAAGTGGTTTTCCCGCGGCTTCGGCGCCGGGCTGATAGCCCACGCGGACTCGGACATCAGAGACGGGATAGCATCCGTTGGGGAGCGGAATACTCAGAGTGCGCTTGATGTCCTCGGGGAAGTCGAGATTGTAAGCATAATAGTCGCTGATGGCCCGGACGGTGTTGTCCCACGAGAGTGTGGCGGGCGAGGCGGCTTTGTGCGCGTATTGAGCGGTGTCGGTTATTGTCCAGTCCGAAGGCTTTTGCGGCTTCCAGGGTGAACGAAACCAAATGCGACCATCTTTCGCGCTCGTAAGCGGCGTGAACGCCGTGTCAAAAACAGGTTGCCACATCGTTCGCTGCACTGATTCGGGCTTACGTGTGACTTTCCACCCTGGCATCGACCACGTGCTTTCTCCCGCAGCGGGCGCCGAGCCGCTCACGATAGGACGGGAGAAGACATCGCCATCGACGATCGCTAGTTCCTCGGGGCCCAACCCTATAAGCCGCTTGATGTAGTTCATCGAAGGGTCGCGCGGGTTTTTGAAGACCACGACGTCGTAACGCGATGGGGTGAAGAGCGGGAAGAGATACTTGAGAATGAAAACCATGTCGCCAGCCCGGAGGGGCTGATCGCGTGCGGTGTACTCCGCGCCCGACATGGGATCAACGGTGCGATAACTCTGCTTGCGGCTGGGGGCGCGGTCGGGGCCAGCATAACTGTTCGGAGCGGGCCCTGCGGGCCAGGTGTAACCGGTGGCGGGGCTGGTAATGAGTGTGTGCTGGCCCATGAGCGTGGGAGCCATTGAACCAGTTGGGATTTCAAACCCCTCGATTACAAAGGCACGAAACACGAGCGCAAATGTAAATGCAACAATGATGCCCTTGACCGAATCGGCCCATTCGTTGGCCGCTTTTTTCTTTTCGATTGTTGCTGTCATTTCGTGCGGAGGGTAGGGAGGCGGTCAGCGCCGTTGGCCGGGTGGCTAAGTAGGCACACGGGAGGGCACGAGCTACCTCTTTTGTTACACAAGCTCGGTCATTAGACAAGCCGAAGGGCGAAGAAAACCGCGGTGAAGGCTAAATCTGCGATCACGATGGCTACGACCGATTGCACGACCGTGTTCGTCGTCGCTTTGCCGACGCCCGCCGCGCCACCCTCTACGGAGAGGCCGTTGATGCATGCGATCAGGCCGATGAGAAGTCCAAAGACGGTGGCCTTGGCAATGCCGGTCGCGAAATCGACGAACTTGGCTTGCGCAAGCACGTTGGTCAGAAAGGTGGAATAGGGAATTTCGAGCACCGTAGCAGAAATGAGTAACGCCGAAGCGATAGCCACAACGTCGGCGATGATGGCCAGAATCGTCATGCTCACCACCGATGCGACTACCCGCGGCACGACCAGAAATCGAGTCGGATCAAGCCCGAGCGCCTCGAGCGCTTCGATCTCTTCGCTTACCACCATTGTTCCAAGCTCCGCCGCGATTGATGCTCCGGCGAACCCGGTGAGGACAATGGAGCCGATGAGCGGGCCGAGCTCGCGCAGAATGGCGATGCTCACGATATTCGCGACGCCCTCTTTCTGGCCAAACTCCTCCAACGGCGGGGCGAGCTGCAACGCGAGAATAAGCCCAACGCAAGCGGAGACGAGCGAGACAATAAACACGGATCGCACGCCCACGCGAACCATCTGCGCGACGATCCCCCCAACCCCTAGCCGCACAGAGGGTGAGAAGACGCCCTTCACAAGCCACGAGACTGTGTCAACGGCGAGCCAGGTTCCCGCGCCCAATTGGCGCAGGCCGCTGAGGGTGATGGTGCCCAAAGCGTCGATCGGCAGCAGGAGGAGTTTTATGAGCGTTGGTTGCACGCGCGGAGGTGAACGTTGATAATAATTTACGTTGTGGCGGAGGGGAGATCTGCGACAATCTTGAAGACCGTTTGCAGTCGTGCGATTTCAAAGATGCCGCGAACTCGGTCGGTGAGTCCGCACAGGACGAGGGGTATCTGCGTTCGCTTGGAGATCTGCAATGCTTCGATGAGCGTTGCAAGCCCGGGTGTTGCCATATACCCCACCCCCGCAAGATTAACTATTAGGCGGCCAGGTTTGCGGTCTAAGGCCTCGCGCAGCGCGGTGCGGAGCGCGGGAGCCTCGTGATATCCCACTTCGCCCTCGGGTGAGAGTATTACCGAGTCCTCACGGAGTTCAAACTTCATCTGTAGTGGGCCTTTGTCAGCCAAGCGTGGCTCCTTATGAATTGTTCGGGATGATGGTGGGGGATGGGAGGTGGAGCTTGCGAGACAACGCATGGTCAGAGAATCAGGCAACTTATTTTCGAGGCTTGAGCAGCGTGGAAGCGTTCAAAGGAGTGGAGGGATTAACGGAAGAAGGGTAGAGGAGGTTGTGCAGCCGCAGGTGCCTGCGGGAGCAACGGGCGGTACTTGCGTCGGCGGGGGCAGTCTTTTCACCATCGTAAGCCTCATGCCCACCGAAGGCCGCATCTGGTACTGGACTGAGTCCATGACCTCCTTGATGATGTGAACCCCCAATCCGCCAGGGCGGATATCGTCAAGGTCGCGGCTCTTGATCTTCGCGGGGTCCGTCTGCTTCCCCTCATCTTCAATTACGATACGGAGTGCCGCGAGGGCTCCTGTGGCAGGGTCGGTATCTTTGTGGATCGCGACATCAATCAGGCCGTCTGATCGCTTCTCGTAACCGTGATTCATCACATTCGCGAGGGCCTCGTCGACGGCAAGCACTATGCGGGCGGCGTGACTATCGGGAAAGCCGCTGCGCTTGGCGACCAAGCCCACGAGTTCCCGAACCGCGCACAGATACGCTGGATTACTCAGCAGTTGTACCCTTATGTCGGGCCGATCGGACTGTCGTGAAGTTACAGCGGTTGTCATGCTTAAGCTGGTGGGTTCGGCGGCGAGCTCACACAAGACGATATTACTTGAGCGGGGACGAGGCAGCGGGCACTTTGAGGGTATCGCGTGAGGAACTGGAAGCGTTGGGGGGGTAGTGCTCAAGCCATCGCTTGATGGAATCATTACGCTGCTGCTCTGAATCGGTGTAGTTGTATCCGTGCGTCGTCGCGTTGATACGTTCAAGCGCAGCGATGGAGAGCAGCCGGGTGGCCGGATCGTCGCTGCTGAGCAGCCGAATCAGCTCAGGAGTAGCGCGCTTGTCACGGTTGCTGGCAGCCCGCACAATCGCCGCGTTTCGCGCGGCGGGCTCGGGGGAATCAAAGCTTGGGCGAATCGTGGGGCCGCAAGCGAGCAACTGGCCGGAGGCGCAGCTGATAAGTAGCAGCCGAGACAACTGGATGCGTAACGTTACTATTCTCCAACGTGTCGGCACATGGCCTTCAGGTTGCGGCAGTGGGGCGAAGAGCGAGCCATTGGTATTGCTCTTGGCCGTGCGCGGGCGAAGTTCGACGAGCGGCTGCATAGTGAAGCGTAGCGGACCTTCTGGCGTCAAACCTGGCGGGAGGACAACCAAAGCTCGCCCGCGAAAGGTTCGCATGCTCATCCGTCCGCTCTCTCTGCCTGCATCAACTCAAACGGCTTAAGAATCTTTTCTATGCCCGTGCCGCGGGAACCCTTCAGTAGTACGTTATCGCCGGGTTTCAGAATGCTGTGGACGGCCGCCGCGGCTGCCTGTGCATCGGGGAATGTAACTGCTAACTGATTTAATCTAGCGATGTCGAGATTAATGACAGAGCGACTGGCGTGTCTACCGACAAGAACCAAGAGCTCAAAGCACGACGCGGCGATCGCAGCCGCGATAACCTCGTCATGCAACCCTTGGGCAAGATCGCCGAGTTCAAGCATGTCTCCAAAGATTAAGACCCGCCGGCCACCCGCCCGCATGTCCGCAGCGTCGGCTGATAGGCGACCGGACGTGGGCCCGAATATGCTCGCGAAAGTTGTGATGGCCGCCAAGGCAGAATCAGGGTTGGCGTTATAAGCATCGTTGATGAAGTGAATGCCGGCAATGGACACTTGTTGCATCCGCATATCCGGAGCAGTCGCGCGGGCCAACGCAGCGGCGATGGTGGAGTCATGAAGCCCCAGTCTGCGTCCTGCGATGATCGCCGCGGCGGCGTTGGATGCATTGTGCTTGCCGGGCAGGGGCACGCTGAATCGCGAGGTGCTCCCGGCGGTAACAAGTGAAAACCGGGTCTCATCGAGCGATGTCTCACAGTCGATTATCCGAGCATCGGCGCTCGGCGCGAACCCAAACGTTGTAATTTTATTTCTACTGCCAACTTTTCGGACGGCCAGCGGCACCAGTGATGGCTCATCAGCGGGTATCACAGCCTCCACGCCCGTCACGAGCATCATAAGTTCTTCCTCAATCACACCCTCCAGCGTCCCGAAGCCTTCGAGGTGTTCGCGCCCAATGCTGGTGATGACCGAGCACGTTGGCGCAACGGTTTTGATAAGCGGCGCGATCTCACCCTTGGCGTTGGTGCCTACCTCGCAGATGAGATACTCTGAGTCAGGAGGCGTTGCCAAAATCGTAAGCGGAACTCCAACCGAGTTGTTATAACTCTTCCTGCTCGCGTTCCCGCGAAACCCCGAACTTAAGATTGAGCTGAGCAGTCGGCAGGTTGTGGTCTTGCCGTTGCTCCCACCGACCGCGAAGACTTCAGCGCAAAGGCGTCGGCGATATGCAGCAGCGTACGAAAGCAAGGCAGCGCCGGTATTGGTTACGAAAATGATCGCAATGTCGCCCCGTTGGCAATCCGTGAGTGAGGCCAGCGCTGCGCGGTCGTGGATCACAATGGCTGCGGGGTGGTGCTCGCAAACCTGAGCTAAGTACCGGTGACCGTCGGTCTTCTCGCCTTTGAGCGCGAAGAAGACGCCGCCCCGTGCTACGTCGCGAGAATCTGTGCAAACCGCCGGCGGTTTAGCGGGCCGACGCGCGCCCGTGGGCACCGATGGGCCGCGATCGCTCCCAACCAAGATCGTTCCCCCTGTGTCCAAGGCGAGCTCATCGATGTCGAGGGCAGAATCGAAGGGGATATTTGGGAAGGAGGTCATGGTGTGGAATATTAAACAATCGACGAGCGTATCGGAAACTCTTCGCGCAAGCGTACAGTTTCCTCGGCCAAGGATGGCGTTTGCCTTTACCAATACCGGTCCGACTCTTGTTCGTCGCGCCATGAACGCGGCGTCAGGACTCGCGCGCGCATGGTCTGCACTTCCCACCGTGGTTGCCTCGCTTGTTTTATCGTTAATGGGCATTTATGCCATCGACGTGGCCGAGTCTCGGACGCCAAGTCCTGCGTTTAGTAGCCAAAGCCCGATTCCTTCATCGGAGGCAGAAGTGGGGGAAGGGGTGGGGAT
>CAYVFW010000186.1:0-6278 GCA_964450325.1 uncultured Phycisphaeraceae bacterium | reverse complement strand
CCCGTAAGCATCACCCCTCGCCCCCCTTCCAGCATGATTGGTGCCCCCGCCTCACCGCCAGATCTCTTCTCGCCTGCTGGGCAAACCGAAGCCTTCCTTCACCGCTTTCTTGATGCGCGGCCTTTGGCCGCCAGCCTCAAAGAAGCTGTCTCCTACTCTCTCTTCGGCACCGGAAAACGTCTCCGCCCTGTGCTCGCGTGGTGGTCCTCCATCGCGGCGGGCGGCACCGGCTTTGACGCGCTTCCCGCCGCCGCGGCGTTGGAGATGATCCACTGCTTCAGCCTGATCCACGACGACCTTCCCGCCCTCGATAACGACGACCTTCGGCGCGGCGTGCCAACGCTGCACAAACACGCGGGCGAGGCCCTCGCGATTCTCTCGGGCGATTGCCTGCTGTCCCTCGCGTTCGAGGCCATCGCGCTCTCCCCCATCCAAGATGATGATCGCGCTTTGCGCCCGCACCTGAATGATTATATTACCTCACGGCTCTGCGCTCAACTCGCCCACGCCACCACCGACATGATTACCGGGCAGGTGCACGACACCCTGGGCCTCCCCGATGACGAGGTAAGCTCGCTCTCCCTGGGTAGCCCTCTTGACCGCTCCCTGGCCCGCGTCCAGACAATACATCGCAACAAAACCGGCGCGATCATCCGCGCTTCCTGCCGCATGGGCGCTATCTCCGCCGACCCGCCCGCGGATCAGCGCGAAGCGCTGCTCACCAGCATCACCGCATACGCCGATGCCCTTGGCTTACTCTTCCAGATCACCGATGATCTCATCGACGTTACCCAAACCGCAGCGCACGCTGGCAAACGCACAGGCAAGGACGCCGCAGCCGGCAAAGTAACCTATCCATCGATCTTGGGCGTAAAGGGCTCTCACGATGAGGTCGAACGCCTCTGCTGCCAAGCGCACGAAGCGCTCTCGCCTCTGGGGCACTCGGCCCTCCCCCTCATCCAACTCTGTGATCAGATGGCCCGGCGCACCAAGTAAGCCAGCGCGCGCCCCCGCCATCGTCCGGACGTAATCAATGTCCGCCGAGCGCCAACGTATGCTTAAAACGGCCCCGGGTGGCCCGCGGCAAGCCCTACGAACATAATTAACTACTTCTGCACAACCGTGTCGAGCGCAGTTCTCGACGCGCCATCGCGCGAACTACCCTTGAGCGCAGCTGATAACTAATTGATAACTCCTAGTTTAGTAGCCAGGTAGAAACGCTCAGCCCGAAATGTCCACCACCCCGCCAAACTCCGCTCCCCGCTCAATCACCGACTTTCTTACCGATGGTTCGCTCGCCGCGTTGTGCGCTCAGGTGGCCAGCCTCACAGGTTTAGCCGTGGAGCTGCGCGATGCCGACGACAAGCGCGTCATCCGCCGCGCCCTCCCCATCGCGCCACCCGCAGACGCGCCTATTCAAATCACTTCTCCTTCCAACCCACTTGTCAAAAAACCAGCCAAGCCCCATACCAGCAAGGCCCACACCAGCAAACCAGAGGCAACCGACCCAGCCCAAGGCCAGCCAGCCTCAAGCAGCGTAAACGTAAGCAGTCTCGACGAGTCCCACCCTTTCTGGGCACTCGAAGAGCCCGCGCTCACCGGTACTGATCTCCAGCGCTTCCCGCTCTTGCTCACCGGCGATATAACAAAATCAATCGGCGCAATCGTCCTCGCCCCCGGTAGCCCCGTCCTCGCCGCCGATGCCCGCGCGCGACTCGAATCCGCCCTCTTTCTTCTCGCCGGTACTGCCAGCGAGCTCTGCCAGCACGAGGTGGAGCTACGCAACCGCATGAAAGAGCTCGCCGCGCTGTCGCGCATGAGCTCGTTGCTTGTACGAGCCGCCGGCCCCCAGCGCGTACTCGAAGTCGCGCTTGACTCAGCCCTGGAGGTCATGGGCCTGCACGCCGGCGCCGTCTACCTCATGCGTGAAGATGCCAACGGCATTCTCACAGAGAACGAGGCCGAACTTACGGTTGCCGCTTCCCGCAATCTAAGCAAAGAATGGCTTGAACTCCCCCGCCCTCTTTCTAAAGATCGCCAGTTTGATCGCCTCGCTCTCTCGGGTCAGATCGTCGTCAGCGAAGATATCGCCGCCGATGAACGCATCTCGATTACAGAGGAGGCGGCCGCGGAGCGACTGGGTGCCGCCATTCACGCGGGACTGGTCTTCAAAAACCGCCCACTCGGCGTTGTACGATTATATTCACGCGAGCCGCGGACCTTCAGCGATGCCGACCGCCGCCTCCTGGCTTCGCTCGTCGCTCAGGCTTCCGCCGCTCTTGAGCAAGCCCGACTATTACGTTTCGAGCAGGAAGAGCAGCGCATCCAACGCCAACTCCAGCTCGCCAGCGATGTCCAGCGCCGCATGTTGCCCCGCAGCGTGCCCTCCATCCGAACCCTCGATATGGCGGCTCGTTACATCCCATCTTTCGAGCTCGGCGGCGACTTCTACGACTTCATGGATCTCGGCGGCCACCTGGGCGTGGTCATCGGCGATGTAGTCGGCAAGGGAATCGCCGCGGCGTTGCTGATGAGCAGCGTCCGCGCCAGTCTGCGCGCCCACGTCCAGGAAGTCTACGACCTGGATGAAGTGGTCGCACGCGTCAATGTTGCATTATGTAAAGATACCCGCGATAACGAGTTCGCCAGCATATGGTACGGTGTAATTGATCCAGTCAAAGGCCGGCTTACCTATTGTTCCGGCGGGCACGAGCCCCCCTTTGTCGTCCGCGTCCCCAACCACCGCGCCCCCACCAGCGCGGATATCGACGAACTGTCCGTCGGCGGTATGGTCGTGGGGGTTGATCCCTCGCAACGCTACCAGCGGGCGGTCTTTGACTTACGTCCCAACGATCTCATCGTCGCATTCACCGATGGCATCACCGATGCTCAGAACTTCGCCAACGAAAAGTTTGGCAAGAAACGACTGCGCAGCGCCGTCCTACGTGCCCTCGCCGAAAAGCCATCCGCCAGCGCGAGCGAGATCGTCGAACGCATCCTGTGGGAGGTCCGCCAGTTCTGCGGCCTTACTCCCCGCATCGACGACAAAACCTTGGTGGTGGTTAAAGTCCTGCCCGCACCCAAATTATAAGTTCCCTCGGACTACGCCGCACGCCGGTCAGTTGCCGCACTGATGCGCGATGAAGCAGCCACCGCGCGATGTAATTGTCCACCCCGGCCTCACCCCAAAGCAGTTCCGCTGAGCACCCAACCCCTTCACACCCCCGCGCTACTTATTTCCAGCCAAACAAATCGCTCATCCGCAGCCGTTAACACCGTGGCCCCAGCAATCTTTGCCTTGGGCAGGAAGTTGCTCGCCGCGAAGAGCACATCCACCGCCGCGCCCTTCAAATCGATCTTCCCGATGGTGCCCAGGCCCGCGTTAATATCATCCTCATCCAGCAGCGCCCCGTTCACCGGATCAATTCCCGCCGCGAATCGTGCCGTAGATACATTGCCCTTCACGGTCACAGAGCCGATGTTGCCGCCGTTCCAGTTAAGCAGCTGAGTGTTCCCATCCGCCAGCCCTTCGAGCGAAGACGCATCAAATGTAACACCTGCCGCAACATCGAGCATCTGGATGGTCCCCGCCTCAAACTTAAGCAGCGAGTTGCACCAGATAGAGCCATCGATAGCGAGCGCGATATTCGCCGCGGCGATGGTCCCCGAGCACAGCAGCAGACCCTGATCCATCACTGTCGCGGCGAATGAACCGATGTTCCCCGCTACAGCCATCTGGCCGCTGAACACCCCGCTGATCTTCGCCTGCCCCAGCGTGGTGCCCGTTGCGCCCGCGCCGCTCAGAGATGTGATCGCGCTAAACTCGCCGCGAGTTGTAAGCTTACTAATCCAGGGTGCCGTCAGGGTCGAAAGTTCGTTCTCCCGGAGGTCCGGTCGCGTTTCATCCGCCAGCCACTGCCAGCTCGTTACATCGAGTGATGCAATCGGTGTGGCCGACGTCAAACGTAAGTTCGCGACCGCACCGGCCTTGAACTTCATCGCCCCGCCCGCCCCAAGAATCTCAAAGTCAAGGTCAGTCAGGTTCCCGGCGTGGAAGTCGCCGATGGTGCCCCCCGCCGTGATGCGCCCGCTGAAGTTCACGCCTTTGGCATCAAACTTTCGCAGTGATCCCGCGATATTAATCGCGTTATCCAGGTTGGCGATACGGTCGCCTCCCTTGAGCGCAATCACGAACTGGTCCCCACTCCCCGTGCCGATCAGATCAAGTCCGGCGACTTCATCCTCAGCCTCGGCCGAACGGAACTCGCCATAGCCCGCACCCTTGATCGAATAGCTGATGATCGTGCCGTCCGAGTCGTTCGTCACAAATGTAACATTACGACGATTGCCGTAGCTACCAAATAGGTACTTAAGATCAAAGCCTCCTTCGATGATGGACGAATCGTTTTCTGTAAACTCATTGATGGCCTCGGCGGCCTCAAGCGTAACCCCGTAGTCGTGAACCCCCGCGCTCGCATTGCCCGTGGCCGTCCACTTAGCCGTTAGCACTGTGGTCTGCCCCGGCCGTAGATTAATATTTCTCGTCACCGTCGCTACCACGCCCGTAGGGTCTTCCGAATTGAGAGAGGGTGCCAAGAACCGCACCGTAACCCTCCCCTTGGCGGCCGCATCACCTTGGTTTGATACTGTTGCCGCGAAGGTGAGCTTATCTCCAGGCACGACGAACGACGGAACGTTATCCACCATCGTCACCGCGAGGTCCGCCGCGAGCATCGTCCGCCCATCGAGCGGCTCCAAATGCTGCGGCTCAATGCCGCGAGCGCCCGTCCCAAGCGTGTGCTGGCTCGCCCCACCACACCGCGCGATCAACGTCCGGATTAACGATTGCAATGAGGATGGGCAGCGAGGGGCGAAGGTCGTGGGCATGTGCCCTGTATCGGTGCACCACCCCCACGAATCAAGGATTCCTGGCAGCCATCTGGCCGCTTATGACGGTAAAGAAGCGTGCGTGGCTGACACCTCTTCTAACGATTCAACCGCGTGCGCGATGAATCGCCACCGATAATGTTTCATCCCAACCGTTAACGAACCCGGCGTCGCGCCAGTGGTAAGCACAGCAGCGCCATGAGCCCCGTAGCTGGCGTGGGCACCGGCCCCCTTACCGAAAGTGCCGCGGCACGCGTGCGGACCGGAACATAAGTAACAGCCGCCGCAGATTGCGCGGGCGAACTAAACCACCCCGCGCTGTGCTCCGGCTGGCCAAAGAGCGAGACGCCCCCGATGGGCACAGAAACCAGAAGTGAACGATCCGTCGATGTTGCATCTAGCGTAAACGCGAATGCAAAGAGCACGATGCCCGCGTTCGCCGAACTGCGAACACCAGCGAACACAGCCTCCGACGGAGGCTGCGCGCAAACAATCCCGCCCGCGCCGTTCGTGTTATTATAAGCAAACTGGCCCACCCCCGTGCCGGTGCCTACCGCATTGGTGGTCCGCGACTGCGCAATGCGGATTGTGCCGCGCCCTCCCACCACCTCCGCATGATTCATCAACGTAGTCTGCTGGCCCCCGGCCGATTCCCCAAGGGCGACCGCGGCGAACGGAAAAATGCGTCCGTACGCCGCTTGGCCCGTCCCCGGCTTGTCAAAGGCGACCATCCCCCCGTCCTGGTTCCCAGTGGTAAGATAATCTTCCATCCGATCAAGTTGGCTAATCCAGCCCGAAATGCGCGGCTGAAAGTTCACCCACGCCAGCCCGTACACCGGTGCAGCCCCATCATAACTGGCAACCACCCGCGCGGCCACCGTGGTTCCCGGAGCCGCCACAAGACTCCGATTCCACAATTGACCATCCGCGGACAGCTCGATTGCAAGGCCGGTATACGCAGCCCCGCTCGTGCCCGCAGTAACCAGCAAAAGAATAGCGCCGCACAGCGCACCTGCCCAAGTCGCCCGCCTCCGTCGCCCCGCCGCACAGAAATTGCCCTCAAGCGCGAAGCAGGTGCTTGAATATAACTTAATTTTCATAATGAATATACCCCACAACTAATCAATGGTTCCTTCCATACTCTACGCTTCTTCGCGGCAACCTGCTTGCCGCTCAAGGCTATAGTCGCGCCCGCGATCTTTCCCCCCTTCCTGGCCACGCTCCTGCCCGGGTTCCTCAACCGTCTTCGCTGTGCGCGATGCCCGTATCTGCCTGCCCACCACGGCACCAGCAAATTCGATCTAATAACCTGGCCGAATCTCTGTTCGATTGCAGTTGACAACCCGCCGCGGAACCCTCTCGATTCCGCCGACGTGGCCCCGCACCGCCCA
>CAYVFW010000185.1:0-6290 GCA_964450325.1 uncultured Phycisphaeraceae bacterium | reverse complement strand
AATGTCACGCATCGGCGAGCGAGCATCTTTTGTCCGCTCCGGAAAGGACGACGATCATGGGCGAGCAGTGCAGCCCGCGAGCCGATGGCGACTTCGCCACCTGGGCCGAGCAGCACTTTGAGTCGGTGGAGAAGTTCTGGTCTGTCAAACGCGGCCAACCCCCAACGCTCGGATTGAAAGAGCGAATTGCCGTTCTGGGAAGGATGCTCGGATTCAGGTAATGCTCGCTTACAACGCTACCAGCCACCCGTATCGTAATATTATATTTAACCCTCACCCACAGAGTCGCTACGGTTGCTGGGCTTTTTGCAGCGCAGTTCGCTGCTCAGCGCTCGTGTACTTCTCACGCCAGCCTGAGAAAAGCCCCGTAATGGCCTGCGGACCAAACTGCCTTCCCCACGCCAGACTTAACACGCGGGCATCTTGCTCCAACTGATCCGCCCGAAGATAATTTTTGAGCGCACGTAACAATGCAGGTTGATCCGCACGCTGTTGCTCTGCCCGCTCCCTTTCCGCTTCGGTAGCACCGGCGCCGGAAGAATCCGCCCTGGCCGCGGGCGAACGGCCCGCCGGTCCTCTTTCCAGCAACGGGCCAGCGGTCAACCATAAGCAATCTGCAATCACCGGGTCTACCGGAGCATCTGCGGGCAGCAGATTCACAAGCATAAGCAAGACCGAAGTGTTGCCAGCCATGAACGCTGCGAGCGCACCCTCCCGCAACACACCCGGCGTAACTGCATCGCCCTTCTTCTGGGCGAGCGCCGCCACCAGCTTCGCGATATCCGCATCGCGCCCCAGCAGTTTCATCGTAAGTATACCTTGATCCCACTGCTCATTGGCCAACAGATCCTTCAATCCTTCCGCGAGCGGCTTGGCAGCGGCAAACGCCGCGGGAAGCCCGTCTTCGCTGCGCTTTACTGCGGGACCCGGGGTATAAAGCGGATCGCCCAGAACCGCAATCTTCCAAACAGGCTGCCCCTCGACACGAATAGACGGTGCAAAGGGCGCGCCGGACATAAGCCGTCCCGCCACGCTTGGCGTAGGCGTAAAAGCCTGCAAGAACGGTTCGTGTACGCTGCCCGCGTAAACAAACACTCCACGTTCCAGCCAACGCCCGCCCACCGATTCACGCTTGCCCGGAAAGAGGAGCGACCAGGAGTGAACGAAATGCAACGCCGCGGGCCGCACAAGGAAGGGCACATCACCCGGCTTACATTGCCCCGGCTCAAGATCAAAGAAATCGTTGTTACCCTTGGTGTTCACGAAGATAAAGTCGGCCGTCACCGGGCCCGCAGCCCTTTGTCTCCAGTTTATCGCCCCCTGCTGCGGCGTGTCATCCACCTCACACTTAATTCCCGCAGTTGTCAGATACTCCGCGGCCTTAGTTACATCGTACAGGTTCCACGGCGAAGAATCGGGGTAACCATCAAAGAGCCACGCTCGCCTTGGAGGCAAGAATAAAGAGCTCATAGCCCGGTACGCACTCTCGCTCGCGGTGCCGAAGATGTGGCCCGTCCACGCCCAGCGCTCCCGCATGTTAAGCCCCGCACCCTTGCGCCCCAGACGGTCGGAGAGCGCGACGAACTCATTATCTTTCTTGATGCGCTCAGGGATGTTCAGACACAGTGTAATTGACTCAATCGCATCGCCCATCTCTTCCCAGGCGTAACCGCTCGAAGCCGCAAACCCGCTCACCGTGCGTTCAACCCCGTCGGCTTCCTCGATCGAAATCGAATGGTCAATGTTGCCGCCCGGCTTACTATCCAACGTAAGTAGCAACTGGCCCCACGCCGCGGCGAGGGGCAACGCCGCCGCCCAGGCCGGGTCGTTGGCGTGCATCACGACGATCCCGGGCGGACGATGATCCATGCGCTTCCACGCCGCGGCGAGCGTGCTTGCATCAAGTTGCTCGGCGGCCCCGTCACCCGCAGGCTGCCCACCCGCCGTCCACACCCGCGCTAACGCCTGCTGAATGGCCGAAACGCTCGAAGCGTCAAATCCCGCAGCACCCGGAGCCGAAGAGGCACCACCGGTTGTTGGCTTATGTTCCCACCGCACCACGCTGGAAGGCGCGTAGCCACGCACGAACCGCGCGATGTCGTCACGCGACCGCTTAGAGCCATCGTCGATCAGCACGGGGAAGCGACTCGTGGGCGACCACTGCTCGATAGCCTTGATGTACGACGCGGCGTCGGTCACGATGACGACAGTGGACAGATATGTTACTTTATCTCGCAGCGCCTGGATGCGCTGCCCAAGCACAAGCGGGGCCGGTAACCCACTGGCAACGGCCGACTGCGCGGGCGCGCCCGGGAGCGCGGCAGCCGGTTGGGCTTGGGCCGTGAGAAGCGACGAAGCGAACACCGCTGCTAGGAGAGCTGGCATAGATGTAAGTATAGGCGGCGCCACGGGTCACGCGGCGGTGATAGTGCCGCCCGTCGCTTCCATCGCACCGGCCAGTGCATCGCCCAATGCGGTGATCTCTTCCGACGAATGCGCTGCGGTTACAGTTAATCTAAAGTATTGGTCTGCCGGGCCGCCGGGGTACTCAATCAGCGGTGCATACACCCCCGCCTTTAACATAATCTCGTGTACTCGCTGCATGCGGCTGGCTCCGCCGGGAAGCACGAAGGTACACACCGGCGAACCTTCATTCCCGCTCTTCACCCCCGCCCTCAGAAGCTGCGCGCGAAGAAGACCGGCATTTTTAAGCAGCGACTGAAGCAGCGAATCGTTTGCCTCGATCAGTGCCACCGCCGCGCGAGCCGCCATCGCGATGGGCGTGGGCACCGGGGTTGATCGTCGGTAGACATCGCTTTCGTCCTGGATAAACCGAATCAGCGCCCGTCGCCCCACTACCGCGCCGCCATAGCAGCCGATCCCCTTCGCAAGCGTAGTTGTAATAACTACGCGCGGGTCATTCAGGCTCGCCGCGGCGACCGTGCCCCGCCCGTGCGGGCCTTGCACGGTAAGACCGTGACAGTCATCCACTACCAAGGTCGCACGTTTTGCCGGAAGCACCGCGAGCAATTCGGCGACCGGCGCGATGGCTCCATCTGCGGCGAAGACGCCATCAGTAAAGATCGCGACACCGGCATCGTAATGTTGTTTCACAAGGTGCCCCGCCGAACCAGGGTCTGCGTGTTCATAAACAATCACCTGCATGCCCGCGGCGGTCGCGGCGTTTCGGATGCTGCGGTGGGCCTTGGCATCAACTAGTGCGACCCCGTGCGTGGGCGCCAGGCCCTGCGCTACCGCGAAGTTGGCAGTGTAACCCTCTGCAGTTAAGATCGCCGACTCCTGCTGCATGAACGAAGCCAGCTCGCACTCCAGCGCATCGTGTATCGAAGTGTTTCCGGTCGTCTCGCGCGAGGCGGTCGTGCTGATGCCAAAGAGGGCCAACCCCTGGGCCGCCGCGGCCAGCACACGCGGGTGCTGGGCCAGCCCCAGATAGTTACAACCGGCAAAGGCCAGAAGCCGTCGGCCATCGGCGAGCGTAAGTGAAGTGGCGGAGGAAGCGGTGACGGGAAGGCGGGGCATGGTGGGGCATCCGTGCGAACATAACTCTGAACCCGGCTGCGCGAGCATGGCGAGTCGTCCGTAACTCGGGGCCATCCAAAGCCACATAAAGGGCAACACTGCCGTCCATAAAAGGCCGACAGCAGAAGGGTAGAGCATCGGACCGTACGAGCGCGTATCACGCGCGGGCCGCGCCCAGCGCACGCGCCAGCTACAAGCAAGCCCCGCGTATGGCACGCGCAGGACAGCGGACATCCCAGCGAAAAGCGCCTCGACCGCCAACGTCGCTCGCTCGACTCAAGCAAAGCGCCAGAGATAAGGCCAACTCCAAGGCCACTTTCAAGGCCACTTTCGACACCAGCCACTAGACCATGAGCCACCGCCGCGCATACCCAGCGCTCCTCAACGGATCACTGGCAGCCCTCACTGCAAGCCAGCCCCAACCGCGACAACGTGCTTCCTTCGACGAAACCGCTCACCGATACAGACCTAACCGCGGAACGCCCCGCCCCGCAAACCGATTTACATTTGCCCCGTCCAGCGCACAAACCCCTCGATGGCTTCGTACTCCGACAGACCGAGCTTATCATACAGCCGGGCGGTATTACGATTACGATCCTCCGCACGCTGCCAGAACTCGCGGGTGTCGCTCGGACCCGGGAAGAGAGCCGAATCCTTCTGCGATTCGTGCTTGAAGATCGCGATCCGCTTACGTTGAACCTCGTGGGGCGAGAGCGGCACGGCCATCTCCACCTCGTCAGGCCCCCACTCCTGCCACGCCCCGCGATACAGCCACACCACGCACTCTTTCATCCAGGGCGCACCTTCGAGCCGCCGCAGCGATGTAAGTATCGCCGCCAGACAAACCCGGTGGGTGCCGTGCGGGTCAGAGAGATCGCCCGCCGCGTAGATCTGATGGGGCTTCACGCGCTCCAGCAGCTCCATCGTAATCTTAATATCTTCCTCGCCGATTGGCTTCTTCTTCACCCGCCCGGTTTCATAGAATGGTAAGTCCAGAAAATGAATATTCTCAGGCTTAACTCCGCTGTACCTGGCTCCGGCCCGTGCTTCGGTGCGGCGGATCAACCCCTTGATCTTCTGCAGCTCGGTGCTGTCAGGCTCGCCTGGGTGCTTTCTCGCGAGGAACGATTCGATGTTCGCCTCTAACTTATCGGCGAACTCTCTCCCCAGTTGCGGGAAGGCGTGGGCGAACTCCTGAACGAAATCAACATGCCTCAGCGCACTCTCATCCCACACCGCGATGTTGCCGCTGGTCTGGTACGCAACGTGAACCTCGTGCCCCTGATCGCACAAGCGGATGAACGTTCCCCCCATGCTAATTACATCATCGTCGGGGTGGGGCGAAAAAACCACCACCCGCTTAGGAAAGGTCTCTTCGCCCGGCAGCCCGCGCGTGGCCCCCAGTTCGCTGCGGTTAGCCTCTGCGGGCTTGCCGCCCGGCCAGCCCGTGATCGTGCGTTGTAAGTCGCGGAAGACCTCGATATTAAGGTCGTACGCGCTGCCTCGCGCGGCCAGCAGATCCTGAAGCCCGTGCTCGTTGTAATCTTCATCGGTCAACTTAAGTATGGGCTTATCCATTGTGCGGGCCAACCAGATCACCGCTCGCTTGGTCGTTTTGCTATCCCACGTTCCTCCTTCATCCTCGATAGCTCCGATGAGCCACGGTGTCTTATACCGGGTTAACTCCGCCGCGGATGCAGGGTCAAGCACAAATCTTGCGTTGGGGTGGCGTTGCAGAAACGACGCCGCGACGGCGTTAGTGATCTCACCCTCCACCGACCTCTTGACAATCGCGGCTTTGTGCTCACCGAACGCCAACAGCATCACCAGCCGCGCATCCAGGATCGTGCCCACGCCCATCGTAATCGCCCGTCGCGGCACGTTCCATTCACCAAAGAAGTCGCTCGCCGCGTCCATCCGGGTGACCTTGTCTAACGTGATAAGTCGGGTGCGGCTCTCCCGCGAGGAACCCGGCTCATTGAAACCGATGTGCCCCGTACGTCCGACGCCCAGGATCTGGATATCAATCCCGCCCGACTGCTTAATCTTACGTTCGTACCCTTCACAAAACGCGCCCACTTCCTCACGCTCGATGGTGCCGCTTGGCACATTGGTATTCGCGGGATCGATATCCACATGATCAAACAGATGCTCTTGCATAAACCGCCGGTAGCTCTGGATCGAGTCTGGCGGCATCGGCCAGTACTCATCGAGATTAAATGTAACAACGTTCTTGAACGAAAGCTTCTCCACGCGATGTAAGCGGATCAGCTCGTCGTAAACGCCCGTCGGCGTGCTGCCCGTCGCCAAGCCCAGCACGGCCCGCTCGCCCTTCGCGGCACGCTCCCGAACGAGCTTCGCGATCTCCCCCGCCACCGCCTCGCTCGCGAGCGAACTGGTTGGATAGACCGACGCCGGGATTTTCTCGCCGCCAAATCCGCCGTGAAGACTCTGCCCCGCAGGACCGTGTGTTGACATATCCGCTAGTGTAAGCAACACCGATGCGGCCATCACACGCCATCGCCACACATTCGCAGTTCCCCTCAATCCTCCCTCACCCGGACGTCCCTAAACACCGCACACCAAGCCCACGGCGCAAACTTATAGGAGTGCAATTAACAAGCGGCTACGCGAGCTTCTGCTAACATAATACTTCATCCTCCTGTGTAAAGGCACGCTCAATCCCTCAGCACCCTCGCCAAACCCAGCTCCGTGGCACCACCGCAGCCCTTTCATCCCCGTAATTCCCC
>CAYVFW010000184.1:0-6302 GCA_964450325.1 uncultured Phycisphaeraceae bacterium | reverse complement strand
GAACATGGCAAGGAGGACTCCAGTCGTGGTGATGGCCAGCAACCATTGGCGTTTTTTCGCAAGGACTATTTCGGGAGTTGTGCGAACTGGTTCCATGGGTCGAACTCGCGGCCGCGTATCTGGACTCGGACATCTCGCCCAATTACACCGCCGACGCTGTCAACCCTGACGACTACTTCGCGCTCCTCACGCTGTATCCTAATTATGCGTTCACAAGTGCAAACGTCGCCGATCACGCTTGGCGTGATTGGCGGAGCGACGAGCCTGGATGGACGATACGTGTCACCCTGTCGTTCGAGGTCAGAAATTATGCCTAGATGTTCAGCGCGCGGTGCGGGCGCTGGACAAAACCTGCGCCGGGAGAGTCATGGAGGCCCGAACCAAGGCGACGTGCTCGGCGGGGCTGGCGACGATTGGAGGATCGGTAGCCAAATCGACCTGCTCAACGCGGAAGGTGAGCCGGACCCGATCCCCGACCTTAAGTTCATTGAGTGAGGCGAGCCCTTGGCCGGCCTGGACGCTGAGGCGCACGGTGCGAGCCGCGCGTGCCGCCTGTTCCCGCTCGCTTCGAATACGAGCGCGGGCGGTCTCTAGAACATCCGCAGCGGAGGCGATTTGCTGTTTGCCAGCGCCAACGATGGCGGAGCGCCGAACTTGATGCTCGGTGTCGCTGATGCGAGGCCAATACCTCCGGCATCCACCCCACTTGGTCCGAACGTACTCGGATCGGCCGGATTTGACTGGCTCCCAGGCACGTTCGAAATCTTGGAGAGACTTCTTCGCGCCGGTTCGGGCAGTGGCAAGGGCACTGCTGGCGGCGCGAACCGAGCTGTCGGAATCAACGGATGCCGGCCCGATGGACCGGTTGACAACGGTTTCGCCACGAAGCTCCTTCAGCCCTGCGTCGCTTGTCTTGATCTCGGTGATGGTGGCGTCGCACCACCACTCGCCGTCCAGCTCTGTCTTGACAACTGCGGAACCCGTTGTCCCATCTGTCGCCTTGGCGCGGCGGATCGCGGCGTTTGCCTGCTCGACCGCTGAAGTGAATGGCTTTGGTCTGGCAGCAACCTTCGGCGACGGCGCAACTTGCGGTGGAGCAGACGCGGCCTTGGCCGCCGAGGTGGAGCACCCGAGAGCGCTGGGCTCTGCGAGAAGTCCGACACCGATGAGGCAAAACACACTGGTGATCAAAAGCACGGCAATCCTCCACGATCCGACGGTCGGCAGATGATATGTGGCGAGCCACGCTGGTCCGCTTATAGTTATAGCATCATACCCGACTTCGTTGCTTTACACCGAATGAATTCTCGCAAAAATCATCATTCTTAGCGGCGTGTTTTCCCCCCGCGATGGTTCCTCGTTGTCGCGATGGATGACGTTCACTCTAAACTTGCCGGATTCGGCGACACCGAAAGTCGCCCGCCGCGTCTTCTTGCCGGTCGGCTGATCCTCAAGAGCGCTGCCGCCCCTAAGTAATACGAATCACACCTCCAACACGTGCGAGAGGTACGGGCAGGCGCAGACGGGCTTGAGCAGTGTTGGCGTGAGCGTCTGCCACGCCCTGGCCAGTTCATCGAGCAGGTGGTCGTAGTCCTTGTATGCCCGATTGCACAGGTAGTGGGTGCGAAGATAGCTTCACAACCGTTCGATCGGATTTAGCTTCGGTGAAGAGGGTGGCGGGTACAGCACCGTGATGTTGGCGGGTATCACCAGGCGCTTTGCCTTATGCCAGCCAGCCTGATCCATGATCAGCACCGCCTGATCGTTCTTGCGAAGTTTGCGGCTGAGCATCTTAAGGAAGACGTTTCATCGTTTCCGTGTTTTTCCGAATGCGCACGGGGTGGAGGTTGGATCCGTATAAGTTATTTCTTACGTTTCTTAAACTTATCTTTAGGGCTGGACATGCTGGTAGAGCCTTTAGTCATGAAGTTGGGCATCCCCTGAAGCCCGGGGATCGCCGCGCCCATTCCCCCCTGCTTGGAGAGCTGCTTGACCGCCTCGGCCCGGTCGGCTGTTGAGATGCCCGACATGGTTTTGCTCAGCTTGTTCACCATATCAAACTGCTTGACGAGCTGGCCGACTTCCTCCACCTTCGTCCCCGCCCCCTTCGCAATCCGCTTACGTCGGCTGAAATCAATTATTGTCGGCCTGGTCCGCTCTTTCTTGGTCATCGAGCTTATGATCGCCTCGACCTGATCAAGCTGTTTATCTTCGATGTGTACATCTTTGAGCATCGATCCCACGCCCGGCAGCAGGCCCAGAAGCTGCTTGAGCGGCCCCATCCGCCGCAGCGTGCGAAGCTGGCCCACAAAGTCATTCATGTCCATCTCGCCCTTGGCGAGCTTGGCCTCCATCTTCTTGGCATCCTCGGCTGATACCTCTTCTTGTGCCTTCTCAACCAGCGCCACCACGTCGCCCATGCCAAGGATCCGCCCCGCCACCCGCGAGGGATGAAACTCTTCGAGCGCATCGAGCTTTTCGCCCACGCCGACGAACTTAATTGGTGCCCCGGTGACGTGCTTCACCGAGATCGCCGCCCCGCCCCGCGTATCACTATCGTACTTTGTAAGAATAATTCCATCAACCTCGAGCCGCTGATGGAACGATCTCGCCGAGTTCACCGCGTCCTGGCCCGTCATCGCGTCCACCACCAGAAAGATGTGGTGAGGGTTCAACGTATTCTTAACTTGCGTCAGCTCGCCCATCAACGCGTCGTTCACGTGCAGGCGCCCGGCGGTATCTAAGATGAGAACATCGGCCCCTTCGCGCCGCGCCGCCTCCAGCGCACGCCTGCACACCGCCACCGCCACGCCAACCGCCTTGCCGTACTCGGCGACTTTGTCCTTCTCCGCGTAAAACGTAACCTTTGCCCCGCCCACCCCGTCGGTATTCACCTGATTCGCGATCGTTTCAAGCTGCTCGACCGCCGCGGGTCGCTGCAAGTCCGCCGCGGCGAGCATCACCGTCCGCCCGCGTTTTTTCAAATACGCCGCGATCTTCCCGCACGTTGTCGTCTTGCCCGAACCCTGCAGGCCGCACAACATAATTATCGTGGGCGGCGGGCTCACTCGCATGATCAGCTCGGCCTGACCCTGCTTGGAGCCATCCGGCAGCTTGGGCATCATCCCCGCCAGCGGTCCATACTCCTCTGAGTCTTTCTGAGAGGGCGCCTCCACCGTTCCGCCCAGGAACTCAACCAGCCGCTTATGAACGATGCCCACCATCTCTTCGCCGGGCCGGAGGCTCTTTGTCACCTGCTGGCCGAGTGCGTCCTTCAGCACGCCGTCGCAGAAGGAGTTAACGACCTCGACATGAACATCGGCGTCGAGCAGTGCGGTTCGCACGTCGACCATGGCATCCGAGACGTTCTTCTCGGAGATATTGGCCTGACCGCTTAGTTTGCGATAAAGACCCTGAAACGTGTCCGTAAGCCGATCAAACATGCTGGGAGGGTAGGTGCGGGCGGCACTCGCCCCCGCCCGCCGCGTCTTTCCCGGGAGAAAGTTGCTGGCAAAAACCTCCGCTCTGCGGCAGGCCAAGGTGCTATCCTCCCACCGCTTATGGCGATGCGGAGCATTCGAGATAACACTTTGGCGGGACTCTTTGTCGCAACCGGGCTGGTGCTGGGCGTCTGGGTCAGTTTTTGGCTGGGCAACCGAGACGGGGTTGGCCGAACCAACCGGATCATTGTCAAGTTCCCGCTCGCGGTGGGGGCGCCCGGCCTCAAGCCGGGTTCGGCCGTCACCTTGGGCGGGCAACGGATTGGCAGTGTAACTGAAGTCACCTTCGGGCCGGCGCAGGTGGCGACGCCCGGGGCTCCGCCATCCTCCCCGCCTCAATCGGTGGAGGTGACAGTCAAACTGCCTGCGGCAATTACGATCCTCAAGACCGCGCAGTTCTCATTGGAGAGGCCGCTCATCGGGTCGGTATCGAGTATTAACATTGGCAGCATGGGCAGGGATGCGGTCCCCGGCGTTAATCCCTTGGCTGATGGCGACGTGGTGGAGGGGGGCATCGCGCCGCCGGCCTTTCTTGCGCAGACGGGAATTACACCCGGCGATATTAACACAGTGCGCCGCAGCATCGACCTTTTGGAGGCCAGCCTGCTGGGCGTGAAATCGGCCATTGACGAATCAACCCCCAATGTTAAGCTCGCCGTCACCGACGCCAAGGCCATTGTTGCTGATCTACGGGCGCGCCTGGGGGCCTGGACGCAGAGTGTAGACTCAACATTAACTAATGTTGAGCAGGCCTCGGGGAGGGTCGAGCCGATTTTGAAGAGCGTGGAGGGGGTCGTCTCGGAGGCGGATCAACTGCTCGCCGGGGCTCAGGGCATCATCGATGATAACCGCCAGAACATCGCGGATGTAATTGCCGCCGTCGAATCCGCCGCGAGCAAGTTTGATAAAGCCACTATCGAGGAGATAGATAAGGCGATGCGCTCTGCCGGGATGGCTATTGACGCCTTTCAGGGCGCGGTCTCCGAGGCGTCCGCGCTTATCACTTCCCAGAGGCCCAACGTGCAGCACATCATGGCGAACTTACGTTTGATGAGCGACAACGTCAAGCTCACTGCGATCGAGGTTCGCTCGCAGCCTTGGCGGGCGTTGCATTCGCCGACCAAAAAAGAGCTTTCCACGCAGTCGATGTACGACGCGACCCGGGCCTACGCCGCGGCGAGCAGCGACTTGCGCGGGGCGAGCGAGAGCCTGACTGCGCTTCTGCAACTCCAACAGACCCGGACCTTTGCGGGTGATGCGAAGACGGTGGAGGAGGCGGCGATCCTTGTGCGGCAATCCATGGAAAAGTTCAAGGGTACCGAACAGAAGCTGATGGACGTGCTGATCCGCGAGGAGAAGAAGTAACTCGCGAGCTTATGTTCACGGGAATGTAAGTTAAGCAATCTCGTTAATAGTCTACTTTTACCAGTCTGGCTTTACCAGTTTGGCTTTTACCATTTTGGCTTTTACCATTTTGGCTTTTACCAGTCTGGCTTTTACCAGTTTGGCTTTTACCAGTCTAGGGGTGCGAGCCATGCTGCGGCGAGGTCGGTTACGTCTGCGCGAAGGTCGGCTTTGTCCCAGAGGAGTTGGCCGTCGTCGGTGAGTGCGCCCAGGACGGTTGCGGGGATCGCGCCGTGGTCTCTTAGCACGTTGCGGACTTTTGTTACGTTGGCGGGTTCTACTTCCAGGATGTAGCGAGAGGGGGTCTCGGCGAAGGCGAGCTCGTAGGTTTCCAATAAGTTAGGATCGATTGTAAGCTGTGCGCCCAGGGCGCGGAGCTGTGAAGCACCTCTCCCGCCCGGCCTATCGCCGCTTACGTTGTGATTGCTTAACAAATCATCCAGCGCGCTGGGGGCGTTGCCGGGGGCTCGCGTGCCCGACTCGGTGTGGCTTGTGTCGGCGGTGGTGCTGGCGCGCACGCCGGAGGTTGCAATTAACATTTCGGCAACGGCCACGAGCAGGCCGCCGTCGGAGCAGTCGTGGGCGGAGCGGACGAGCCCTTCGCGGATGCACTGCGCGACGGCTCGCGCGGTCGCGGGGCCGATCTTAAGGTTTAGCTCTGGGTACGCGGGGTCCTCGCAGCCGAAGCCCTGGGCGTAGTGGCTTCCGCCCATTTTGGCGGTGGTGGCGCCGATGAGCATCAGGTTGTTGCCAGCCTGCTTGGCATCCATGGTAACACACTGGCTGATTGAGGGGACGATGCCCAGGCCGGTAATTAAGAGTGTGGGGGCGATCTCAATTAAACGCGATTCGCCGGTTGCGGGGTCGGTGTAACGTAACTGATTATTCAGCGAGTCCTTGCCGCTTACGAAGGGGGTTCGGTAGGCCTTTGCGCCGTCGTAACATGCTTCGGCGGCGCGCACGAGGCTGCCCAGGTTCTCGGGCTTCTCGCAACTGGGCCAACAAAAGTTATCCAGAATCGCGATGCGGGTGGGGTCGGCGCCTACGCAGACGAGGTTGCGGATGCACTCATCGATGCTGGCGAGCGTGGTTAAGTACGGGTCGCCGGGGTAGGGGCGCCGGACGTGCGCGGCGGACAAGTCGTTTTCACTGTTGGGGTCGTTGTGGTCGCGGCCGGGCTCGCTGTAGACCTGAATGCCGCAGCCGATGGCGACGCCGCGGCCGCTGCCTGCGATGGGCTCGATGACTGCGGCGTCGCCGGGGCCGCGGCCACCGGGGCCTACCAGGGGTTTAATTACAGTTGCGCCCTGGACTTCGTGGTCGTATTGGCGGATGATCCAGTGTTTGGAGGCGATGTTTGGGTGGGCGAGGAGGGCGAGGAGCGCATCGCTTATGGAG
>CAYVFW010000183.1:0-6316 GCA_964450325.1 uncultured Phycisphaeraceae bacterium | reverse complement strand
ACTCCCCCGCTTATCCTCTGTCTCCCATGCAAGGTCCGCCGTCAATCCCCCCTTCCTCCTCCACGTCCGTAGGCGCCTCTTCGCCCGGTGCTGTCGCGGCGATGCAGGACAATCCCAAACACATGACGGGCGCGTTAACCAAGGGGCTCGCGAGCTGGCCCCACATGCACCTCTGGCAAATCCAGCCGTTGCGCGACACCTTGGTCTTCTGCGGTATCCTTGGCATTCTCTACCTCGGTTATATTCTGAGTATTGTTACAGTTCCTCTTCTGCTGGCCCTCACATTGGCGTACCTCTTTGAGCCGCTGGTCCAGCGCATGACCCGCTCCGGAAGAGTCGGCCGTGCCCGCGTCGCGGTGAGCATTATCTCGCTTTCGCTTATACTTGTCGCCGTGCCGATGGCCATTGGCGTGGGCTACTCAGTCATCCAGGGCATCCGTTACACCAAGCAAGTAGTCAAAAGTATCAATGCGGTCTCCGCGAGCGTTCGCCAGCCCGGCGACGAAACACTTCGGGTACACGTGATGGGTCGCTCTAACACCTGGTTGTGGGTGCGAGACTACATCGTTAAGGAACGCGCTAAGGTGGTCGCTTCCGAGGGCCGCAGTGCCCGTCCCGGAGTGCCTGGCCAAGTTAATGATGCCGCTCACCCTGATCCCGGCGAACGCCCGCCCGCCGCCCCCGATTTTCTGAACTCTGACCAATCATCCACTTCAACTCCGCAGCCTGCGGCCACTCCCACGCCGCCTGTTATCCTCTTCGCAGACGATACTTATATTTTGATGGGACCCCCGCTGCCGCTCTCAGCGGCCACCCTCGCCCGGATTCAGGCAAACGGTGAGGTTACGCCGCCCCTGATGCCCTTGATCCTCAGCGATGCGGACGAGCCCAGCGACCTGTTCCGCGTCATCGAACTCATCGGAGATAACATTGAAGAGCACGCCTCGGAGATCAGCAAGAATATCTTCCAGGCTGGCGGCGGTGCACTCGCTGCGGTTTTGGCGCTGCTCGTTTACTTGACAAAAATTCTAGCTACCGTCGGGCTGACCGCGTTCTTCTTCTTCTTTTTCTGCACCGGCTACGGCCGCGTCCTCCAGTTCTGGGAGCAACTGCTCCCCGAGCGTAAGAAGGGGCGCGCGCTCGAACTTTTCCAACAGATGGATCTGGTTATATCAGGCTTCATCCGCGGACGCCTCACAATCTGCGCCGTCATGATCGGCCTTTACACGCTCGGCTATTCCTTCCTAGGCGTGCCCGCCCCGTGGATCGTCGGCCCCATCGTCGGCTTGCTTACGTTGATTCCTTATGCCTCGGGCATCGCCGCCCCCATCGCTATCGTGCTGATGCTCTTGGAGCCCGGCGAAGGAGTTCGCGGGGCCTGGTGGTGGATGATCGGAGGCCCGCTTGTCCTCTTGGGAATCTCGCAGTTTATAGATGATTACATCCTCACGCCCCGCATCCAGGGTAAGAAGACCAACATGGACATGCCCACGATCCTCTTCGCCTCGATCGCGGGCGGATCGTTAGCTGGCTTCTACGGCCTGCTCCTGGCCATCCCCATCGCCGCGTGCATCAAAATATTGCTCCGGGAACTCTTCTGGCCTCGCTTCCGAGCTTGGGCAATGGGCCGGGCCGACGATTTTCTGCCCATCCCTAAGGAATGAGGCCATCTTTCGCGCTAATCGGCGGCGGGGCTACCGAGTTAACTCAATCAGCAACAGATTCATTCTTAAAAGCTGGCTGCGACGAGGCCTGGCTCAGAATATAACGCAGCTTGCTCTACAGCGAGTCTAGCCGGGCTGCGAACCTGTCGAGATGCTCGGTCGCAATCGTAAATCACGGCTTCCCTCTCCCCCTCAATCGTCCACCTCATACGCCTTCGTAATCTCTTCAATAATCTCTTTCAGCCTCGGCGCCACTCTGTTCTTCACCGTGTACACCTGCGACGGTGTAATTCCGCACGCCACCGCCACCTCCTCGGGCGTCTTGCCGTGCACCACCAGCAACTCAAAGGCGTTCAGATTTCCCTCGCTCAGCCGCGATTCATCTCTTAACTTCTGGATCGCCTGCAACGCAATCGCCCGTCGCCGCTCGTTGGTCCAGAACGATTCGACAGCCCTCTCATCGGGCATGTACTCAACCGCCGAGTCACCCCGCAAGTTACGCCGCAAACGTAATATATCTACCGCCCGGTGCCGCGCAATCGAAAGTAGGAACGACCTCACCCGTCCTCGCCCCCGCGAATACTTTCCCGCCCGGTACGCGAACGCGAAATCAGTCATCGCCTGCTGACCGCAATCCGCCGCCTCGTCGCTCCGTAACCCCATCCGCTTGGCCACCGCTTCGATGATGGGTCGGTAGCGCGCATCAAACTGGCTCCACACGATGTCGTTGGCCGGGTCCTTCAGCCCATCCAGCATGAGCGTCGTGGTTATAGTTGGTCGCTCGTCGGTCGACATACTTTATTGTAGTGGCCATGAGAGCCGCAAGACCTCGCCACAAGTCCAGCCCCGCTGGGTTATAAGCCCGCCGACCTTAGCGGTCGGTACTTTCGAGCGGCAGCATCCGGGCCAGACGCATGAACGCTGCGAACTGCGCCTTGAGCTCCGTGAACGAATCGCCCGCAAACTTCTCGCGAAACACCCGCGCCACTTCAAACGCCACGACATTCTCGACCACCACGCTCGCCGCGGGCACCGCGCAAATGTCGCTGCGTTCGTAACTGCTTCGCTCTGGCTGCTTGCTATTAAGATCGACGCTTGGCATCCCCTGCCCGAGTGTCGCAATCGGCTTCATCGCCGCACGCACCACAATCGCCTGCCCGTTGGTCATGCCCCCTTCTATCCCCCCCGCGTTGTTACTCCCACGCGAGAATCCCATATCCGCGTGCGAATTCCTCCGCGACTCATCGTAATGTATCGCATCGTGCACCCGGCTCCCCGGCAGCAGCGAAACATCCCGCCCCAGCCCGATCTCTACGCTCTTAATCGCTTGGATTCCCATCACAGCATATGCGATCCGCGCATCCAGCTTGTCCCGCCAGTCCATGCACGAGCCCAGCCCCGGCGGGCAACCCATGATGTGCGTCTCTACCAGCCCCCCCACCGTATCTTTATTTAACTTCGCGGCGTGAATCACCGCCTTCTGCCGCGCCGTCGCCTCCTCATCCGGGCAATACGTCTCGCTCGCGTCGCGCCGCCGCGCCAGCTCCTTCCAGTGCTCGCTCTCTACCTTCACCGCCGTCGCCTGATCCAGCACGCTGCGAACAAAACCAAATGCCTCGATCCCCAGTTCTCTTAACATGCAGCGAGCCACCGCCCCCGCCGCAACCCGCGCTGCGGTCTCTCGCGCGCTCGCACGCTCGAGCGTCTCGCGGCAGTCGGTGGTCAGATACTTAATGCTCCCCGCAAGATCCGCGTGCCCAGGTCGCGGGCGATGTACCGGCGGCGTACGCACCAGATCATCAAGCCGCGAATCCTTATTACGAATCAGCATCGTAACCGGCGCGCCGATGCTGTAACCCCGCCGCACCCCGGTGAGAAACTCGATCCGATCTGTCTCGATCGTCTGCCGACCTCCCCGCCCATAACCACCCTGCCGCCGCTCTAACTCCGAGTTAATAAACCCCTCGTCGATCGGAAGCCCAGCCGGCAAACCGACAACGGTTGTCACCAGCCCCGGCCCGTGGGATTCCCCGGCAGTTTGGTACGAGAGTGCCATGCGATGCAAGCGTAGCCGCTGCGCGATCTCCTTACCAACGCGCCCGCCTACAGGCCCTTAGGGCTGCACTCCGACCGCATTTCGCCACCCCGCAAAATCTCTTACCGGCCCTTGCTATCCCCACGCGCAAAGATGCTCCCGACATAATTAAGCACATCGGTGGCGCTCGTCTCATTGTAACCAAACTGCTTGATCAGCCGCTGTTTTACCACGTCGATCTTCGCCTGCGTCTCATCATCCACTACGCTGCTCACCAGGTTCTTCAGCTTGATCGTGTCACGTTGATCCTCGAACAGCTTGAGTTCCAGCGCACGGTACAAACGCGCGTTCGTGTTAAACTCGAACTTCCTCCCATCCAGCGCGAGTGCCCCGATATAATTCATGATCTCCTGCCGGAAATCCTCTTTGCGGCTCTCGGGGATATCTATCTTCTCCTCAATCCCCCGCATCAACCGTTCGTCCGGCTCATCATCACGCCCGGTGTAGCGATTTTTCACCCGCTCCTTCTGCGTGTACGCTCGCACGTTCTCGATGTAGTTGCCGCATAACCGCCGGATCGCGTCCTCATCTGCAGAAATCGCCCGCTGAACCTCACCTTTAATTATATCTTCGTACTCTTCCTTCACAACCCCCAGCAGCTCCCGGTAACGCTTCTTGGTGTTCTCATCACTGATGAGCGAATGGTGCGATAGCCCGCTCTCCAGCTCGTTGATCACCATGAACGGATTGATAGACTTCTCCTCGATCGACTGCCGACTGACAAGCGTGTTGCTGATTTTGTCCTGTATATACCGCGGCGAGATCCCGCTCATCCCCTCGCGCTGTGCCTCTTCCTTCAGTTCCTTCACGGAATCCTCGGTGAAGCCCGGCAGACTCTTCCCATTGTAAAGCTTCAACTTCTGTAGCAGCGAAAGCCCGGCCTTCTTGGGCTCCTCCAGCCGCGTCAGCACCGCCCACATCGCAGCTACTTCCAGTGTGTGGGGGGCGATATGCGTCGTCCGCATCCGCTCGGGAGAAAAATCCTTCTGATAAATCTTAATCTCATCCTCAAGCCGGATGTTGTACGGCACGTCAATCTTAATGGTCCGGTCGCGGAACGCCTCCATCATCTCGTTACTCTGCAGCCGCTTATATTCAGGCTCGTTGGTGTGCCCCAATATCACCTCGTCGATATAAGTCTGGGCAAACTTCTTGGGCTTGATGGTGTGCTCCTGGCTCGCTCCCAGAAGATCGTACAGGAAGGCAACATCCAGCTTGAGCACCTCGATAAACTCGCAGATCCCCCGATTGGCGATATTAAGCTCTCCATCGAAGTTAAACGCCCGCGGGTCGCTGTCGCTCCCGTACATCGCGATCTTGCGATAGTTAATATCTCCCGTCAGCTCCGTGCTATCCTGATTCTTCTCGTCCTTGGGCTGGAAGGTGCCAATCCCAACGCGGTCCTTCTCGCTCAGCACGATCCGACGCACCTTCACATGCTCCATCACCTTGCGCCAGTCCCCGTCATAGAACGCCATCAAGCTCTCGACAATGCGGCGGCAGAACGGGTCAGGTTCGCCCTGCAACCTTAACTTACCATTGTGGTGCTTTGGCTGATACACCGCGTTCAACTTCGCCAGCACATCGTCGCGTGCTTCTCGCGGAATCAGAACCAATGGGTCCTCGTGCATCGGGCACGCAAAAGTGTGCGACCTCACCGCGGCCTTGGGGTTACTCTCACTCGCCGAGATATCACAATGTTCATCAAGCAACCATGAGTATGAATAGAGCGCGCCCTCGGGAGTTCGGCTGTACTGCTCAATCCCCTTCTTAAGCAATCGCGCCATCGTGCTCTTGCTGCTACCCACCGGCCCGTGCAACAAAAGTATACGTTTGTCAGTCCCATACCCCTCGGCCGCGGATCGTAAAAAATCCACCAGCGCCATCAGCGCAAAGTCCAGCCCGAAAATCGCGTCCGCGCCCTTATCAAACGGGTCCGAGAAGAAGTGATACCGCACCACATCCTTCTTAAACAGCCGGTACCGCTCACTCCCGTGAGACATCACCGCGTCGTAAAGCCGCTGATACGCGTTCCTCGCCACCGATGGCGACGCTACGCAGATGTCCAGATATTCCCAGAACGTCCCCGACCAGTGCTGATCCTGAAACCGCCGGCGGTCCAGCTTTGACTCAACCGCCGCTATTAAGTCCTTGGATCCAAGCCCCGCAGACGGTCCCCCGCCCACCTCCGCATTATTTCGGTACTCGCTCATGGCATCTGCCTTTCCACTTACGATCACAAGTGGTCTACGCACGCACAAACAACAACCCCCCACCCCACCCCGCTCACCTTCATTCCCTCGCCCACCCAAACCTTACCTCACCTCACCAAACCTCACCTCACCAAATCACGCTTCACCAAATCACGCTTCACCAAATCAGTCTCACCAATCAGTTATACTCGCAATCGCCGCCGCGGTTCCTAAAGGTATCGGCCCATCACCTCTCTTTCCCGCCTTCGCATCAGCGCGCGGCTCCATCTTCACCCCAGCGCCATGCCCTGATCAGGTACGCCGCTCTCGAGCAAAAAGGTCGCGCAAACCGCGGCCCACCCGGC
>CAYVFW010000182.1:0-6330 GCA_964450325.1 uncultured Phycisphaeraceae bacterium | reverse complement strand
GCCACAGGATCTCGTTCATCTCAAGGATAACGCAACATGATGATACAAGTTAATACAAGCCATAACACCGAGGGGAGTGCTGACCTCACACTTCGCGTTGAAGGCATAGTGGCGTCTGCTCTCGATCGCTTCAGCGATCAACTCACACGCATAGAGGTTCATTTGAACGATGAGAACGGCGCAAAAAGTCACGGTGACGACAAGAAATGCGTCCTTGAGGCCCGTCCAGCCCACATGCAGCCCGTCTCCGTGACGCATCTGGCGGCAACCCTCGAGCAGGCCGTCGAAGGTGCGGCGAAAAAAATGGAGAAGCTTCTTGACCACACCTTCGGACGGATGCAGGACCGCCAGAGACAGAGCTGAAAAACTCATGGGGCCTACGGAGCTAGCCCGCAAATTTCATACGTCATCGGGCTTTGAAAAAACAGGTTAGGTATGTTCCCTGTTGAGGTTTTTGTTGCGTAGCGCTCGTTTTCGCTCTTTGCGCGCGCACGGGCCACTATCGCATTGCCCTGCCTCGGGTTGGTTTGGTGTTGTGCAGCCGCGATCAGCCGCGCGGCCGCCTGGCTGTATGCCGCGTGCCGCGGCTGGCCGCGAGGGTGTTGCAGTACGATCTTCCGCTCCGAGCATGCGCGGATCGGCGATGCACGCGGGGAGGCGTTTGACCAGTTTGAGCGAGCGGTGAGGACATGAATCGAACTCTGGGAGCAGGCCACGCCCAAGAGAAAGCGTGCGAAGCGACGTGATCGAAATTCTCACGGGCGGGGGGCGGCTCTTTGGTGAGTTAGCCAATTCTCCGCCATTGAGGCAGCGCCGAGTGGAGAGAAGCTACGCACGTTGAGCCGGGCTGTAGAGTGTTGCGAGCCCAACCATGAATCGTTGCTGACGCCGCGCGGACGTCAGACTTTTTTGGGGCGGGGCTCTTGCAGTTTTCTGTTTCATTGACTGGCTGGCCCATTGCAGCCTTGATCCACGTCTCAATGTGACGTCGAGGAATCAACATGACAAGCGGATCTGTTGGAGTGACCGGAGGTTCGGCGATCAAGTGGTTCTGACGTTCGACGACCGTAAGCGAATCGGCATCGGCGACAACCACCAGCAGTGTGTTAGCCTGCGTCGCGTGCCGCTGCCGGCACGCATGGAGTTGCTTCGGGAACTCCCGCACGACCCATCCCACGTTGCCGCCTTGAACCTCTCGACTGGCGTTAAGGGGTACAAGGTAGGGTGGTTCCGTATTGAGCCCGCAGACCTTGAGGTATGACCGAACGAGTCGCTCCTGCGGATCGTCCTCACATAACAGAATCGTCCTCGAAATACGCTCATTCACGCTCCCACCCCCGAGCAATGAGTTCAGCGGCAGTCAAGCCGGTCTGTGCGCTGTCATCAAACCGCCGGGCTCTAGTGTGACGCCCCCCGGGACGGTCAAAAAGCAAGCCTTCCTTGAAGGCCATGCGGTTCAAGAGCTCCGGGTGGTGCGAGACAATCAACACCTGTGCGCCTGACTCGTCATCTTCTGCTCGATCGAGCACCTTCGTAAGCCACGGCTGTACCTCACGGAGGGCGATGAAGTTGTCTGGCTCGTCGAAGCAGATTGTCGCCCCCGGCTTCAGCGCGAAGTGGAGCACCGCATACAGCCCGATGAGTACGCGCTGTCCTTCCGAAAGCTCACCCAACGTGTACTCAGTCTCTAGCTTCCTTCCCTTCTCGTTCTCCGCTCCCGCCATTCGCACTTTGATCTCCCTTCGCCCTTCTCCGGCGACCTCAAGCCGCATCGAGACGAAGCCCTCTATGACCTCGCACAAATCGCGGATGTACTCGTAGTCTTCTGTTTCCTGACGCAGGTGGCGATACCAGTCGGCGAAGTTTGCAAGGTGCTGATCGGGCCGGTCTGATTCCTGTGACGCGATCCCAAGCATTGTCCAAGGGTCCGGTTGGACATACAGCAAACCGGCGAGCCATTTTTTGAAATACGAGAGCTTGAAGTTATCTTTCCGCTCGGTGATCGTCGCCAGTGCCGAACGATGCCAATCAAAGGGATAGGTCACTTTCTCAACTGCGTAATCATCGTACAGATGGACCTCGCCCTTCTCGAAGCGGAATATGGGCTTGCCATCGAACTTCACCTCTTCCTTGACGACTCGCGGACGCTCCGGATTGCCCCAAGAGTCCATTACAAGACGAAGGTTATACGTTCCGCCGTTCCCCGTAACATCCAACTCGAATGTCTGTTCGGGAGCATCTTGCTGCCACCGGGTTCGAGACGAACCGCCGAACCGCGGGAATAGCGGTTGGCGGTCGGGAGCCTCACCATGGATGCAGAAATCTCGCAGAAGGCTCAGCACCTCAAACAGCGTGGACTTCCCCGCTCCGTTTGGACCAAGCACCAACTGCTGCGGGCCCAACTGGCACTCGAAGTTGACCATGCAACGGAAGTTGTCCACATAAACACGCGTCAGCATCGTGCATTGTACGGTGCAGCCTGAGGAGCGTGGACTTCGCGAGGGTGCAAGTCCGGTCCGCTGCTCGTTCAACGGCACTTATCCTTGTGGGAAACCCATGCCAACACGTAATCGCCCCTTGCACGTCGCTGCTCCGATCAACAATCCGCCGACGCACGCCATCTGTCTCGTTCTCAAAGTGAGACACCCAGCACCCATGCCTCCCACCCCCTGAGGCCCAAACCTCGAACGTAAGTAGCCAGACGTAGGAATGTGGATACAGGCTGTTGTGGCGCGGAGACCTTCGGTTTTTGCGCAGGGCGAATACTGTTACCTCCAACATGGACACCTCGCTTCAGCTGCTCGCGGCATTAAGTATTGGTTTCGCGCTGGGCATCATACTCATGGGCTTCTTTCTCATCCGCCTCGTGCTCTCTCACGCGCGCACGCTTAAGCAGGCTCGCGCGCAGAGCGTCAAGCAGAGCGCGGCTACCCGGCGCGGCCAGATCGCTGAGGAGCTCGCCCCGATGCTCCCGGGGTTTGATTATGATCCCGCTGATTGCAAGTTTCTGGGCGATCCTGTTGATTATGTTATATTCGATGGTCTCTCTGCTGCCCGCAACGGGGATGGTGACTTACGTTTACTCAACATCGTCTTCCTGGATGTTAAGTCTGGCAACGCAACCTTAAGTAAACCTCAGAGGGCCATCCGCGCGGCCATCACCGCGCGCAACGTAACCTTTGTAACCGCCAAGATCACCGACGGCTTTGCGGTAGAACTTACAACCGCGAAAGAGTAAACTTCTCGTGAAGCGTCTTACATATGCTCCACCTGACGATTTTGCGGCTGTACAGGTCTGAGCACTCCTGCCAGGACGAAGAGCCCAAGTGCCCGAAATGCCTTGTGCAGAGCTATCCATTCGCAGATATCGCGAGTTGAAATACCTTAATTGTTAGAGGAGTCACGCTCTACGAACTGAGCCACTTGAGGTTCATGTGTGCCGCGGGCGCGTGCGCTGGCGTTCTTATGCTTCAGGGAGAGGAGCGGCTCTTCAACCAGCGAATGAAAGAGTAGATGCCGAAGCCAAACATCCCGGTATCGTCTGTCCATCCGACGATGGGAATTATGTCGGGAAGGAGATCGATGGGGGAGATGATGTAAACGATGCTGATGACAACCCACCAACCGTAGTTGACTCCGAATGGGCCTTTTTTTGGGTCGTCGGGCAGTGATCGCATCGTGTGTGCTCTGGGCAAGCGCAACAAGTAAACTTGATCGTATGACCTGCTTGGTGGGGAAACAGCAGCCTTCAAGGCAGAATCATCGCAACAACCTTGTCGAACTTGTAAAGGGTGTGACTGGTGAATGCGGCCACGTTGAGAATTTGCAGGGCAAGACGCTAGCCCGAGTATTTCATGCCCTCATCGGGATTCGGAGGTGCGGGTTCCTCATGTAGTCTGTGGAGGTTCGTGCCGCGTGGCGATCAAATTGAGCTCTTTGAACGCGCACCGCCCATCACCCCACCGCCCTGCTTCGGATTGTTTTGGTATTGTGCAGCCGCCGGCAACCGCGCGGCGTCATTATTTGATTAGCGAGTGCGACGGTCAGCCGCTTGAGGTTTGCAGCACGATCCGCCAGCCCGCCTACGCGCGGATCAGCGATGCACGCGGCGAGCCGCTCGACAAGTTTGAGCGAGCGCTCGGCCTCGCGCAGCAGTGATGCCCCGCCGCTGGAGGAGATTTGCCCGCCAATAAACTCGGCGATGACCGACTGACTGCCGAAGGCCGAAAAAACGGTTCTACCGAAAGGTCCGGCCGCAACCCTGAGCGATTTCATCCGGAGATCGGTCTATGCAAACACCTTTCTAACGTGATTATTGGCCGTTGGATGAAGAATAAAGTCGGCTATTGTTGACAAAAAATCAAACCGATGATATTCTGTCAACGTAGATACGGCAAGCGTGGTGCCATTTTTTGTACACAAGGTGACCAAATGATCAGTAAACGAATCAAACAGGCGCGAGTGGCGGCTGGGATGACGCAAGACGAAGTCGTAGCGGCATTGGCCGAACGCGGCGAACTGACACTGACCAAAGCCGGACTCTCGAAGTACGAGTGCGGCGGCAGTACGCCGAAGGCGACGACGCTGCGGGCGTTGGCTCAAGTGTTTGGCGTTTCAGCCGGCTTTTTTCTAGAAGAGTCGCACTTCGAGGTTACTTGGCTTGCTTTCAGGAAGGCCAAAACCCTTGGAAAGGCGGCTGAGGAGCAGATCAAGGCCATTGCGGCATCGCAGGTCGAGGCTTTCATGACGCTTAGCCTCGCGCTGGAGCCGGGTCGCGTGCTGTCGTCACCTAAGAGGATGATAGTTCGAAGTACAGCCGACGTAGAAAGGGCGGCCGAATTTGTTCGTGAACACTGGCGGCTGGGTGACCAGCCAATTGACAGCGTGACCAGAGCGATTGAGGACAGTGGCGGAATCGTGCTCGAAATGGGTGGTCAGGAGGATTTGTTCGACGGTCTCTCAGGCTGGGCGAACCGAACCATACCTGTGGTCGTGGTGAGTTCCTGCGTGTCCGATGACCGGAGGCGCTTTAGCCTTGCGCACGAACTTGGCCATCTGTTTATGGAAGTGGGAGAGGTAGACGCCAAGGCGGAAGAGCGGCTTGCACACCGTTTTGCTGCCGCGTTCCTCGTGCCCGCTAGCACTGCCCGGCGTGAGCTCGGCGAAAAACGACGACATTTGGACTTCCGAGAACTGGCGATGCTGAAACTCAAGCACGGTCTAAGTATGGCCGCGTGGATATTTCGGGCGTCAGACCTAGAGATCATCGACGAAGCACATGCTCGCACGCTCTTCGCAGATTTGAGCGCGCGGGGGTGGCGAAAGGAGGAGCCCGTGAAGTTCGTGGGACGTGAACAGCCATTTCGGCTTCGGCAGCTTACAGTTCGGGCGCTTTCAGAAGGGCTCCTGACGAGAACGCAGGCAGAGCGAATCTGTCCGAATTCGCTTCAGGATTTGACCGAAGAACGTCCATCTGTACCGAGTAGCATGGACGCGCGAACGCTTTTGAAACTCCCGAAGGTTGAGCGCGACCGGCTGATTGAGCAAGCTGCCACGCTCGTTGAAAGAGACTACCACTTGGGGGGCGGACTTACGGCGTTTGAAGCGATGAGCGAGGAGGACCACCGTGACAAACCCTTCGTCGATTAGTCCAACGCCGAATCGGGGCGAGGTCTGGCGGATTCGCTTCGACCCGAGCGTCGGGTCGGAAGTCCAAAAGACACGGCCTGCGGTTGTTGTGAACGTGGCCGCAGTTGGAAAGCTGCCGCTTCGTATAGTCGTTCCAATTACTGGCTGGGATCCGAAGTGGGCCTCTGTACCTTGGCTCGTATATCTAAACGCAATCGCCAGGAACGGGCTCGACAAAGATTCGGCGGCTGATTGTTTTCAAGTGAAGTCAGTTTCCACGACCCGGTTCGTATCTCGAATAGGTGTGCTGACGGCAGATGAAATTGAACAAATCAGTGCGGCGGTCGCGCTGTGCGTTGGGGCATGACGATGAGTCAAGTCGGCGCATCACAGTGGGACGCTGAGAAAGTCCGAAACAACCCGGATTCTGTTGACAGATTTCCAACGAACTCTACGGGCTTTGAATGTTTCGGGGCTGAGGTAAGTCAGGGCCGCGTGCTGGCGTTTGTGGTGGTAGCGAAGGGGGCGGCGCGTGCGTGCGAGCGTTCAGGATTGCGTCTAGTTCACGAACGAGCTCCCGAAGGCGTCGTTCGCTGGTGTCGGGTGCAAGTGCGCGATGGTCTTCGATGTCCTGTACCTTCTGGTAGTTGTTGATGACGGCGCCGACGATGAGGTTTACGAGCAAGAACGTCGCGACCACAA
>CAYVFW010000181.1:0-6341 GCA_964450325.1 uncultured Phycisphaeraceae bacterium | reverse complement strand
AGGGTGCAGAGCGTGACTCTCTTCGTTGGTGCCATTCTAAATGTTATGGCACCAAAGACGCCGCGAGCGAGTGCCCACTTGCCGCGACTAGGCCGATAAAAGACCCGGCTCGATCCGCGCCCACGTCACTCGCTTAAATTCAACGAAGTCGGAATGAATCGGTGTTTCAAGCGATGAGTGGGCAATCTCCCTCCCCCGCTATCCGCAGCTTACTTCGGCCGCCAAGATTTGTCAGGCCGTTTGGGGGCCGCGGGCACCTCCACCGGCTGCTCCGCGATCTTCTTCTGAAGATAAGCAATCGCGGCATCAAGCTGAGCATCTGCTCCGTTAAAGGTCGCGTGCGGGAGGTTGTCAACCACGATATCGGGGTCCACTCCATGCCCTTCAATGAGCCACTCTCCCTCAGGCCCAAATACCCCCGTCTCCGCTGCCGTTGCGATTCCGTTATCAACGAGAAAATTATTAGCCGAAAGCCAGATCTTGCCACCCCACGTTCGCGTGCCGATAATCGTTCCCAGCTTCAATCTCCGGATGCCTTCCGCCAGGGCCTCACCATCCGAGGCGGTGCGCTCGTTACATAATACTACGATATGGCCCCGGAACGCAAACTGCATGTTCCAATAGCTTGAGCCGACATCCGGAGACCAATAGAACCACGCCTGCCGCAGCAACCGTGAAAGTATCCAACTATCGATGTTGCCGCCCCGGTTGTTGCGAGCATCCAGTATCAGCCCTTTACGCTGGTAGACGGGGTAAAAACCTTTGGCGAACTCGGTGTAATTTTCCGTTCCCATCGCCCGCAGATGAACATAACCAATATCGTTACCGGATTCCGCATCAACCCGCAGCCGCCTGGTAAACTGCCATTGGTGGTAGCGCAAATCTTCTTCCGCCGCGGCGGTAATTGGCGTCACAATTACCTCGCCGATGGCGCCGGTAGCTTTTCGCTTCGCTCGAACCAGCACCTGCTTCCCCGCCTGGTTGCGCAGTAGCATGGAGAGGTCCGCAACGCTCAGCACATCGCGACCGTTGACCTGCAAAATCAGATCGCCCACCGCAAGGCCCACCCCCGCCGCAGCCAGTGGCGACGTCCGCGCCGGCTCGTCGGGATCGCTTAAGTACACTGTTTCGATCCGGTATCCGCCCGCCGCTTCATCCCGAACCAGCGCACCACCCCACGCCGCAGGCGCAATATCAGTATCGCCCGTGCGTATATCCCCGCCGCGTACAAAGATATGAAGTGCCGAGAGTTCGCCAACCATCTGCGAAAGCAGATCGTTGAGTTCCGTGCGCGTTGCGATGCGGTCGGCCAGCGGAAGGTAACGTTGCAGCATTCCCTTCCAATCCACCCCGTGCATATTACTATCCCAAAAGTAATCTCGCTCCAGCCTCCAGCCCTCTATAAACATCTGCCGCCATTCCTGCCGCGGCGAGATGGGAAAACTCCACCCCGAAAGATCGATGGCCGTCTTCTCAAGCGGTGCGTTTGGCCCCGCGCCCGAGTCTAGCACATGCAAAGTGCCTGTCTTGCGCACGAGCAGCCACTTCCCATCACCCGACACCTCGTACGAATCTACTTCGGGAATCACGGTCTTAAGTTCCAGATCTTTATTAGCGATCGGGTAAGTGACGAGCTGATTCTTGGTTTCGCCCGATGGACGATTCAAAAGTAAGAGCCGCTTAGGTTGCACCGTAAGCGAAGAGTAGTTCCCCGCCGCGAGCGGAACCTGAAAGAGTCGAGCGGTGATCCCCTCAAGATCGATGATAACGGGTTTGATTGGTGCCGGGTCCACCTTCTTTTCCGCACTCTCCGGTGAGGTAGCCCCGCCCGCAGCAATCGCTGTTGGCGGTTTCGCATCCGGCGATGGGGCTGGCACAACCGCAGGCTGGGTCACGGGAGTCTGCGGGGGCTCCACTTCGGGCATCGGCTTGGGGTCCAGCTCTGGCTTTATATCTGGTTTTACATCTGGCTTTACATCTGGCTTTACCTCTGGCTTCACATCTGGCTTAATCTCTGGTTTTACTTCTGGCTTCAAATCCCGCTTCTCATCTTCAACGGTCAGCTTGTGTAACTCGTCATCCGCCACGAAGGGCCACCGCTCCCCAGCGATCAACGAAACAGCGTACACCTGCGTTCGTCGGTCAAAGTAGGGCTCGGGCGCCATCAAGCCCCAGGGCGACGCGACCGATGACGTAAGCTGCCTGTCCGAGAGGAAGTAAAGCCACTTACCATCCGCGCTCCACGCCGCACTGTAGCTTGCAAATCGATCGGTGGTTACGAGAGTCGCTCTCTTGCTATTAACGTTGTAAACGTTGACCTGCGGATTCTGGTTGCTCGCGTTCGCTGTAAAGGCGAACCACTTACTATCCGCCGACCAGGCGATATCAGTGAAAGAATCCCACGGGTTCTCCGCAATCTTGAAATCAATCCCACTGGCGATATCCAGCACGAAAAGACGCTGATCTTTATCGTGATGCGCGAGCCAACGTCCGTCGGGGCTCGGCACGCCCTCCAACCGAAGAACCCCAGAATCCTTGGTTAGCTGCCGTGCTTTAGCAGGCGTATCCACCCCATTTTGCGGCACCGTCCAAAACTCGGTCTCGCCAGTCTGGTCAGAAATCGTAAGTACCGAATCACCATCGGCCATAAACCTCGCATCACGGTGTCGCGCGATGTTGCCCGTCGCCGCGTCCAGCCGCGGCAACTCCACCAGCCGCCCCCGAGTCCGCGGGGCAACAAAGACAGTCCCTCTCGCCGTGATCGCCACCCGCGACCCGTCATGGCTGACGTGCGAAGATGTAACATAATCCATCGGCTTCTTCACCCACCGCTCTCGGAGCTGATCAAAGTCTGAGTCGAGTGTGATCCGCAACCTTTGCATCGTTGCGGTCTTGAGCTCTCCCGCCCAAAGGTCCGCTCCTAACTGATAAGCAATCGCGCCCGAATCCACCGCAAACCCGCGAACATCTAAATACGCCGCATTGCCATCGGTATGGTCTGTCACCTGCCGCAGATCCTTGCCATCCGGCAGCATCGACCAAACCTCCATCGTCCCGTCGCGGTCGGTCAAGTGATAGATAAGCCCTTCATACTCCACAGGGCTGTAGCTTGTCCCGGCGAAATCCACCGTAAGTCCTTGCGCTTCAACTCTGCTCGCTTCCGGCAAGTTTAGATTAAACCTCCAGATCTGCTGCGCTGTTCCACCTTTGTAACGTTTCGTCTGACTCCCCTGAAACGCCAGCCGAGTAAAGAAGAGCACACCCTCCTCGCCGATGCTCCCATCCGATGCCTGCGCCAGCGGAATAAGTTGACGCTCCCCGGTCTCAGGATGTATCAGAGTTAACTGCGTGTTGGGAAGCGTTGAAAAGCGAGTAGTCCCGGCAATCACCCGCAAGTCCCCGGCCAGATTCTTTGACCACCCAACCACGCTCGCCCTCGCCGCATCGTAAGTCAGGCGAGTCGGCCGTCCGCCCGCGACCGACATAACATAAACTTCAGTCGGGCCTTCGTACTGCGCTGTGAACGCAACCATTGTTCCATCCGGTGACAGCTTGGGGTTTGCCTCCTCTCCCGCGTGAGATGTTAATCGCGTCGCCACCGCACCACCATCCTTCGCCCGCGCGAGCGATGCCTTCCAGATGTCACCCTCGGCTACAAAGATTAAAGTGTCACCACGCAAAGTCGGCTGACGGTAATAACCCATCGTTCCCGCCACACCATCCGGCTTTTGTCCCCAACATGTGGAGCTCGCAGAGCCCAACGTGAGCAATATCAGGCAGGTTAAAAACCTCGCAGAGCGGCCGACAGATTGAGAGGTGTTCATAAGGTCGACGGAGCGTACGCGCTTTTTCTCCGTCGCGGCTACTCCTCCCTGCACCGCCGGGTTCCACCGCGCCCCTCTTACTTGCCCCAGCCGCGACACTTTCTTGGCTGCCGTCGCCTCTCTCGCCGACTTCATATCATTCACCCATGGCAGTCGGTGGAAAGCGGAAAATCCTGGTGGCTATGTCTGGCGGGGTTGACTCCTCGGTCGCCGCAGCTCTTCTCAAACGCGCCGGCCACGAGGTGGTTGGCTGCTTCATGAGACTAGGCAGCCCAGGCGAAACCATCGACGAGCTCCTGTCCGATGCCCAAGTCTGTGCCGCGACGCCCCCCAGCTCCTCGAAAAGTGGCACCCACGCCCTAACTCAGGTAAAAATCGGGCATCAAGGCTGCTGCTCCATTACCGACGCTGCCGACGCCCGCGAAGTTGCCGCACAACTAGATGTCCCCTTTTACGTCTGTAACTTCAAAAAGGACTTTGGCCGCATTATCGACTACTTCGTAGATGAATACCTCGACGGCAAAACTCCCAATCCATGCGTCCGATGCAACGACTGGTTAAAGTTCGGAAAGCTGCACGACTACGCGTCTCAAATCGGTGCCGATTGTGTGGCGAGCGGCCATTACGCTCGAATCGGACAAGTGAACGGGCAGCCCGCCCTTCTTCGAGGCGTAGACAGCACCAAGGATCAAAGCTACGTCTTGTTTGGCGCGCCGGTAGACCGGCTCGCTCACATGCTCTTCCCAATCGGCGAGCTGCCCAAGTCGCGAGTTCGCGAGCTAGCGCACGAGTTCGGGCTGCCCGTCTTTGATAAGCCAGACTCTCAGGAAATCTGCTTTGTCCCAGACAATGACTACGCGGGGCTTATCGAACGAAGGCGGCCGAATGCTTCAAGGCCAGGCGACATCGTGAATGAGCAGGGCGAGGTTATGGGTCGCCACCAAGGGCAGCATCATTTTACAGTGGGGCAGCGCAGAGGCTTGGACGTAGCAATCGGCGAGCGAGTCTATGTGATCGCCAAGCACTCTGACACGAACACTGTAGTTATCGGAACAAAGGCGCGGTTAGCCACCCATCGCTGCCTCGTCGGCGAAAGCAACTGGTTGTGCGACCCCGCCGCGGAAGTTGTCGGCCGACCGCTACTTGCCAAATATCGATACAACGTGACTCCCGCGATGAGCCGCGTTGTCTTGAAGCCTGATGGGCAGGCTGGCCCCTCGGGGCGGCCTGGCCAGTTTGAGGTTTGCTTTGAAAAGCCACAGATAGCTGTTGCACCGGGCCAAGCTCTCGTGCTCTTCGACGGTGATCGAATAATGGGCGGTGGCTGGATTGCAACGACCTACGCGCCGTAGTTCCAAGGCCTTTGCTTCCAAGGTGATCCCCAGTTACCTCTATATATAGATAGGATATCGGCCCACGACTCAACCGCTCGCTGCGTCCGGCCGTAGAGCAATCCGCGAAACCGGAGAATCCATCGGGGCAGATGGCCGCAGAAAAGTGGCGATTTGCTAGAGCAGTTGGCATCAAGGGCTCGTTTCGGGCGTTCTTGCTGTAGGCGGTGGTGAGCAGGCTTTCCGGGATCCGATATTGCATCGAGTTATCTGACGTTGGCCGTTGGTTAATCACGCTTGTTCGGGGAATAGTTCAAAATACGATTGAAAATTCCTTGCATCGCGGAGAAGACCGAGTATGCTATAAAGAGTTGGATTAGACCAGACGAAGTGTCTATTAGATTTGTGGTGCGAAGAGGTTTGGGAACGCTATGAGTTCAGCTTGGTCGTTCATTCAGTGTGTTGTCGGCAAGGGCATCGGCACATTCCTGCGTTGATATACTGCAGTGACTTACATGGTTAGTTCAGGCGGTTGGCGTAGTTCTGTTGCTGGGTTTTGGGCTGGCGGTCAGTCAGTCTGATAATCACTGCAGGTTTTGGATTTCGGTTGATTCAGAGAAGAGCGAGATGAGTTGTCGGCCGCATCCGATTTTCTATCGGAGCGCGGCATTGTGTGTCTCTCAACGATGGTTCTCCTACATCTGTGATCCTTATTTACCATTTTTACCCTGTCGGTATTCAAATAATGTGTGTGTTGTAGCCGACGAAGAGAGTCTTCGGACTCGGCGCGATCCTACTCGCGCCCCGACTGGTTTGTGCCAGCCGTTATCGGAGTTCGCTACTTCTTGTGAGTTGTCTCTTTCTGTGTCTGGGGTCTTCTGCCCCTAAAGTTTTGAGAGGAGTGTTCGTTTTATTATGAAGAACTGTACTTTACTTGCTCTGATTGCTGGCGCGCTCGCCGGTGGTGCGTTCGCAACCGACCCCGATGAAGTTAACCTTCCGTCGATCGCGATGGACGCCCCCGGTCAGTCGTCATATTCCAGCCGCGCAGACCAGAAGGTGTATGGCTACACCTTCGCTAGTGGTTTGTTTCGCGCCCGCGGCACCGCCTACCAGGGTGGTAACCGTTTCACTTTCAACAGTGGTCCCGGTAACAACCTTGACTCCGTAACCCTCAATGGTTTCG
>CAYVFW010000180.1:0-6347 GCA_964450325.1 uncultured Phycisphaeraceae bacterium | reverse complement strand
CACTAGTTAAGTCAGCGGCAACGACGAAAGCTCAATCCCCGGGTTGCGCTGGGTCAAATGTCGCAGAGCCCACTCGTCGGCCAAGAGCACCACTTGCTTATCATCCCGGTCCACCGCGTGCTCGGCATCCATCGGTAACTCGGGAAGCCAGTCTTTGGCAGCGTTGGCCATCTTCCACCACCTGATAATCGTCCACCGCGCGGGCGATAGCCTCGATTCGGCCCCGTACTCGGCCTTCAGCCGGTGCTGCACCACCTCAAACTGCAACGGACCGACTGCGGCGAGCAACTGCGTTTTCACCTGCCCCGTGCCCACGTGGAAGACCTGCACCACGCCCTCTTGGAGCAACTGATCAACGCCCAACCGGAACTTCTTCGCGTTGCCGGGCTGCGGGTTGTGAAGATAAGCAAACACCTCGGGGGTGAACCGAGGAATTTCGTCAAAGATAACCGACCGATCGTCGGTCAGCGTATCGCCGATGCGCAGCACATCGTGTCCCACAATTCCCACAACGTCCCCAGCTCGCCCATCCTCCACGGTCTCACGTTGCTGGCCGAAGAGCTTCTGCGCATTAGACAGCCGGATCTTCTTCCCGCTCTGAGCATGGATCACGGTCATCTCGCGCGTGAAAGAGCCCGACACGATGCGGATGAAGGCAATTCGGTCGCGGTGGCGAGGGTCCATGTTTGCCTGAATCTTAAATACAAAGCCCGTAAAGCCCGGGTCGCCCGGCTCGATCACCCGCGCAGCCGACCGCCGCGGGCCCGGAGGGGCCGAATGCTCGAGGAACCCATCGAGCAGAAGCTGAACACCAAAGTTATTCGCCGCGCTGCCAAAGTAAACCGGCGTGATCTCCCCAGCCAGCACACGTGCCTCGTCGTAACTCTCGCCCGCTCCACTTAACATTTCGATCTCATCGCGTGCCTGCTGGTAAGTTAAGTCGTCCAGCCTCTCGCGGATCGCCGGGTCATCCAGCCCCACCACAGTCACCGGCGCAACATAAGCGCCTTGGCGAGTTCGCTCAAACAGATGCACCCGCCCCGTAAGCCGGTCGTAGACCCCTTTGAACGTAGGGCCAGACCCCAGCGGCCAGTTTACCGGGAACGCCCCGATGCCAAGCACCTTCTCCAGCTCATCGAGCAACTCCAGCGGATCGCGCATTGGCCGATCGCACTTATTCATAAAAGTGAAGATCGGCACGCCACGACGCTTGCACACTTCAAATAGTTTGCGCGTCTGCGGCTCGATCCCCTTGCCCGCGTCAATCACCATCACCGCCGCGTCCACCGCTGTAAGCACGCGGTACGTATCCTCCGAAAAATCTTTGTGGCCCGGCGTGTCCAGCAAGTTTACCCGATATCCATCGTAATCAAACTGAAGCACCGTTGAAGAGATCGAAATTCCACGCTGCTTCTCGAGCTCCATCCAGTCGCTGGTCGTCGCCCGCTGGTTCTTCCTCGCCGTCACCGATCCCGCGAGATCCACAGCGCCGCCGTATAAAAGCAACTTTTCTGTGAGCGTGGTTTTGCCCGCATCCGGATGCGAGATGATCGCAAACGTTCGACGCGGCAAGTCGCCCTTTAAGCTCGCCTCACGCGCGCGGGTGTCGTCCACTTCACCGTCATGCACTCGCTCTGAATCGGTTGAATCCGCGCCCGTCGGCTCAGCTCCGTCGCCTGCTGGCGTAAGGTGGCTTCCCGACACTTTTTCAGGTCCAATTAACGGGCCAGCTGAAAAGGAGTCAAGCGGTGAATCGGGGGGCATGGTCGAATCTGGGAGCGACGAGGGCATGGGTGCTTTGCGATCAAACTTATATCCGTCGCCCTGGCGCTGAGCCCGGGTAACGTGATAAGAGACTGGCGCTACAAATAGCGAGCCCATTGTACGCAAAAGGCATCCCGAATCCGTGCGGCCCATTCAGCCCGGACCCTTCCCTCAGCATCTGCTTTGGCCCAGCCCTTAAACTCGCTACTTGGGCGGAAGCGGCTTGCCGGTAGAGGGATCCTGGCCGCGGAAGTGCCGGACCATATCACGCATCATCACCAAGCCTCGCGTGCGCTGCTCCGGAGAGGCGTGCCCGCCGACATTCTGATCCATAAAGCGGAACGCGCCGCTCAGATCCTCAGCCCGGGGCTGACGATTCGTATCTTTCATGCGCTCACGGTCGCGGGCGGCCTGCTTCTTGACATCCGCGAGACGTTCGTCATCGGGCTTATCGCGGCTTTCTCCGGCGACAGCTTCCATCGTCTTGACAAACTCCAGAAAAGTTTTGTCAAGATAATCGCCACGATCTGACTCTCCAATCGAGTTATAAGCCTTCGCGTACTTGTCCCACATATCAATGGCCAGCCGGCTCGCGTTAGCCTCTATCTGCTTGCGGGCCGCGCCCGCGATACCGGTCGCGAACCCCGCCATCAGCATCGAGTCGCCGGTGCTCATGCTCTTCATTCTCGCAACCAGTTGACCAATAAGCTTCATCCGCTCGTCAATCGGCAGCGCATTAAACTCATCGGTCAGCAAGGTATAATTAAATATATCATCGAGCCCATCGCTCATGTAATCAGGCTGCGGCACCGGACGCAGCGCGAAGTAACCGCCCACGCCAATCGCGACCACCGCCGCAGCTCCCGCGATGCGCATCCAGAGAATCGTTTGCTTTTTCTTTCCAGGGTCGCTCGTCCTAGACGCCCACCACCGCCTCGTTGCGAGCTTCGTCGCACTCGGAAAGGAGTTGAGCCCAGCCAATAACAGCCTGACTTTGCCGCGCTTGCCACCCTTGGGCGCCCAGTCTCGCTCGTCGACGAGCCCGCCACGAGAACTTCCACCCATTGGGCTGTTGGCTGCGTTGCCCGCCCTCGTCCCCGGCGATTGCGCAGCCAAAGGCCCCGCACCGGTGCCCGTAATTCCGTCGAGCAAGGAAGGGAGCGGTGTGTTAGATGAGGTTGACATAAGAAAAAAACCGATCTGCCCGACCCACATGGCCCAGATGGCCCACATGACCTACATGGCCCACATGACCTACATGACCTACATGACCTACATGACCTACATGACCTACATGACTTACATGACCTACATGACTTACAACTCACATCGCCCGCAACCTCCAACCGGCACCATTACCCACCAAGCCCTCCGCCAAACTTAATCACATCCGCAAAGAAATCGCGGCCCGTCTCTTCGTTCACAAACTTCGCCGGAGCGGTGTGCCAGTCGCCGTAAAAAAGACCGTTGCGATTCCACTTCCCCTCTTCAGTCATATCCGTGTCAAGCGCAATGTTCTTCCACCTGGGGTGATGCCAATCATCGTAATCAGTCAAGATAAACGCCCGGTTCCCCTGAGCTTCATAAGCTTTGCTCACCCCAAAGTGCGGGTTGCGGACCGTGATTAACTCAGCCGCCACCATCAACTCGCCCGGAAAATAACGATAACTCCAACCAATCTGCGCCCACGCTGGCTTGTCCGATTGTCCAACCTCGCCGTATCCCCCCAGATCCGAAGGGCATCGAAATGGGTCGCTCACCGTCCAGTCCTCAAGCTCGGAGTTGCGGAAGGGCATCGCCGAGGTAATATACTTCTCCATCACCGCCATCAACGTCGGGTCGTTCTCATTCCCACCGTCGTTGATCGGCCTCACCTTGGGCAGATACAGCCCCTTCCCCTCCGTATCCATATACATCTGCAGCGAAGTTCCGATGCTCCGCATGTTCACCTGGCACTTCACGCGTCTCGCCACATCCCGACTTCGCCCCAGCGCGGGAAGGAGCACTCCTATGAGCAACGCAATGATTGAAATAACCACCAGAAGCTCAATGAGCGTGAAGGCCCGTTTGTTATCGGACGCTATCCCCCGCCGCCCCGCTCGCGAGGGACCGCCCTTCCGGCAACCCTTCCACAAAGCTCGGAATGTCTGAAAAGTCTTGATCAATAGGTCTTTCTCGCAACAGCCAGGCCTTCCCCGCCCAAATCGCACCCTCTACGGAAACACTCATTCGGCTTCGCCGCGGCGGATCTGTCGGATGCGAGTTCATACGCCGCTCAACCACAATCGTTTCAACGCCCATGGTGCCGCGCTCACCCACAATCGCGGATAAAGCCCAGTCGGTCGAAACCGCCCGCGAAGCCCAGCCCGCCCGCAAGCCATTTCTCGCCGCCCAGATCGCTCCAAGGATTTATGTCCCAGCTTACTCAACTACCGACATCGAAACTACGTTGACCACTAGCGACTTGCCGTCTGCAACCGCGACTTTTCCGACGACCGTAATCTCCGATAGCTCCTTAATGCCGCGGCGTCCCTTGATGTCTGTTCGCAGCACCTTTCCCTTCCCGTCGACCACCTGCATTGTCGCCGAGTTCGCCGCGATGTCGGCCTTGGTCTCGCAGCAATAATCCCAAGGCTTTGAGCACGCATCATCGGGGTTCTCATTGCATGCTTTCAACCCCCGACCTACCAACGTAAATACCGCCCGGCCCGGAACAAACGGATCGATGGCTCCGCCAACCCGGCCGCGAAGCACAACCTCTTGACCCACCTTCAGCCCCCCAGCCTTTCGAGCCGCCGAAATGTCCTGAGCGCCAGCGGCGCTTGTCGCCGTAATCACGCCAACCGGCATCGCCGAACGCGGCACATGAATCGCCGTCGCAGCAATCGTAAATCCATCCGCACCACCGTTACTTTCAATCTTCCCCGTAACGAAGACCTCTGCCCCCGCAACCAGCCCCTGCTTGCCATCAACCCGACCCGGCATAACTTGCCCATTTGCGTCGACGATCTTAACCTTAACCAAAGGGAGCGCAGGAGCACTCCCCGCCGGTTGCGCCGCAGCGATGGTACTTGCAGGAAGTTGAGGTTCGTGGAGCGAGAACACCATCGACTTCGCTGACCCCGTGTCCGCTTCCATAGGAATATAACCCCGCACGGTCACGAGCTCTCCGACCTTCGCCACCCGCGCCGCCGTGCCAATCTCAAGCGCGTTACCAGGAAGGTTGGGCTTAAAGATCTCCTTCATATCGTCCGGCGCGGGCGAGCTCGCCATCGCCGCAGCGGGACCCCACTCGCCCATCGGCCCGGAATCGCCGCCAACTACCAACCAGCCAGCGATCATCATCGTGGTGACTGCGCATGCACGTGTAAGTAGAAGGGGGGAACGACGGCATCGATTCATACTCATAAATGTCTCACTTCACCGAACCAACCTTAACCTATGCCAAGGTCAGCAAAGTCGTATTTATAATACCTCTGCACGGAGAGCAACTCCACGCTTAAGACGTCTCAAACCGCTTTGAGTGCGACCGGTATCGTTGGCTTCAAGCAACGAACCGCCGGCGGCAGGGCCCCCAGAATTCCGAGCGCAAGCCCCGACAACAATCCTATGGCCAGCACAGTTTCATCGATGGCCAACCCGAAAGCTCCCATCGAGAACCGCACCGACAACCCATCAAGCACCAGCACCCCGACCGCGCAAGCGATCAATCCACCCGCAGCCGTCGCCAAGGTCGATTCCTGAATCATCGAAATCGCGATCGGCAAGCGCCGGTAACCCACCGCCTGCAACGTTCCCAACTCTCGTATTCGTGAAGCGAACGCCGCGTACATCGTGTTAAGTCCACCGAACAGGCCTCCTAGCGCGATCAGCCCCGCCGTGACCCAAGCGACTATCTTAATTGGTTGAAAAAAACCTGCGAGCTTATTGTAATACTCGCGCTCCGTCATGGCCGCCAGTTCAAGGTCGGGCCTTGTCTTCGTAAACGCCGCGATATCACCAAACTCCAACCCCTCACCGGTCGCTTCGTCGTAAGGTTCCATCGTAAGCACCACGCACGAAATAGTTTCGCGCTTGGTCGCGGCCATTAAATCCGGCAGCGGCATCCACACCTCCGCTTCAACCACCGTTCCGGGCGCAGCAAACCCTCCGACGATTGTCCATGGTCGCCCGTCAATCGTAAGCGTTTTTCCCACGCCAAAGTCGCTCTCTCCGTCGCCCCCCAACACCGTTGGAACCATTCTTCCAATCATGATCTCATCGCTCCCCGCCCGCGGCCAGCGACCCCGCGTGAGCAACACCTGCTCATGCACAAGAGACGCGGCGAGCGTGACGCCCCGCAGCATCACCTGTCGATTCTGGACAGAAACATCCCCCGCGCCATCCCCAAACTTCACCGGCAACATAACATGCACTTCCGGTGAGATGTAGACCGCACCCGCGTTCTGACGGATGCCTTCAAGGCTCGCCGCGAGCAAGGCAGGCACGCCCGCCCCGATCTCCGACCGCTCCACACTCTCCTCGCTCCCCGCGCCCAGCAACAAAACATTATGAACTCCGCCCGTCTCTCGTAGCGCTAGGCT
>CAYVFW010000179.1:0-6385 GCA_964450325.1 uncultured Phycisphaeraceae bacterium | reverse complement strand
GGGTGGCGGCGTTAACGCAAAAAGCGGTGAGGGGCCAGTAGTTTTGTTGGTTGATGACCAGGTGATCATTGGTGAGGCGGTGCAGCGAATCCTTGCCACTGAGCCGGACATTGAGTTTCACTTTTGTCAGCGGGCTGAAGAGGCGATGGCGACCGCGGCCAGGGTGAATCCCACTGTAATTCTTCAGGACCTGGTGATGCCTGGGGTGGATGGGCTGGCGCTGGTAAGGGAGTATCGCCGGCAGGCCTCAACCAAAGACACTCCGCTGATTGTGTTGAGCTCCATAGAGCAAGCCGCGGCGAAGGCTGAAGCGTTTGTGCATGGGGCTAATGATTACATCGTGAAGCTGCCCGACCGGGCCGAGCTTATCGCGCGGATTCGCTACCACACGCGGACATACCGGCTGCTGATGCAGGCCAAGGCGATGAACGAGGCGGAGAAGCAGGGGCTCATCGCCGAGCGACAGGCGGTTTCGCTTCGCGCCCGCAACACGCTTATCTTCGCGCTGGCGAAGCTGGCTGAGAGCCGCGACACAGACACGGGCGAGCATTTGGAGCGGATCGCGGCGTACTGCCGCGTGCTGGCGGAGCAACTTCGCACCGTGCGGCTTGAGCTAACCGATACCTGGATTCATAATCTTCAACTCGCTTCATCGCTTCACGACATCGGCAAGGTGGGCATCCCCGATAGCGTGCTGCTGAAGCCAGGTAAGCTTGAACCTGAGGAGCGGGCGATTATGCAAGCGCATGCGGGGATCGGAGCTCGCGCGCTCGACGCGATTTTGGCACGAGATGCCGATGACCGGTTGTTGCAGCTTGCCCGGAACATCGCCGCGTCGCACCATGAGCGGTGGGATGGCGGGGGGTATCCGGACGGGCTCAGCGGGGAGCAGATTCCGCTGGAAGCGAGGATCACAAGCGTAGCGGACGTTTACGATGCGCTGACTTCGAAGCGTGTTTATAAACCCGCGTTCTCGCATGACGACGCACTTAAGATTATTGTAAAGGAACGTGGCAGCCAGTTTGACCCGCAAGTTGTCGATGCGTTGGTAGCGTCGGAAGTCGTGTTTAGGCACGCGGGGCTGCTGCTGCATGGGGACCATCCGTAAGTTAAGTAGTAACTCCTTCATCCTAAGTTGGTTTGCTTGAGTGAAGCGGAGCGGCGGCGCGGGCGGGGTGCTTGACGTAAAGAATTCAGAAGTTCACGGCTGCCTTTGCTTGCGGCCCCTATCGCTGCGCATTTTAAAGGTCGCAGACCGGACTCGGGTTTAAGTTAAGTATAAATGAAGCGCTCCAACGATAATGATTAATGTTTCAGTATTGCCGAAGTACTTGTGGTTTCAGAAAGATAAGCAGTAAATCTAATGCTGCACGCGATTGCTCAGCAAAATACTGATGGGTTTTCACTTTAAGATACGTTAGTAAGCGACACCAGGTGCCGGGGCCTCACCTACGATTCCTTCGCGGCCGGTGGTGGCGCGCCCCACCCATGACTAAGCCATCTTTTGTCAACACGCTCTTGGGTCGAATGTTGCTCTTTGGTGTGCTCCCCACGATCTTGGCGATTGCGGCGATCGTAACGATGAGCGCGATCGATAGCTATCGAGACTTGCGCAGCGTTGAGGAGGGGCTGCTGGGCCTGAGCGCGCGGGACGCGGCGATAGAGATGAGCTTTCGGAACGAACGCTGGAATAGCGTCGCCGCGACGATGGCGATCTCGCAGAGCGAAGGGTTGTTCGGCCAGCGCGAGGCCACTACGGACTTTGTGAAAGCGGTGGTTACGGAGTTTCCGCTCATCGTCGGGGCGTTCGTGGCTTATGAGCCGAATGCGGATGGGGCGGATGCGTCAGCGCTGAAGGGTGTTGCGGTATCGCGCGACGCGATGGATTTTGCCGGACGCTTCGTGCCTTACTGGGTTAGAAGCTCAGCAAACGTATTATTAAATCAGCGGATCGGTATGGAGACGATGGAGTCTTACCAAGGACCCAAGAAGGAGTTTGCGCGGACCGGCAAGGGTGCTCCATTTATTAACGAACCCGTGGTGCGGGACGGGGTGATGGTGGTAACCCACGCCTACCCGATCATAATTGAAGGCAAGTTTGCTGGCAACGTGGGTCTGGACCGCGAACTGGGAACGCTCGCCGAGATCGCCAAGGATATTAGAACCAAACTTGGGGCAGATGTCTTCATCCTCAGCGCTGGCGACCGATTCATCGCCACAACTGCCGATGCCCAGACCGCTTCGGGAGCAAGGGTGCTGGCGACGCAGGAACTTGGGGAGAGTGCTTATGGTGCCCAGGCGGCCCTTTGGCGTCCTACCAAGGCGGGTCGTAACGTTTTCGAGGCGATCGATCCGGTGCTGGGTGAGCCATGCATCTACGCAACGAGCATCGCTCAAACCGGCGGATGGAACGTAGTCGTGCGGCGCACTAAGGCCGACGTCATGCGGCTAGCGAACGTTGGCGTGAAGCGCAACATAATCGTTGGTTCGATCGGGGTGTTACTGGTAGGTGGACTCATGTCATCTATAAGTCTGTCAGTCAGCAGGCGTGTTCGGAATGCCGCCGCGGCTGCCGAACATATCGCCCGCGGTGATCTGCTCCAGCCAGTTGTAACGACTTCGAGCCGCGACGAGACGGGCCAGTTGATGCAGTCGATGCGCACGCTGGTGGCGAACCTGAACTCGCTGATCGGAAGTATTAAGCACGCGGGGATTCGGCTCAACTCGACGGCGACGGAAATATCCGCGACGAGCAAACATCAAGAGGCTTCAGCGTCGACCTTTGGCGCGGCTTCGAGCCAGATCGCCGCGGCGGTGAAAGAGATCTCCGCGACCGGCAAGGACCTCGTGCGGACCATGAAGGAAGTGAGCGCGAACGCTGCTCAGACGGCGAAGCTAGCCATCGCCGGCCGCGAGGGCCTGCAGGGGATGGAGTCGGTGATGCAGAATTTAGATCGGGCTACGACGTTGATCGCGGAGAGGCTGGCGACGATCAACGAACGATCACAGAAGATTACGACGGTAATCACCACGATTACCAAGGTGGCGGACCAGACGAACATTCTTTCGATCAACGCCGCGATCGAGGCAGAGAAGGCGGGCGAGTTCGGCGCGGGGTTCTTGGTTATCGCGCGAGAGATACGCCGGCTGGCGGATCAGACCGCCTCGGCGACGCTTGATATTCAGCAGATGGTGCAACAGATGCAGGCGTCGGTCTCCTCGGGGGTTATGGAGATGGACCGCTTCTCGGATCAAGTGCGTCGGGGAGTGCGCGATGTGGTCGCCGCGGGAGCGCAACTTTCTGAGATTATTGATCGCGTGAATCGGAGCACCGACAGCTTTAAGCAAGTGAATGAGTCTATGGAGGCGCAATCGGAGGGAGCTCAGCAGATCAGCGAAGCAATGACTTCACTCTCGGCCAACGCTCACCAGACCATGCAGTCGGTGCAGGAGTTCGGCAGGGCGTCGTCGGACCTTCAGGCCGCGATCGGCGTGTTGCGTCATGCCGTTGCCGAGTTTAAGCTCAAGGAGTAGGCGTGCAAACCCTTGCAGTCATCTGGCGGGCGGCGGGTCTGCGGATGGCGACCGACGCTCGAACAATCGTTGAAGTGTTGCCACCGGTTTCGTGTCGCCCTGGCGCCGGAGCGCCGGAGTGGCTTCGGGGGCTTTTTGCATATCGAGGTGCGCTGATTCCTCTGGTAGATGCGACACAACTGCTGGGCACCGCGCGTGAGTCAGACCGCATGTTTAATCGCGTGCTCGTGGTTCGGGTCGGCACGGTGAACGCGCCGGTTGATTGGCTTGTTGGCCTATGGGTTGAGAGCGTGCTGGAGATTGAACGCATCGATTTTGAGTCTGCTGGGGGCCATCCGGGGTTTGGGACAGACGTAAGACGATTCCTCGGGCCAGTTGCGCAAACCCGCTTGGGGCAGGTGCAACTGGTGAGGTCTGAGGAGCTTTTCACGCCCCAACAGGCTGCGATGATTATGCAACGGCTGACCGAGGCGGCGGCATGAGCCATAGTTTGATACGACACTGGCTGGAGCAGCATTCACCCGTGGAGCCGTCGCTGCTAGAAGGGGTGGGCATCGATGCGATCGTAACTGAACGAATCAACGCGTTTGGGGGAAGCGAACCGGCTTACCTTGCCGAGCTCTCTCGTTCGCCGGACGAGGTAGATCGGCTTATGGCAGGGATCGCTGTGCCGGAGACGTGGTTATTCCGGTACCCTCGGTCGTACGAAGTTCTCTTTGAGTTCGCCCAGCTTCGGCTCGCGGCGAAAGCGGCCACCTTCCGGATGTTAAGTGTGGGCTGCGCCACGGGCCAGGAACCCTATTGCATGGCAATGACGGCGCTGCGCGCGGGGTGGACGGCTGAGCGGGTGAGGGTGGAAGGACTTGACCGCAACCGCGAGTTTCTGCGCTTGGCCGAAGTGGGTGAGTATGGCGCGGGTTCGATTCGTGCCGAGCTTCCATCGTGGGCTATGCGGTATCTTCAGCGCTGCGGCGATGTAATTAGAATCGATGCTTCCGCCCGCGAGCCGGTGAGATTCTTGCGCGCGGACATTACCGAACTGGCGGGAGTGCGGGGCGAGGGGGCTTACGACGTCATCTTTTGTCGCAACGTGTTGATCTATCTGAACGCGGAGTCTAGGACGCGGCTGCTCGATTCGATCTGTGCGGAGCTTGCGCCCGGCGGTCTGCTCTTTGTGGGCCATGCCGAACAACTGATGCGAGGTAGCACTCCGCTTGGGAACCTGCACGTCCCCCATGCGTTCGCGCTGGAGCGGCCGAGTTTGCCGCGTGCTACGGGGCGTTTAACTGGATTAGAGCATCCGCAGCAGTCGCGGGTGCGCGTGCCAGTTGCTTATGATTGGCCTCCGGCTCGTGTGGCGACGGGAGCGATCCCGGCACCAAGAAAGGCTCCTGAAGTTACGATCGAAAGCTCAATGGAGCGAGCGCAGGACCTTGCCGATGGTGGTCGTTTAGATGATGCGGAAAAGATGATCCGTGCGATCATCCTCCGGAGCGGGCCAACGGCACCCGCGATGGAACTGCTCGGCGTGATCCGAGTGTCGGTAAACGATACGGAGGGCGCCAAGCGGCTGTTTGAACAAGCGGTGTATCTTGAGCCCACTCGAGTTACGTCTCTGCTGCAGTTGGCGCTGCTCAGTGAACGGGCTGGCGCTGCTAACTCGGCTGACGCGTACTGGGCGCGCACGCGCCGTGCCTCGCAAGTGAGTGAGAAGGGCCGCACCCCGTGAGCGATCCAAACTCCACCGTCCCGGTTTCCGCGGCTGAAATGGAACAGAGCAAAGAGGTCGAGCCGATTCTCCGCCTTTTAGACCGGCCGGTTACCGCGGCCGAACTTGATGCCCGCGCGGCGTTGGTGGCGATGCCGGGGGAATCGCGTAGTAAGCAATCGCTTCGGCTCCTTCTTTTCCGGGTGGGCCAAGAGACCGCCGCTCTTCCGGCAAAGATGCTGCGGCGCGTGACGCCCAGCGCCCGCGCCGTTCCGATTCCGCACCGGACCAATGGTATATTTCGAGGCGTATGTAACATAAACGGCGAGCTCGTTTTATGTGCCGACCTTCACCGACTGCTCAGTTTGGCTGATCGGGAGGGCGCACCCGCAGATGCAGCAACCGATTCTCGGCGCATGGTGCTCCTGGGTCCTGCGGATAACTCCTGGGCGTTTGAGGTCGATGCATTGATGGGCGTTGAGAACATTGATCCGTCAACGTTCCGGGTTCCGCCGCTCACCGTGGAATACTCGATCGGCGACTTTACCGTGGGCGTGACTGACATCGGCGGACGCAGCGTCACCATTCTTAACGGCGAACGGATTCTCGCCGGATTTAAGTCGGGGCTTGCATGAGTGACAGCGCCGGATTCGCAGGGTTCTCACTGCTTGAGCTCTTTAAGCTTGAGGCGGAAGCGCATTGCGCCGCCTTAAGCGAGGGGCTCCTCGCGCTGGAGAAATCGCCAAACGACCGGACCGTCGTTGAGTCGCTGATGCGGGCTGCGCACTCCATCAAGGGCGCTGCGCGCATCGTGGGTTTGGATCTGATAGTTACACTCGCGCATGTGATGGAGGAGTGTTTCGTCGCGGTGCAAAGTGGGCGGGAAGTGCTCTCTCCCGGCCGCGTTGATCAGTTGCTCAAGGCCGTTGATGTGCTGGACGAAGTCCGTGCGCTTGCTGAGCCCGACTTGCCTGGGTGGACCCAAGCACATGCTGAACCTATCGCAGCGTTGGTAGCAGTGCTGAAGGCGCCTGCACCGGCTTCCGCCGCGCCAACTCAACCCGTCGCGCCACCAGCCCCAGAGCTTGCGGCACCAAGCCCTGTAGCGGATCTTTCCGCGCCATCGGTATCCACGGGTATTGG
>CAYVFW010000178.1:0-6449 GCA_964450325.1 uncultured Phycisphaeraceae bacterium | reverse complement strand
TCGACGAACGCGGCCTGGATGGCGGGTTCGACATTAGCGACTTTGCCGACGTAAATATTGCCAACGCGGCTGGCGGCGGCGGACTTTTCAACGTACAGCTCTTCGAGCCGTCCGTCCTCAACCACGGCGACGCGGCATTCCTCGCCGGGCACGTAGTTAATTAGCATCTGTGATTCTGGCATTCTAACGTAGCCTTCCTCGCCCGAAGGGTGGCGCCGTCGTGGCGGCTCTCCCTTGGACGTAAACTTAAGTTGACCCCGCGAAGGGAAGGGGGTGATGGTGTGAGCCACAACCGCCGCCCGTCTGCGAGCGGATCAACGGTAACTCTTGACGTAAGGAACGTTCGGGCCTCTGCCCGGGGCAGTGTGCCGGAAGGCACATAGCACCGAAGCCGCATCAGGCGGGTCCAAACCGTTGATGGTTGCAACTGAATCACTCAGCAGCGCACCAGCGGGCGGACGGGCTTGATGCCCCCAGCGCGGCGGGTAGGGAATACCGGCCGGTTTGTGGGCGATCTTTGGAGAGCAGGCTAAGCGCGCAGCACTCTAAAAATCGCCAACGGGGGAGTTGCGTTCAAACACCTGCGGGGGCGACACGCGAGCAAAACGCCGCGGCGGACGCTACGAAGGGCGGAACGCAGGCCCATGTTCTTGCTCATCACGAGGGGCGAGTTGCCGCGTTAGCGGAAATCTTCGCCGCGATGAATCAGGAGAACACGGGCCGGGAACGGTCTTACGACACGAGCGTGTCACTGAGCGAACTACCGAGGTAGCTTGCCGCGACCACCGCTGCGCCGCATGAAATCTCTTACGCTCCGCGACGGCTGGTGTATCGGAACAACCGATACGGCTGCACGGAGCACGATCGCAAGCTTACCCAAGCAGTTTCAGCCACCGGAGCGTCTGAACCAACACGGGAAACATGAAGAGCATTAATCATCGTTGGATGATTTGAGCTTGCTAGCTTACGTCCCGGAGGAGTGTGGCTGACCACCAAGTCTGTCCGAGGGTGGAATCGTGACCGAGAACTGTAGCCGCACCGAAGCCGGACAAGCATGCAGATTTGATGAAGTCTGGTGTGGAACGCGGCGTGAAACGCCGATGCGGGGGGTGGTGAACGGTGGGGGGTTGGTGGGAAACGTACCATATGGAAGTGAATAAAGCAGGACTTGATAGCGGCGAGGACGCGGGAAACGAGCAACCGTGGGCACCGAATTCTTGGAGGCAAAAAGCGGTCGCCCAGGACGTTTCGTACCCAGATGCGGCGGCGGTGGACGCGGCGGCAGCGGCGTTAAGCGCGTTGCCGCCGCTGGTGACTTCTTGGGAAATCGAACGGTTGCGGGCGGAAGTGGCCCAAGCCCAGGAGGGGAAGCGGTTTTTGCTGCAAGGGGGCGACTGTGCGGAAACTTTGGCGGATTGCCGCCCGGAGTTGATCGCCAATAAACTTAAAATTCTCTTGCAGATGTCGCTGGTGTTGGTGCATGGGCTGAAGAAGCCGGTGACGCGGGTGGGGCGGTTTGCGGGTCAGTATGCCAAGCCGCGGAGCAGCGCGACGGAGACGCGCGGGGGCGTGACGCTGCCGAGTTATTATGGTGACCTGGTGAACCGTGCGGGATTTAGCGCGGCGGAGCGGACTCCGGACCCGATGCTGCTGGTGAGCGGCTATCAGCACGCGGCGTTAACGCTTAACTTTATACGTTCGCTGGTGGATGGTGGGTTCGCGGATTTACATCACCCTGAGTATTGGAACTTATCGTTTTTCTCGCACGCGAGCCTTTCTGGGCGGATGCGGGAGATGTATGAACGGATGACGGCGAATCTGGCGGATGGCCTTCGCTTTATGGAGGCGCTGGGTGAGCGGACGGTGGACGACCTTACGCGGGTTGAGTTTTTCACGAGCCACGAGGGACTTAACTTACATTACGAGAGCGCGCAGACGCGGCGGGTGCCCCGGAGGGCGGGGTGGTACAACCTTTCAACGCACTTGCCGTGGATGGGGGAACGTACGCGGCAACTGAGCGGAGCGCACGCTGAGTATTTCCGGGGAATTCGTAACCCGGTGGGAGTTAAGGTTGGGCCGACGGCTTCGAGCGGTGAGTTGGCGGGGTTGTGCAAGTTGCTGAATCCGGAGAACGAGGCGGGCAAGATAATCTTAATTGCTCGGATGGGGGCGGGCCAAGTGCGGCGGGTGCTGCCTGGGTTGCTGGCGGGGGTTCGCGAATCAGGACAGCGGGTGCTGTGGATGTGTGACCCGATGCACGGGAATAACTTAATAACCGGACGGGGCGTCAAAACGCGGTCGTTCGCGGCTATTCTGGACGAGCTACACGGGGCGTGCGATGTTCATGCGGCGGAAGGCGTGGTGCTGGGCGGGGTTCACTTTGAACTGACTGGCGAAGATGTTACAGAATGTATCGGGGGGGCGGCGGGGGTTACCGAGGATGATTTGAGCACGAACTATGTGAGTCTGTGCGACCCGCGCCTGAACTACCAGCAGGCGCTCGAGATGGCGTTCGCGCTAGCGGGGCGTGGGGTGGATGGTGGTCGCCGGGGCTAGAGAGACAGGTCAACGTCCGGGGTGTAAATGGATGAGGCCGTCGCGGTTAGACTGGCACGCTTAATATTGGCCCCGTTTCTCGTGCCCCTACGTTTGGTTACCGCGCCCTTCGAGCCTCGTTGCGGATTGCAGTTTATCACATGCTTGTTTCAATACTTAAGCCGTTGGAAGTAGATGCCGCGTATGCGTCGGCGCAGTGCGCGGTGGAAGTTCACCGGAGGCTCGCCGCGTTTTTGCGGGTGGGGCAGACGCTGGCGCAGATTGATGCGTTTGTGGGGAAGACGCTGGAGGTTCTTGACTGCACATCGTGCTTTAAGAGTTATGTGACACGGGGGCACGGGCCGTTTCCTGCGCACGCGTGCTTGAGCGTGAATCAGTGCATTGTTCATGGGCACCCGATGGCGTATACCGCGCCGATTGCTGCGGGCGACCTTGTGAAACTTGATATTGGGGTGATGCACCGGGGGTGGATCGGGGATGTTGGCTGGACCTACTGCATGGGTGAGCCGACGGGGGTGCAGCGAAAACTTATGGACTGCGGGAAAGAGGCTTTGCGTCGGGGAATAGCGACGATTCATCCGAAGAACACGCTGAGTTTATTTGCGAAGGCGGTCGAGCAGCATGTTGAGAAAGAATGCGGTTTTTTCTGTGTGAGCGGGCTTGGTGGTCATGGTTACGGGCGTAAGTTGCACGGAGTTCCGTACGTGCCTAATTACATGCCTGGGCTAATGGAAAGCCCGTGGCCGGAGGGGAAGGCACATTGGGTGGCGGGGATGTTGGTGGCGGTGGAGCCGATGATTTCGGTGGGCACGCGAGCGATTCGGGATGAGCCGCATCCTTATAACCGAAACTGGACGGATTGGCCGGTGTACACGGCGGACGGTTCGTTGAGCGTTCACTTTGAGCACGATATATTGGTGACGGAGGAGGGGTGCCGCGTGCTTTCAGAGGGGATGGAAGCGATCGACAATATAATTAAAATCTGAGCTGGGCGGGGGCCGGAGGGCGTCTGAAATGCGGGCGAGGGCAATTGGGACCGGGTGCTAGCTGGTCGCGCCGTCGCGTCGGGTTCGTGATGCGCGTGTTTCGTGCTGCACCGGGGGGGGCGTATGAAGTTGTCAAAAATCGTGCCGCGGGCTTGGGGAGCGGGTGATAGATTTACTCCGGCGACGGGGGAGTTTTCAACTGTTTAGCCGGATCTGTTCCGGGCGGAGTGATTCGGGACGGAAGCGACGGGAGAGGGTTGGTTAGTTGGCGCGCCGGCGAGGGCGACGAGAATGGAGGCTGGGGAGGGTGGTCGGTCGGGGAGGACGAAGTTAGAGAGGGGTTTTAGTGGAGGTTGGGGAACTGGACTGGCGTGAGGAGTGGGTTCGGAGACGTGATTTTCGGGGGCGGGCGGCTGCGGAGGGGGCGGAGTAGGTGCGGGGATCTGATGTTTCGAGAGCGTGGCACGCGCGCCAGTGATGCGAAGGAGGAGTTGGGCGAGGCGCCGGGCTTCGACTAGGTCTTTGGATGCGATGACGGCTTCGATGAGGGTTTCGAGGGTGAGAAGGCGTGCCTGACAGGCTGCGCGCTCAGTACTTTCGGCCACGACGGTGTCGAAGGCGGCGAGAGCGGCTTGGATGGCGGGTTCGGAGAGGAGCGAGGCGGCGTCGATCGGGGTGAGGTGAGCGGCTCGTGAAAAGGCATAGAGGTTAAAGCGCGAGTCTTGAAACTGGTTCAAGAACTTGCGCTGGGACGGGGAGAGTAACGTAAGGGGATTAGGTAGATTTTCCATACAGATAGCGTACTTATTTCGCTGATGGTTGTCAATAGAAATGTATGGATTTTGATAGATTTTTTTATTGTCCTTGGAAGGGTTGCTTTTCGTGTTAGGTATGGCGGCTGCGGTGGGCAGGCGGTTGGGAGGGAGGTACTGGTATCGTTTGAATAAGTCGGAACCTGTGCGGTATCTAAAGGCGTTTGTCGGCGGCCAATTTTCGACAGGTGAAGTTTGACTTCTGCGAACACCCGCCGAATTACCTAAACGCGGGCGCATATCGGAGTGTGGCGCACGTTGTCGAGATACCGATAGCGAAAACAGGAAGAGACGACTCACGACAAGTCCGTTGTCAAGTGGCGAACGGATAGCGGATGATGGTTTTCCCGGTGTCCTTAATAGTTGCGCGTCGATTCATAGGACCTTGTCGGCTATGCCTGAGGCGAAATGAGCCACCAACTCCTAACGCCAATACAACGAGTTCACCTTAGATTTAAAATAGCGGAAGGGTTCAGTCCGTCCGCTCCCATAAATCAATGGGAACTGTTTGCCGGGAGAATGCCTCAGGTCAAGGCGATCTCTCAGGCGATTGGCGTTAGGGGAAGACATGCAATTTTGTATGGCGAGCGAGGGGTGGGCAAGACCTCCCTAGTTACCGTGCTGAAAGATATTTTTTCAAGCATGGAAAAGGGTGGATCAGGAAAGAAAATTGCCAAAGTCAACTGCGATCCTGGCGACACGTTTCACAACGTTTGGAAAAAAATGTTCGCCAAAATCGAACTGATTGTTGAAGGCGATTCATCTCCGCCAAAAGTGCTTCAGGTGAACGATTTGATGCCCCCAGTAGATTTTGGCCCCGGAGAGGCGTGCAACCTGTGCGAGCAAGCCAGTTTTGGCGGCAAGGGCGTTGTCTTGATCTTTGACGAGTTTGATTGCCTTCCAGAAGAATATCGTGCTATGTTCGCGCCAACGATTAAGGAACTTTCTGACAACTCTGTAGAGACAACGATTGTTCTAGTAGGCGTTTCCCGAGACGTAAAACAATTGATTGCTGAACACGCATCTGTGGACAGGTGCCTTGTCCAGATCCCAATGCCGGTAATGAGTAAAGATGAGGTTCAGGAAGTCATCAATAAAGTACTCGAGCCACTCAAGATGACGATTGAGCCCAGCGCAATGTCCACCATCGTTACGCTTTCGCAGGGTTTTCCGCATTATGCGCACCTCCTTGGGCAAGAATCGGCGTATGTGGCCGTAGACTCGGGCCGAACAAGAATCGCCAAAGATGACGTGAACGTCGGGATAAAGAGTGCGATTGAGAACACCCGCCAGACCGCTAGAACCGACTATCAAAAAGCATCTGAGGGCCAAAGAAAAGGCACGCTCTTCCCTCAGGTTCTGCTTGCGTGCGCAGTGGCCAGCGTGGACGACTTGGGTTACTTTAGTTCCGCCGACGTGCGAGACCCCCTCCAGCAAATCACGGGCAAGGCCTACGACATCCCCAACTACGCCCAACATCTGGACAAACTATCAAAGGATGTGACGCGCGGCCCCATTTTGGACAAACTGGATCTTGGAGCCAGACTGCGATTTCGATTCCGCAACCCCATGCTTCGCCCTTTCATAGTCATGAAGGGATTGGTGGACGGCAAACTCAACGGAAGCCTAATGGAACAAATACACAAAACGACTCACTCCGTCGAAGAGCAGCCCGTACGCCCATCCCGAAAATAAATGGGGCAACCCACAAAATCGGCGGGACCAACACTCTGGCCTCCTACTGCCAACGAGTCCGAGCGGCAATCTTAGCGATTTTGACACGCTCCTCGGGACTCAACTTCGCGGCCCTCGCCTTGCCGCCCTTCAGCCCACCCACACGGCCAGCCGCGACCTTAACCCGCAGACCGTTCGGCAACCACGGGCTTCGGGGACACCCGCTGTCCGTCTGGCGATCCTATCAGTCATCGACTTCGCCGTGACGTTCAGGTGAGGTTCCCTTGGGCCGGATGGTTTTCCGCGCGGCTTTGCCATGTCCAATCATGTGGGCCGTTTACGCCGCTTGTCAGATGAGGCAGGTTTCAAACGATACCAGTACCGAAAGGGGGGCGGTTACCGGCTCAGAGGAAGAGAGATG
>CAYVFW010000177.1:0-6474 GCA_964450325.1 uncultured Phycisphaeraceae bacterium | reverse complement strand
CTCATCCGCGGTGCGGGCACCGGTGTCTTGACGCCCTTTATCACGTGGCCGAAGAACTCACCAAGCGACTGCATGGTTGATTTGTTCTCAGCCGGCTTTGCCTTGGCGGGAGCCGGGCCCGAAAATGAGATTGTCGCATCGGTGGCAGGCGGGGGGCTCGGAGGCTCGCTTGACTTTTGTTGTGGAGCCCCACCACCCGCAGATGGACGGCCCTGCTTCGCCGAAGGTGCGTTCTCCGAACTTCGGTCTTGCTGAGGGTCACTGGGCATCCGATAAGTATACGACCGCTACGCGATGCTTGGGTTCTTGCACATTAGTGTAGACAACTGCATTGAGCGGCGGTAACATCATGCTCGGTGCCCAGTTCGCCCGGGTCGACATCGCTTCCCGCGCAGGCGTCGCTTACATTCTGAGTACACACTCATACGGTTTTCTGAGCAACCGGTGTCTTTAGGTATCAGCGCCGGGAGATACCTTCAGTTCGGCAGTGCCACGGATCATGAGTTATGGAGAAGCTACCAATGAAGCAGCGGTTCGGTGTCGCGATGAGCCATTCCCTTTGGGGCAATTGGCGTAGACCGCCCGCCGCTGGCGGCCAGCCACAACCGCCTGTTCAAAAAATAATTTTTTAAACTTTAGGATTCGTTAGCCCTCTTCGCTAGCGATTCCGCCTCTATTAATGTATACGGCGCACATTAAGCCGCGTAATGCGCCTAAAACGCGCGGTGGCCTCTCTCTGGACCTCGCTCCGAAGCAAAGATGTTCAACGCGTGCAATGGCTACCGCGGCGTTCTTGATTCCCATAAGTTGTCCAACTGGAGTAAGGAGATTTTCGATGAAGTTTAAGAGTTCATTTTGGCGTGGCAGGATCGGGGCTGCGGCCCTGCTCAGCCTTGTTTCGGGCGCAGTGGCGCAAAGTACCCAAAGCTGGGAGATTGTGAGCCCCGCTCCTATCGATCCGGCCAACAAGCTCAAGGCCGTGTGGTTAGGTGACGGCATCGATCCGGCACGTCCCTCGTTCAGCCCACCTCCCAAAGACATCGCAAGCATTCCGCCGATGCCCATGGGTCAGCCGCGTACTCGCGGCCTGCCTCGCATAGACCAGCCGGACGACTCGGTGACTCTTTACGATGGCGAAACCGGCGAAATCAGGGTAATTCCCAAGGGCCAAGGCATGCCGCCCATCAATGGGCTGAGCAAGGCTCCCAGTACCGGCCTCCCCGGCCCCATCACTTCTGAAGATCAGACAAACTGGTCAGATACGATGGCGGCGGTCTCCGATGGTACCTTACAAACCTACCCCGCCCGCGCGAATGTGAAGCTGGCGATGCGCTACATCGATAGTGGCGGCGCCAACCGTTACTTCGTCTGCTCTGGCTCGATGCAAGATAGCGGCGTGGTACTTACCGCAGGCCACTGCGTGTACGCTCGGAATCCCAACGGCATCGTCATTTTTGATTACGCTGAAGAAATCTGGGTCATCCCCTCGTGGGACGGCACCGGCAACAGCAGCGACCTTGATAACGACGACATTCTCCAATACTACGGCTGGGCCCGCACCACCCAGTACATCGTCGGCACCGCTTGGGTGAATAATGGCGACTGGGACCGCGACGTTGCCGCTTTAAGCCTTAATCGCACCAATACCCGCAGCGTGGGCATGCTCACAGGTTCCTACGGATGGTCGTACGGCAACTGCAGCACCAGCACCACCCACTATAACTATTCCTACCCTGCCGAGAACTGCTCGGCAAGCCTTCACACCGGTCGCCAGATGTACCGCTGGGCCGATCAGCCAGATGGTTGCCCAGGCATTATCCATGGCAACCAGTTCGACCTTAACACCCCGGGCGGCTGCCTGAACGCTGTGTGGGGCGGCATGAGCGGCAGCGGAATGTACTTCATCAGCGATGGCAGCCGCTTCGTCAGTGCCGTCTGCTCCACCTCCAACCGAGACGATGATGCCAACTACTGCGCGCTCTGGGAGGGGTTCGTCACTGACATGACCGCCTTCCAGACCGGCACGCGGGGAAGCACCTTCGATATCGAAGCTCTCCAGTACCGCGCTGGCTCGGGCACTCCCACCGTTCAGCAGGGAGAGGACATCCCCGCGGGCAACGTGATCATCGCCAACGCCACCAACAACAATCCCGCTCCCAGGGAAATCACCCTCCACGTCTACCTCTCAAGCAACACAGATGTAAGCACCAGCGATACCCTCATCGCCACTTGGAACTATCCTAGCGTTGACTTTGGCGCTATGGACTCCAAGGTCTACAATATTCCTGCGATGACAGTGCCCTTCGGCACCACCACCGGAACCAAGTACGTCGGCATCATCATCGACGCCAACGAAGACACCAACGATAACAACAGCGACACAAATAGCTGGGATGCCCAGCGCATCACCGTTACTTCCTGCACCCTGCCCGCCGCCCCCACTGGCTTTATCGCCACCGATGCGTTGTTCTGCGACCGCGTTCGCCTGACCTGGACGGGCGTCTCGGGCGCTACCAACTACAAAATCTATCGTAATACAGTGAACAACTCAGGGACCGCGACCCTCCTGGCCATTGATGCTGCCAGCCCCTACGAAGATTTCTCCGCGTCCGCTTCCGGATTGGGTTATTACTACTGGCTCAGGACTAACACCGGCTGCGGCGATAGCGGCTTCAGTAGTTCAGCATTCGGCTTCCGCACCACGGCCCTCGTTACCGCACCCACCGTCGCGGCTTCCAACTCAACCTCGTGCACACAAACCACAGTCACCTGGAACTCGATCTCCGGGGCCGATACTTACAACATCTACCGCGGCACCGGCCCGAACGTCTTGTTATCCTCGCTGCTTGCTAGCGATGTCACAAGCCCCTTCAACGATTTCACGGGAATCCAGGGCGTGGCTTACTATTACTTCGTTCGCGGCGTCAACGAGTGCGGCAATGGACCGGCCAGTGCAGGTAACCTCGGTGGTCGCCAGATTCTCGCTGCTAGCCCAACCTTTGTTTCCGCTTCCACCACAGACTGTACAGGGGTTTCAGTCAGTTGGAGTGGGCCCTTCAACGCCGACACTTACTCTGTATACCGTAACCTCGTAAACAACTCGGGCACCGCAGATTTCATCGGCAACACCGCCTCGCTCTTGTTCTTTGATGGTACCGCCACGGTTGGTGCCAACTATTACTACTGGGTCAGGTCTAACAACGAGTGCGGTTTCTCTGGCTTCAGCGCTTCCGCGCTCGGCCGCCGCGCCCCCGCCCCCGCTACTCCCGCAAACGTGCAGGCCGCCGACAATGTCGCTTGCAGCAACACGATCGCTGTAACCTGGAATCCCGTCCCCAACGTCGCCGGCTACTACATCTACCGCAACACCGTCAACTTCTTCGCAACTTCAACCCAGATCGTCGGGGTCAGTGCTGCCTTCACCAATTGGAATGATCTCGCGCCCAACCCGGGCACGACTTACTTCTACTGGGTCCGCGCTGCCAACGAGTGTGATGCCCGCAGCCCCTTCGGCGTGGGCGATAGCGGCACTCGCGGCAGTGCTCCAGTCGCCGCCACCAACGTGGCAGCAACCGACGGTACCCGTTGCAACGCAGTCACAGTAAGCTGGAACCCCAGCGCGGGTGCAACTGGTTATGACATCCGTCGTAACACGGTGAACAACTCCGGCACATCAACGCTGCTGGGGAACGACACCGCAAGCCCCTACATTGATAACAGCGTCGTTGGTTCTACCACCTACTTCTACTGGGTCCGGGCTACCAGTTCATGCGGCAGTGCCCCGCTGAGCATTGCCAACACCGGCTTTGCCGGCACCGGCATCGTCATCGACGTTCAACCCCAGAGTGTCGATGCAATCGAAGGTACCGATGCGGTCTTCACCATCGAAGTCGCGGGTGCCACGGGCTACCTCTGGCGTAAGAACGGCATCGGCCTGGCCAACGGTGGTAACATCTCGGGCGCTACCACAGACACCCTGACCCTCACGGCTGTCGCCGCCAGTGATGCCGGGTTCTACAGCTGCCTTGTTTCCAGCCCCTGCGGTAGCGTCATCTCCAGACCTGCCGAACTGGTCATCTTGGGCATTCCCTGCCCAGCCGATTACAACCAGGATGGTGGCATCGACGGCAGTGATGTTCAGGTCTTCTTTGATGATTGGTCGTTGGGTCTCCCACAGGCAGATGTTAACTTCGACGGCGGCGTTGATGGTGCCGACGTTGATGCCTTCTTCATCGCCTGGTCAAATGGTGGGTGCTAAACAAGGTAACTAGTAAGTCAACTTGCTGGCCTCTTAAGGTAAAGGTTACCTAGGCCAGCACGAAGAGTCTGTCCGAGATCCGCGGGCGCGACCCCTCACAAAAGGGCCGCGCCCGCTTTCATTGTTGCAGCGATCGTTCTTAACATGACTGCCTCACCCCAGAATGCGAGCAAAAAAGCGGAGCTAAGCGGCCACTCTCCAGATTTAGGACCATAGGGCCGACCGCCACGGTAATACCCGAATATTATAATTATAACCAAACTTGGAAAGGGGCCGCAACCCCCGCCGCTTCACGGATCGCACGAAGCACGGTGGGCACGGGTGCATCCTTGTTAAGATAGCCGATACACCCCGCCGCCTTCGCGGCGTCAATCATCTCCTGATCAGTTCGGCCGCTGAACGCGATGACCCTGACCGTCCGGCCCGAGAGTAATTCGCCGCTCAGCAAACCCGCGGCTGCGCTCAGCGGATCTCTGCCCGGCATAGTCATATCAAGCAATACGACCCGCGCACCCGTCCGCTCCACCATTTCCCCAAGGTTATTAGCATCGGACATCGCACCCACTTGCTCCATGTCCGATTCCGCATCAATGCACCAGCCAAGCAGCTTCGGGAAATCCGCGCAATCGTCCACGCAAAGCACGCGGATCTTGTAACCGAAATTGAAGGGTTCGGAAATGAGGAATCTTTCATGTAAACGGCCGTCGGGAGTCAGAGCCTTTGGCCAGAATCCCCGTGGCGCGCGGATGCGCATTATATCACGCTTAATCCTGTAAAAGAGTATTGCTTGAACGTCGCTGCGCAGCCCAAAGGCCGCTAAGCGATTTACTGCTCCGCTCCTGGGATACGGCACGCGGCTCTCCATTCTCTCCATGCTCTCCATGCCCCCTCGCGGCGAGAGCAAAATACACCGTTCTTGCCCCGACCCCTCATCCTTGACTGTCAGCAGAGAGCTCGCGAAATCGCACGCGAATCATAAGCAAACGAGAGCATGACAATGAACCGCCGGCGGCGATGCTGGCTCGCCTGAAGCGATACCGACGAAGGCCACCCGCCAACTTTTCAGCGGGCCGAGACCCCACAGAAGCTCGCCACTCGGCGATGCAAAATCGCGGCGTAGCACGCTATACTACCGCACACTTTCGGGGTGTAGCGCAGCTTGGTAGCGCGTGTGGTTCGGGTCCACAAGGTCGCAGGTTCGAATCCTGTCGCCCCGACTTTAGAGCGGTTTTTATTGGCAACGGCGCAAAGTTCGCCCCTGATTCTCTCCGTACAAACCGATTGAATCAGCCCGCGAGAACCTTAATCACTCTCTCACCGAGGAGGATTCCGTGCGCGAGTTGCCCCCTGCCCGTGCTCTGCACCCCTGCGATTCAGGCAATTCTGCCAGTTCCATCCCTTAGCCCACGGTCGATTCTCGCGCCTACGCGCGAGTGAAACTCGCTGGCGGCTGGCATCACTTGGGCAAACCCGGCACGCCGCAAGCCGCCGCCCGGTATGATGCTTTACTCTGCGCCTACCTTGCCAGCGGGCGTGAGCCGCCGAGCCAGCAGCCCGCCCCGCAATCACTGCGCGTCCACCACCCGCCGGTACAAAAAAACGGGTACACCGAGCAAGTCGTCGTAGACTACGAAAAAGTAACTTCCAAGCCCGCCGCCACCCGCGGCTTCGGCAACACCGGAAAGGCCTCGTGATCCATGATTCTTCGCCTCCTCTTTCTTTTTACCACCGTGCTGCTCACCACAGTTTGGCTTCCCGGCTGTGTCTCACGCAGGCCGCTGACTACCGCCCAGGTGATGGCGCTCTCAGAGGCTGAGGTGCTTTATAAGTTGACGCAGGCCATGCGAACCAAGCAGCTTGATGGCGGCAGAGACACCTCCGCCGGGCGTTCGCTGGAGCTGCGCGCCTTAAGCACAGAGTACCTGGCGCGTACGTATCCTCAGAGCAAACACACAGCCCAGGATATCGAGGCTCTCCGCCTTAAAGAGGGCTTTACTTGGGCCCTGCCGATCTACCGCGGCATGCACTTTCAGCAGCTTGTCGCCGCTTTGGGCCAGCCCTTCACGCTCTCAACAAGCCACTCAAGTTCGGGGCCCGCGATGAACTGGCATTATAAATACTTCCCCAACGCCTCCTCAAGCACCGATGTGTACCTGCTCAACAATCGAGTGACCAGTTGGTACAGCTACCGCTCGCGCTAAGCCATCCCCCCGCCC
>CAYVFW010000176.1:0-6555 GCA_964450325.1 uncultured Phycisphaeraceae bacterium | reverse complement strand
GGGTAGACTTATATGTCGGGGGGGTTGAGCACGCGGTGCTGCACCTGCTGTACGCGCGGTTCTGGCACAAAGTTTTATTTGACCTTGGTTATGTTACAACTTCGGAGCCGTTTCAGCGGTTGTTTAATCAGGGATATATCCAGGCGTACGCGTTTAAGGATGAGCGTGGGGCGTATGTTGAGGCTTCGCAGGTTACGTTGAGCGATGGAACGCTGGCGGTAGAGAACCAGGATAAGCAGGGTCCGTTTGTACACGGGCGGGAAGCGGTGACCCGCGAGTATGGCAAGATGGGGAAGAGCCTTAAAAATGCGGTAACGCCCGATGATATCTGCGCGGCTTATGGGTGCGACACGCTGCGGTTGTACGAGATGTCAATGGGGCCGCTGGAGGCGAGCAAGCCGTGGAACACGCGAGATATAGCGGGATCATTCCGGTTCTTGCAACGGATTTGGCGTAACTTTATCGATGAGAAGACGGGTGAATCACGCGTGGTGAGCGGGGAGAGCGACCGGGCGACACTAAGGCTGCTGCACAAAACGATTTTGCACGTACAACGCGACATGAACTCGCTGGGCTTTAACACGGCCATCAGTAAACTGATCGAGTTTAATAATCACTTATCATCGATGGCGGTTACGACGGGAGTGGCGAGGGCGTTTATCCTGATGCTGGCCCCGTTGGTGCCGCATTTGGCGGAGGAGCTCTGGCACCGGACGATTCGTACAGCTGGGGGGGCAACTAAAGAAGCGAAGCGGTCGTTGCTGCATGAGCCCTTTCCGGTGGGTGATGCATCGCTCGCTGCGGACGATGAAGTCGAGGTACCGATCTCGATCATGGGCAAACCGCGACACCGGATTGTGGTTCGTCCGGGGCTTTCAGGCCCGATGTTAGAGGCCGCGGCGTTGGCGGATGCCAAGGTGATTGAGTTGATCGGCGGGAAGCAGATCAAGAAGGTGATCAGCGTGCCGGGTAAAATGGTTAACTTTGTGCTGGAGTAGGGGAACATGCAGACTTAGGGAGCGCGAAGAGTGTGGTCGACTGTGCTTGCACACCCACGTCGATGGTACTTTGCGCTTGGAGTTGCACATAAGCTTGATAAACGGCGAGCCACTCATCCCGGGCGGGTTGGCATTATTAGCTGAAGATGAAGCGTTTACCTCATGAGTTTTTTCCCTGCGCCATCGGTAGTTATACTACCCACAGACAGATTATCCGCGATAGACAGAGTCTGCCCTTTAACCGAATGTGGTTGAGTCATCTGCTTTCTACTCGCGAATTAACCTCCGAGTGCGACCCATGCTAATTGAATACCCTCTCGCCAGTGCACCTCATTCGACGGCCACCACGCGGCCTATCTGGGATGGGGCGGAGGCCTCGCTGCACGCGCCACTGGCGCAGAGCACGTCGTGTGAAGTTTGCGTAATTGGGGCGGGAGTTGCGGGGTTGTGCACTGCCTATGAACTGGCAAGAACCGGGCGCGATGTGCTCGCACTTGATGCAGGGTTGCTTGCGAACACGCAGACGGCGAAGTCGACGGCACATTTGGTGACCGCCTTGGATGAGCGGTACTTTTTGCTGGAGAAGGACCACGGCAAGGAGCAGGCGGCGGCGATCGCGGCGGCTCATATGGGGGCTATTGCTTGGCTCGAAGCGACTGTGAAGCGAGAGGAGATCGAATGCGGTTTTGGTTATGTTGAGGGGGTGCTGGTTGTTTCGAATACTCGGCCCATTGATGCGGATAAGCTGCTTGAGCGAGAGGAAGCGGCCTCGCGGCGGTGCGGAGTTGCGGTGAGGCGTGAACGGGTTTCGGGTGGGGTTGCCGCGGCTTTCCCGAGCGGATCGTTACGCTTTGCGGGGCAAGCCCAGTTGCAACCGAGGCAATTCTTAGAGGGATTGGGGCTGGCACTGGAACGGCGCGGGGGGCGGCTCTGTTGCGATACCTATGTCACAGAGGTGAATGATCAGGGGAACGGTTTTGAATTGATCGCGGGCAACGGGCTCAAGATTACCGCCAAGCAGGTGGTGTTCGCCACGCACGGGATGCCGCACGCGGTGCGAGGCAGCACGCGGCCGGTGAGACCGACGATTTCATTCTGCGTCAGCTTCGAAGTTACATCAGAGCCAAGCTTTGACCGACGCGTGCTGCTGTGGGATGGTTACTGGGATGATGATTCACCCTATCACTTCGTTCGGTTTGTCGAGGGCGAGCTGGTGGGCAAGCCTGGCGAGCTGTTTCTCGTGGTAGGCGGGGAGGATGAGGAAGCGGCAGCACCGACTATTGATGCATCTAAAGCTTACGATGCCATTGAAACTTGGACGAGAGCTCACTTTCCCTTTGTGGGCGCCCGGGCCCAAGCATGGTGGGGTCGGATCTTTGAGCCCAAGGGGGAGTTCGCGCTGATCGGCAACGTGCCGGATCTGGAGGGGGCGTATCTAATCTCGGGAGATTCGGGAAACGGGTTTACGTACGCGGGAATTGCTGCTCAGCGGATCGCGGCACTGACGGCAGGGCTCGCGGTGCCCCAGATGGACGACACGTTGTTCGACCCGCGGCTGAAGAGCAGGCGGTTTACGAAATAACTGGCCGCGTCGAAACGAATCGCCGCCTTCATGCGGATTTTGATCCATGGTTTAAGCGCGAAGGAACGACCCCAAGGGGGGTCGTTTTGTTTTTGGTTTTTCAGATGCTCTGCCAGCCAAGCCTATTTAAACCCTGGTTATCGCAACACTGAGGGTTGCGGCTGAAGTGGACGAAAACGCTCAAAGAAGTGTTTAGACATCGATGCTAAGAGGATGAAAAAAAACAAGAGCCGTCAAACTTTCGTTCGGCGACCCTTGCTTCTGTGTGTGTGCGATTGTCGTAAAGCCGAGGTCGGCTTACCCACCACTTACGTCACCGCATCGACTTCTCTAGCGATTCATGTTTTGTGCGTCATTGCGGTTGCGGTCTCGCAGGCGCCAGTCGTTGTCGCGGTCGTTCCAGCGATCGGCCTGCGGTGCATCAATCTGGTAGGCTCCGTAGACGTTGGTTGATTTACCGTTCGTGGCGAAGTCGTTCCAGTCGGTGGGCGCTTCCGGGCTTGCGATCATCATTTCCTTGGTCGCATCGATACGAACGTTGCCGTCGAGAGAGACTGAGGCGACGGACCAAGGAACCAGACGGTTTTTGTCGGCGATTCCGAGGAAGTTATCGTTGGGATCAATACTCAGGAACGCCACCGAGCCCGAGTTAATATCAAGGATTACATCATCTACGCGGCCAGCGTCAATTCCACGAGCAACAATCTTGTTACCATCGAGTTCTGACCCGCGGATCATTTGGTAGAACGAGGAAGTAAACTTCTGCCCGTTGCGTTCGAATGAGTCGTTGGACCACGTGGCCGCTCCGTCTTGGCCGCGCAGGACCATCGAACGATCGCCAACTTTCGCGGCGGTTGCAACGTGCATGACGACAGTTTCAACGGCGACCTTGTCACCTCGATTGAAAGTTACATCTTCACCACCCACGTACCAGGTCGGGCCTACCGCGACCTTGCGGGTTACCCCGTCGGTGCCGAGCACTTCCAGCATGGTCTGCTCGCCTTGGCCGGAGACATATTCACGAGAGACTCGCTTAACTTCGCCTTCGACGCGCTGCTTGTTGTTCAAGTCTAGATTGCTGGCGTAGGGGTCGCTACGGTAGGTATCGTCGGTTGTATCCCACCACTTCTGGCGATTAGATCCGCCCGCAATTGTCCCGTCCTGCCTGCGGTTTGTATTCGGAACCCCTAGTGTCGTGTTAGGAGAGTTAGGATTGATAGTGCGATCATCGCGACGGGTGGCGGTGCGGTCGGTCGTATTGTTACGATCGCCGTTGTTCATGTTGCGATCAGGGTTGTTCGTGCTACGATTGGGATTGTTAATGTCACTGTCGCGGATGTAGGTACCATCAGCGTTTAGTCGTCTATCCGCGTTGGGATTGTTAAGATCCTTCGTGTTGGTTTCGAGGCGGTTTTCCACTGGGATGCCAGCCTTTGACTTGTTGGCTTCGTCGAGGGCGACGCGGCGTGCGCGCCGTTCGTCGCGGATTCGATCACGGTCGGCATCGGGGCTGTTGGTAGGGGTACCGCGCCATGACTCATCATAATCGGGCATATCTCGAAGTGACTCTGCGCCCACGCCGAGGATGAATCGCTTGTTTACGCTGTCCCAGCGGAGCTGCTGGAAAGGCACTGCGATCAGGCGGTCGCCGATGTTAAGTCGTGACTTGGTGTCGAGAACGACGTATTCAATACGCCCCGAGCCTCGATCAATCATGAAGTCTTTGATGTCAGCAGCGTCTTGGTTTCCGGAGGTGTAAACATCCGCGTCGAGCAGCCATTCGGCAGTGCGATACAAAGGTGTTCCGGACGTTGCTGGCCAGTCTACTCGTTCATTGCTGCCGGAGAAGCCCGTCACAGTGTTGGTCGTTCCGTTCCTCGGCGGCGTGTTCGGGTTTGTGGTGTTGCCGGGGGTCGTGGTAATCTGGTTCGAGTTGTTATGGTCGAGCTTATTCTTGTCGGCCTGCCCTGTGGCGAAACCAGCGAGTGCGACGAGCGTTGAGAGTGTAATCACGGGGGTTGCTGCGTTTTTCATAACCGTCTGTGTCCTTAGTGGAGGTGATGCGCTTGCCTGGCTGACGCTGAGGTCGGTCAAGTCAAACTAACACCAAAAGTTGAGTGGGAACCAATCGACGCTGCAAGGCGAGCGTGATGTGACTTACGCGGCTAACCGTACAAAGCTGCCGCCGTTATACCTTCATGACTATGTTGTTGCGGAAAGGATGTGCGGTGCGTGAAAGGCGTAACCGATGTTTATTCATGCCTAGTGCGGGCTTTTTCCCGTCTTGATGGTTTGCTTGAGTGACCATACGCCCTACTGCTTAGATCGATTTACTCAGCACGGCTCATATTCGGCGTGTTTCTTTCAAATCACAGATCGAACCAATACGGCAGAGCGGCGAAGCTATTTGGCGAGCTTCTCAGCGGGCCACTATTGAGATGTGAAGGTGCTGGCCGACCAAGGTTTCCGACCATCACCGGCGACGAGCCTCGGCCTGGCCCACGCCGTGATTCGCATTGACCTGATGCACCGCCTGTTGGCGATCGTTTTTTCGGTCAAAAGCCGCCCACATGACCGGATTAAAGAAAAGTGCGACACAGCCGATGGCAGCACCAACTGCCGCGGCACCCCAACCAAACGACTGGCCTATGAGGAAACTGAGTCCTAGTACGACGAGGCCGCCCAACGCAATGAGCCACATGTAGGCCCCGGGCCCTCGCTTGGGATCCGCCGGTTGCCCCTCAGGACTTACAGATTCGATTGCAGCGGAAGCTTCCTGAACCGTTCCCGGGACCTCCATTTGAGTAGCTTCCCCCTTCTCAAGCGGGGGCTTATCTGGTGTTGTCGCGCCGTCGTTGGTAGAGGAATAGGGTTCAGCGGATGGCTCCGCGTAGATAACATCTATGGGGTGAACGGCGGGTGTCTTAGGCGGGGTTCCCAAAACGCCACCGTGTGTGTTGTCATTTGTAACAGCCATGATTTCCTCTCTTAGAAAAGAGCTTGGCCCTGATAAGACCCGCGCTAGACTTTTCGCCCAACGCGGGTGACTGAAATAGCGTGGCTGGTTAAGCTTCACGCAGGTTAAACTTGACGTTTATTAATATTTACTCTTGGATGTAGCGCTAATGGAAGTAGCTGAACCGAGGGATGTTTCCTTATCGCTTGGCTTCGCCCCGACGGAGGATGCAGTTCGGAAACTGTCGTATCCGTCGGAGTTTGTAGAAGTGCGGTCTGTCTTAGACTCGGTGGCTGAGCTCTCACCGCCAGCAGTTTTTTTGGTCAAGCGCAACTGATTTTCGACGTCTGAAACACCCGCGATATCAGCAGCCAAGTGCTCCAACCGATACTTATCTGCACGATGGCAAACTTCTCCGGTAAGGGTCACTAGGCCATCTTTGACCGAGATATCGACATTGCGGCAGTCGATGCCTTCATCCATTACTCGTTCACAAACATCCTCGCGAACGCGATCATCCGACTTCTTGTAACCTTTGGGCGGGGTGCCGCGCTGGCGGCTTTGAGCTGACCCATATTGACCCATTGAGGATTGGCCAGAGGAAGAGCCTGAGTTTCCAAACCCGGAAGACTGCCCACTGCCCGAGGATTGATCGTAACTTGATTGTGGACGCTCTCCACCTGACTGGCCGCTGTAACCGCCCTGGCCGAAGCCGCCCTGCTCGTAACCAGACTGACCAGACTGGCCATAGTTGGACTTACCGTAGCCTGTTAGGCCATAGTTAGACTGCCCGTAGTTACCGGGTTGCCCCTGGGCCGACTGGTTGTAGCCCGACTGGCCGTAAAGCGATTGATTGTAATTCGCCTGACCATTGCCCAGCCGACTAGGCCCAGATCGACCAAGTTCAGATTGGCCGTAGCCAGATTGACCTGATTGACCGTAGTTAGATTGCCCGTATCCGGTCTGGCCGTAGCCAGATTGACCTGATTGACCGTAGTTAGATTGCCCGTATCCGGTCT
>CAYVFW010000175.1:0-6643 GCA_964450325.1 uncultured Phycisphaeraceae bacterium | reverse complement strand
CTCTAGGCCTTCCAACCGAGCCAGCCCCGCCGCGTCCGCCCGCATTTTCTCCCCGCCCTCCGTCATCACAAGATATGTCTGGACCTTCATGAAGTTGAGCACGCTCAGCCCCCCCACGCTGCGAGCCAGCCCGCCCGTGGGCAGCACATGGTTGGGCCCCGCGCCATAATCTCCGAACACCTCCGCGCTCCTTGACCCGATGAAGACGGCCCCATACTGCTTCAACCGCCGGGCCACACCCTCCGCGTCCTTGGTCATAACCTCAAGGTGCTCGGGCGCGATCGCCTCGCTCGCCGCGACCGCTTCGTCCAGCGACCCGGCCACGATAACATAACTATTTTCCCGCAGCGCTGCCCGCGCCGTCGCCGCTGTTGGCAACCCCTCCAGTTGTAACATAAGTTCACGTTCAACCCTCGCCACAAGCCCCTCGCATGTTGTCACGAGCACCGCCGCGGCGTCCGCATCATGCTCGGCCTGAGCGATCATGTCCGCCGCGACCAGCCGGGGGTCCGCCGTCTCATCGGCGATGATAAGTACCTCGCTGGGACCCGCCAGCATGTCGATCATCGTGTAGCGGGTCGCGATGTGCTTCGCGGCCGTCACCCACTTGTTGCCCGGCCCCACCACCACATCGCAGCGGGGCAGCACCCATTCCGCTCCCACCCTCGCCCCGAACGTAAGCACGCCAATCGCCTGAGCACCCCCCAACGCCACCAGCACGTCCGCGCCCGCCACCGCTGCGGCGGCCAACGTAACTTGCGTAGGTCTGGGGCTTGCCACGATCACCGTCGCTACTCCGGCGGCGCACGCCGTCGCGGCGGTCATGATAACAGAAGATGGCAGCGGAAACCGCCCGCCCGGAGCGTAACACCCCGCAAACTCCAACGACCGTACCCGATGCCCCGCGCTGCCCCCGGCAATACTTATATCTAGGTCAACCAAGCACGCACGCTGCGCCCGGGCGAAGGACCGCACCCGCTCCGCCGTTCTTTCCAGAATGCCGCGACTCTCCACGTCCAGACCGTCTAAGGCCTCTCGCATCGCTCTGCGGTCAAAAATCACGCGTGAGGCATCAGTTACATCGCCCAGCCGAAGCCCGTGCGCCACCGCCGCCTCCCACCCATCGCGGCGGACATCTTCCATAATTACGCTGGCCTCCGCCAGGGCCGCGGGGTTAATAGCCGAACGCCGCTGGGCGGTTACCTCACCCGCTTGCTTACGTTGTAATGTTATCATAAGTTCACCCCCCACCGCTCTCGGGTTTGGCATCCCCGCCTCGCCTTTGAACCCGCAGCGCTCGACGATCAAGCTCCGCCGCGACCTCGGAGAGCGATACGCCCGCTTGTAACATTCGCACCATCGTGAAATACATAACATCAGCCGCTTCCGCCGCGACGTGGTCGTGGCTGGACGCGGCGGTCAACTCGGCGGCCTCCTCTGTCAGTTTCTTTCCCAGCAGCCCCGGCTCGCGGAGCAGCCGGGCGGTGTAGGACTTATCATCGCCCGCGGAGATGGAGGAACGTAACCTTCGCTCTAGCCCGCCCAGCCCGTCGCCGAACGAGCTTGCAGCGAAGTGGTCCCAGCAGGTGCGCGAGTTAAGATGGCAGAACCCCGCCCCTTCTTGGCGGACCGTGAATCGTAATGCATCTCGGTCGCAATCCGCATCGATCGCTACCAGTGACTGCGCCGCCCCGCTCGTCTCGCCCTTGCGCCAGAGCCCGGACCGGGACCGCGAGAAGTAGACACCTCGCTGCTCGTGGACCGCCGCGCGGAGCGACTCAAGGTCTGAGTAAGCCAGGCCCAGCGCGGTTCCCAGCTCATCCACAATTACAGTGGGCCAGAGCCCGTCTGGCCGGTCGGAACGTAAGCACGCCGCGTAAGCATCGGCGATATCCATCAGTCCCTGATAAATGGCCATGCCCACCTGAGCGTCGGCGCCGATCGCGTCAAGTGCTCCGACCTCGCTCGCAGACCGGACTCCGCCCGCCGCGGTCACGCGGCAGTTGAGGCCCGCCGCGGCGACAATCGGCGCGACCCGCGCTGCGTTTAGGCCGCTGAGTGTTCCTTCGATCTCGACGAACGTAACTAGAAAACCACCGACATAAGCCTTTAACTCTTCGATCCGTTCCAGCACGCCGCGTCCGGTACTCTTGGTCCACCCCTCTACCACTACCTCACCGTCGCGGGCGTCAAGAGCGGCGATGACGCGGTCCCTTGGCAACTGGCTTACAACATCTACCGTGGCGGCGGTTCCGAGAATTACTTTGCGGGCTCCGGCGTCTAGCCAGGCCCTCGCGGTGGTTACATCGCGGATGCCACCGCCCACGCGGCAGCGGGCCAATGTAAGTAGCTCCTTGATTACCGGCGCGTTGGAGCCCTTACCCATCGCGGCGTCAAGATCGATCACGGCGATCTCGCCCAGGGGCGCGAATCTGCGGGCGAGAACGCGGGGGTCGCCCGCTTCCAGCACAAGAGTCTTGCCTTGGCGTAACTGAACCGCCTGGCCGTTCATAATGTCAATGGAGCTTATTAACATAAACTTACGTTCTGCTTAGAGGCGAACACACACGCCCTCTCGGGCCAGCTCACGTTTAACGGATTCAACGGTGAAGACGCCGTCGTGAAAGATTGAGGCGGCGAGGACGGCGTCGGCCCCGGCGTTGATGGCCTCTCGCAGGTGGTCGGGGTTGGCCGCGCCCCCCGAGGCGATGACGGGGAGGGAGACTGCGCGGCTAACGGACCGGAGCAACTCATAATCATAACCATCGCCGGTTCCGTCGCGGTCTACGCTTGTGAGCAGGATCTCGCCCGCACCCCGGTGCCGGGCCTGCACGGCCCAGTCTACCGCGTCTAACTGCGTCGCGTGCTTGCCGGCCCTGGTCATCACGGTCCATCCGGGCTCGGTATTCATATTACGTTTAGCATCGATGGCCACTACTACACATTGAGATCCGAAACGGTCGGCGAGTGACGTAATTAACTCGGGGGCTGTCACGGCGGCGGTGTTGACGCCCACTTTATCGGCGCCGGCGTTAAGCATCGCCGCGGCGTCTTCAACGCTTCGCACGCCCCCGCCTACCGCGAGGGGGATGGCGATGGCTTGGCGAACACGGGCGACGGTATCGAGGCTGGCGCGGCGGCCCTCTGCGGTCGCGCTGACATCTAACATAACAAGCTCATCAGCGCCCTGGGCTTCGTAGGCCTGGGCCTGCGCGACTGGGTCGCCCGCATCGCGCAGATTCTGGAACTGAACCCCTTTGACGACGCGGCCGTCGCGGATATCCAGGCATGGGATGACCCGGGTTGGGCTGGCGATGGTGCCGCTCGCGGCACCACGGGTAGCGACAGATAATATATTACGTTGTCCGTTCAGCCATCTTGCCAAGAGTGCTGTGCCCCAAGGGCCGCTGAGTTCGGGGTGAAACTGACACGCGAGAAGATCTCCGCGCTCGATCGCGGCGGCAAAGCCACCCGGAGAGCCGTCGTGGGCGGCGGTACTTATGTTACGTCTTGGCTCTGATTCGGAGGGCGCGAGATGCGCGACGTCCGCGACCCGCACACGATATGAGTGGGCAAAGTAAGCATCGCCCGGCTCCAGCAGGCTGGGGGTGCCTGCGGGAGGCAGGACGCGGCTCCATCCAAAGAACGGTACCCGCCCCGCCGCGGCCTGCGCTAGTTTTGTTACGTGTCCGCGTTCGATGCCCAGCCCGAGGACGCCCGGTGACTCCTCGCTCTGGTCAAAGAGCAGTTGTAATCCTAAGCAAATAGCGAGCACGGGCCGATAGTGGCCAGCCCCACGTTCGCGCTGGTCTGCCGCGCGGCGGACGCGTTGCCGGATCGGATCGAGAAGCCCCAAAGCAGTCAGCTCGGAGACTGCGGCACCGAATGCACCCACGCCCGGAAGTACCAGGTGGCTTGATGCGACCACCGCCGCGGGATCTACTGTGACGGCGCATGTGCATCCCAGCCGCTCGAACGCGGCGACCACCGAGGCGAGGTTCGCCGAGCCGGTGGGGACGATCGTAATGTGCTGGCGGGTGCTGCTCATGCGGGGCCTGTCGGTGCTGCTTATGGTTATGTTCGCGGAGATCGGCCATTCGGATGCTAGAGCGAGCCTTTGGTGCTGATGTCTCGGCCGGGTTGGGTGCGCGATACAGCGGCTTTGAGGGCTAGCGCGAAGGCTTTGAACGCCGCCTCGGCTTTGTGGTGATCGTTCTCGCCTCGAATTATGTCGATGTGAAGCGTGCAGCGGAGCGACGAGGCCAGAGTGACAAACCAATGCGTGAGATTCTCACAGGCCACATCGCCGATTTTCTCGCGGGTGAGTTGAAGGTTGACGGTGGCGTGAACGCGGGTGGCGAGGTCGATGACGCATCTCGCCAAAGACTCATCTAGCGGAGCATAACTATAACCGAACCGGGCGAGATCATTTCTGTCGCCCAGCGCGGCGTCGATGGCGCGGCCCAGGACGATGGCGCAATCCTCCACACTGTGATGGTCGTCCACGTGCAGGTCGCCCTTGCATTGTAATGTTATATCTATGGAGGAGTGGCAGGCCAGGGCGGTCAGCATATGGTCCAGGAACCCCAGGCCGCTGGAGACCTGGGCCGTGCCCGAGCCGTCGAGATTCACGCTAACGCTTATATCCGTCTCGCGGGTTGATCGCTGGAGGGACGCGGTACGCTTTTGATCTGTTATGCTCATAAACCACGCTCCAGGAGTTGACTTAACATTGAAAGATCGGACAACCTGGTTAATACTCGCCCAGCGCCAGCGCGGAGGAGCATCTGCTCGCGGGCGGAGGGGTCTTCGCCGGGGGGAATGACGCCGATGGGCACGACACCGGCGGCGCGGGCTGCGCGTATATCGTCTGGGGTATCGCCGAACATCCAGGCGGGGGCGGTTTCGGCTAGACCCAGCCGGGCCAGACATAACTTAACAGGCGCGGGCGAGGGCTTTAAGGGGCCATCTTCCATGCAGACGACCGCGCCAAAGTACGAGGCCCAGCCTTGCTGATTGAGGAAATAGTCGGCATCGGCGCGCGGGCGGCCGGTGACGATTCCCAGGCGGAAGCGACCGCCGAGCGTTCGCAGTTGTTCGGATGTAATTAGTGGTTGCTCGGTGCCACGTAGCCCCGGCGTGCCGTTGCCTTGGTAGAGTTGCTCAAAGGTTTTGGTTATATCTTGGAGGGCAACGTTTACCCCCGCGGCTGCCAGAAGCCGCTGGGTCAGCACCCAGTCATTATTCGCGTTTCCCGCCGCGGTTTGGGCGGCAATATCTCTGGGCGTGACTTCAACCTCGTAAAGGCGGCAGGTCTGAATGATGGCCTCGCGGTACGAACCACCAACATCGACGAGCACACCATCCATGTCGAATATAAGTGCCTGGGGCCGGGCGATAGCCTTGATGGCCAACAGTAGTCGCTCAAGGTTCGCGCCGATGGGGATGCTAATTCGGAGCGAGGACTGAAGCTCGGGATTCGGTGAGGCCGCGTAGCGGCGGACTGCGACGCCAAGGCTGGCGAGGAGGTCCGCGACTAGTGGCGCATCTCGAAACCTCGCCAGCACAAAGTTCGCCTGCGATTCAGTTACACTTGCGCCGGCGGCGGTGAGTGCATCGCGGACCCTTTCGCGGGCGGATCGCACCGAGGTAACATAAGCGTTCATCGCAGTCGCTCCTTCCCTTCGCCAGGTGTGAGCAACTTGGATGGAGTAGCCCGCCGCGGCGTAGGGAAGCCCGGCGCGCCGAAGCCAGCCAGCGACTCGAAGGTCGCAGATGGCGTAGCCGACGCGGAGCCCTGCCAAACCCCAGGCTTTGGAGAAGGTGCGCGTGACCACCGTCCAAGGGATGGACGCAGCGGGCGTCGTCAGATCGATATCGGCGAACTCGCCGTAAGCGAGATCCACGAGGAGGACGGCTTTGGGAAAGGCAGCGCGGAGGAGGTGCAGGTCGTCGGCACCAGCGGTGAGTCCGGTGGGATTGTTTGGAGTTACGATGCAGATCAGGCCCACATCTTCCGATGCGAGTTGGATTATTTCTTTTGTTGGAAACTCGCCGCGCGTCCAGGGAACCTCGATGCACCGTCCGCCGGCGAGTGTAACAAATCGAGGAATCATCTCGAAGGTTGGGTCGGTCATGATCGCGGCCCGGCCGGGCCCCGCCATCACGCGGCACAGGCGTTCGATGGCATCATCGGCCCCGGCTGTGACGATCAAGCGGGCGGGGTCCACGCCGTGTTCTAGCGCGAGGAGAGCTTCCAACGCAGCGGCGGAGGGGTATTGGCCTGCGATGAGAGTGGTGAGAAGGCAGCTTTCAAGAAACGCGGCGGGAGGGCTCAGGCCTTCATTGGCATCGAGGCGGAGATCGATGGGGCGGAGTTCGACGCTGCGGGAGTAGGGCTGGGCTGCAAGGGCCGGGTTGGGCGTGGGAGCCTCAACCGCGTGCGGGGCGGCCGCAGTGCTTATGTTCATAGGGGGAAGGCTTTGTGGGTTACGAATCATCTGAGTAATCGGGGCTGAAGAGGCGAGCGTTTGCGGAACGCCCGATGACTTAAGATAGTTTAAGGGTCGGGCGGGGGAGACCTTTTACATAGTCGCCGTGCAATGTAAGTTGTTGATTCTGGTAGGTTGGGGGGGCGGCGCGA
>CAYVFW010000174.1:0-6684 GCA_964450325.1 uncultured Phycisphaeraceae bacterium | reverse complement strand
ATAGAAGAATCACCCCGCTCCCCGGAACGCCCCACAGCATCGCGCGGACGCTCTCGGTGTTAGACTCTCTCTCCCGGCAGATCTAGCGGGGGTTGTGTCACCGGTTCGTGGGACGGGTCAGTGCGAAATCCGCCAAATCGCTGACCCATCAGGCCGCTGCTGACGTAGTCTTTACGGGCGCGCATCTCAATCCATTCGGCATCCCCCCTCGAAACGATCACTTCCTGCCCGCTAGTCTCTTGCTAGCCTTCACTCAGCCTCCTTGAATCTCTGTTAACCAAGGACTCTCTTGACAACCCTGCTTATCCGATACACGAGGTACCCTCCAACCGCTCGCCACGTCGCACTGCAACGTCTTTCGTTCGTGAAACCTATCTACGTTCACCCGTTTCCTCTGCCCACATCTTAACGTCTTTTTCCCTTCCTTCTATCCTCGGCCCGCATCTTGATGCGGTAAGCCTGCTGTTTCAGCCCACCCCCGGAGATGTCCATTATGGTTCTTTCTGTGTTCTCAATGCCCCGCATCGTTGCAATGCTCCTCGCCTGTGGGCTGGCAAGTGTTGTTCAAACCACCTCTGCTCAGGACACTCCTCCCGTCGCCCCTCCGGCTGTCCCAGCGCCAGACAAAAAAGAGGACTTCCGCCCTTGGGCAGAAGTAAGCAAAGGCTTTGAAAAGATTGTCTCCACCGCCGACGGTCAGTCCTTCTACACCCTTTATAAGAAGGACAAGGACAGCTCCCTTCTCGCCGAACTTCCTCGCGGCTTCGAGAGCCAACGCCACTTCTTCGCCATGACCGTCGCGACAGGTCAGGACTACGCTGGCCTTCAGGCGGGCGATATTTACGTCTATTGGAAGCGAATCGATAACCGGCTTGTGCTCATTGAGCCCAACGTAGACACCAAGAGCACCGGCGACCAGGAAAGCAAGCTAAGTGTTAAAGGCCTCTTCACCGACCGCGTGATCCTAGATATCCCCATCGTCACGATGGGGCCCAGCGGTCAGCCGGTGATCGACCTCAAAGACCTGTTAGTGGGTAAGGGCACTATTTTCTTTGGCCCAGACCTCTCCAACGCCAACGGCCGCCTCGCCACGATCAAGAAGGCCAAGGCGTTCCCAGAGAATATCGAGATTGCCTACGAAATGCCAGCTCAGGGCGGAAGGCTCAAGAGTTTCCATTACTCGATCAGCCTTCTCAAAGATAGCCCAACCTATAAACCGCGCCTGGCCGACAGCCGCGTTGGCTACTTCACCACAACCTACCGCGATTTGGGCAAGTTCACGCATAAGGAAAAGTGGGTTCGCTATGTGAACCGCTGGCACCTCGAAAAGAAAGATGCGAGCCGAAAGCTCAGCCCGCCCAAAGAGCCAATTGTCTTCTACGTTGACGCAGCCGTTCCGGCCCGCTACCGCCGCTATGTCCGCGATGGCATCATTGTTTGGAACAAGGCGTTTGAAAAGGTCGGCATTCTGGATGCCATTGAAGTCCGCCAGCAGGATGCCGAAACCGGCGCGTATATGGAGCTTGATTCCGAAGATGTACGTTACAACTTTGTGCGCTGGCTGAGCAACGATCAGGGCACCGCGATCGGGCCCAGCCGCGTGAATCCTAACACCGGCCAGATTCTCGATGCGGACGTGATCTTGACCGATGGGTGGATTCGCCACTTCTGGGTGCAGTATACCGATTTCATGCCCGAACTCGCGATGGAAGGGCTCTCCGCCGAGACAGTAAACTGGCTCGACAAGAACCCCAAGTGGGATCCGCGAGTTCGCATGGCAGACCCCGTTGATCGTGATGCCATTATCGCAAACAACCTCCGCCGCGTCGCCAGCGGCGCGCGTAAAGGAGTTGTGGCCTACGGCGGCCTTCCCACACATTTGAGCGACTCAGCAGCTCGCGATGCATCGCGCGATGCCAATCGCATGATGGGTTCTTCAGAGTTTGATGGGCTGGTAAACCGCACCAGCCAGGTGAATGGTTTGTGCATGGCAAGCCGCGGCAAAGCCTTTGACATGGCCTATGCCCGCATGAGCTTTGAACTTCTCGCCGACGATCTCCTAGCGATCGACCCGGACACCACAACCCCAAAGGAAGAGGTAAAGAAAGACGAGAAGAAAGACGGTGCCAAGAAAGATACCGACACAGTAACCGACACCAAGGCCGAAGAGGCCAAAAGAGAAGAAGCAAAGAAAGAGGAAGCCAAGAAGGAAGAAAAGAAGTTTGATACCCTTGATGGCATCCCGGATTGGTTCGTTGGTCCGCTTCTTGCCGACCTAGTGCAGCATGAAGTCGGTCACACCATCGGCTTGCGTCATAATTTCAAAGCCAGCTCGCAGTTTACTTTTGCTCAGATCAATAGCGACGAGGTAAAGGGAAAGAAGGCCTTTACTTCCTCGGTCATGGATTACACTCCGGTAAACTTCCCCAGCCCCGATGGTAAGCTCCGCGGTGATGTCGCCATGATTGATGTGGGCGATTACGATTACTGGGCAATCGAATACGGTTACACCTTTGGCGATCCCAAAGAGGTTGCCAAGAAGGGCGCTCAGCCCGGCCACGACTACGGAACCGATGAGGATGTGGGCGGCCCTGACCCCAGCATTCAGCGTTACGACTTTGCCAAAGACCCTCTCACCTACGCCAAAAGTCAGCTCGAGCTCGCTACTTACCATCGCGGCCGTCTACTAGATAAGTTCGTCAAGGATGGCGAAAGTTTCGCCAAGGTACGCCGCGGCTACGAGATGACCCTGGCCATGCAGACGCGCGGGTTAACCATGCTTACCCCCTGGATCGGCGGCGCGTTTGTAACACGCGACCAAAAAGGTGACCCCGGCGCCCGCGCACCGATTACGGTCGTGCCAGCTCAGGCCCAGCGCGATGCACTCAAGTACGTTATTGATACATCATTCAATGACGAGGTATACGGCCTGACGCCCAAACTGCTCGAGAACATGACCGTTGATAAATGGCTCGACGGTGGCGGCATCGGCGAGGCCCGGCAAGAGAACACTTACAGTGTTCACGACCGCATCGGCGGCATTCAGGCGATGGTCCTCACGCGCCTGATGAATCCCACCACCCTCCGCCGCATCCTCGATAACGAGTTTCAGGTTCCCGCCGATCAGGACGCACTTACTCTGCCAGAGATGCTCGATACGGTCTCAAACGCGGTGTGGTCTGAACTCAACAACGGATCTTCCGGTAGCTTCACCGCTCGCAAGCCTTACATCTCCAGCCTCCGCCGTAATCTTCAGCGCGAACACCTTGACCGTCTCATTGACCTCACGCTCCCCAGCACCGGGTCTACCGAAGCTTTCAAGGCCATTAGCAATCTAGCGGTCTTTCGTCTCCGCCAGCTCAACGAAACCATCACCGGCATCATCGGCGAGAAATCAGACAAGGGCGGTACGCTCGATGCGTATTCGATGGCGCACTTAAGTGAAGCCAAGATGCGCATTGGAAAGGCCCTTGACGCTCAGTACATCTACAACCAGGCTCCCGCTGGCGGCGGGGGGTTCCCATTCTTCTTGTTCGGCAATGAGCCCGTCGCCCCTATTCTCCCTGTCCAGATGGGCGACGAAACTACAAGCCCACGCAATCCATAAGAACTCCAGCCCTTGTAATTTTGGCCCCGTCACTTGCCGTTAGACCCACACAACTACACGTTCAACAACCTTCGCCACAACTAAGATCATGTTTACGTTTCAATAACCAGCGCCTGCAAGTGTCCCTCCGCCGCGACTGAATAACCTCTTTCCGGCCCACCGCTTTTCTCAGCCGTGGGCCGTTTTTTTTCCCCCCGGGTTCTCATTCCTCCCCGCTTGGCGCAACCGCCATCTCGTGTGTACGACCTGTGGATCAGTTGACGCCCCCGGACAACTGCGCCAGCCTACAGAGGCCGTGTCGTCCCTGATCTCCTCCGCTCCCCCAAGCGGGTTGCTCGCGACGTTCGCTAACCGACAACTACCGACAGGCTATCGACAGTTTTTGCCCCCTCGGACTTGGGCCGGAAAGTCCGTAAAAACCTGCAAAACCGTCGATCCCCGCCTCTTTTCCCACATAATGCCAGGCCTTGTTACTACTAGATTCTAAATTCCTCCTTCTATTAGAAAGAAGACAACCAGCCCCCGCCCAGCTCAGCTCGGACCCGACCGGGCAACCGGTCACGCTCGCCGCGGTTTGCAACGTAAGTAAAGCGTCGGTGATGCTCAAGACGAATTCGACCTCGCCAATGTGGATAAGCACGCCGAGACTGGGCGAAAGCGCCGCCACATTTGCCCCCCAGGGCCGGTGCGGCCCGCGCCCTTGATGCGACGGGCGAGGCTGGTGGCTTCGCCGGTCGGCGCAACTGTCAGCCCTGCTGGGCCGGTTCAGCAACCCTTGTGCTCTTGCCCCGGGAATACTTAACTTTTACCTGACATGACGAGCACCAGACGCTGGTTCGCTGGCCAATCTGGTCCTTCTTCAGAATCCTATTACAAACCAAACAAGGAAGTCCGCCCCTACCATAAACCTTATGGTCGGCCAGCCCCTCTCCTTTGGCTCCGTCGGCGTTGACATAATCTTTGAGGGTGCTCCCACCGCGCTGAACCGCCGCGGCGAGCACGCGGCGAATCGCTCCCGCTAAACGGTCCCATGATGCCTGGTCCACCTGGTCGCCGCGCTGCGTTGGTCGGATCGCCGCGGCGAAGAGTGCCTCGTCCGCGTAAATATTGCCAACGCCAGCAACGACCCACTGGTCGAGCAACTGGGCCTTGATCGCGCGGGTGCTCTGCCCGGCGCGCTGGGCGAGCTGCTCGCCGGTTACGTCCAGGCCGTCTGGCCCCAAGGCCGACCAGACGTGGCGATGTAATATATCTTCACTCGGTAAGAACGTAAGTTTACCAAACCGCCGCGCATCTTGAAAATAGATTGTGCGTTCTACGCCGTCTCGGCCTTGAACGCGCCATGCCGCGTGGATGTGCTTTCCTGGCGGGGCGGCTTCCGGACAGACCAGCACCCGGCCTGACATGCCCAGTTGAATGATAAGAACTTCACCGCTCTCGCCCACCGCGGCCATCTGCTTGCCCCGCCGCCGCAGCGAAACGATGCGGTCACCTAACTTCAGCCCGGCCTTCATATTATGTTCTCGCAGCCCGTCGTTTGAGAGCCAGCGGCAAACGTCTGGCCGAAACAGCCGTTCGCTCAGAATGCGACCTCCGAGGAGGTATGGCTCCAGCGAGCGGCGTGAAGATTCGACCTCGGGCAGTTCGGGCATAAGAACTCAATCGTTGCCACGAGCGGGCGGGGAGCCTCAGCCAAATCACCGGGCGGCCCCACACGGTTGGCGAACTACTACAGTTGGGTGATGTCCGATCATTTGAGGCAGTTAATTCTTGAGCAGTGCCGCGAGTTTCAGGCGAGCAAGCCAGTGGGCGAGTTTGTGCCCGGCCAGACCTACATACCCGTCACCGGCAAAGTGCTGGATGCGGACGATCTGGTGCATTTGGTAGATGCCAGCTTGGACATGTGGCTGACGATGGGGCGATTCGGGGACCAGTTTGAAACGCAAGTAGCGGAAGTCTTCGGCACGCGTCACGCGCGGCTGACGGTCTCCGGATCGGCGGCGAACTTGCTCGCGTTTACCGCGCTTACCAGCCCGAAGATTGATTCTAAGTTCGACAAGCCGCGGATCAGGCCGGGGGATGAGGTCATCACCGTCGCCGCGGGTTTTCCCACTACGGTTGCCCCGATCGTGCAGAACGGGTGCGTGCCGGTCTTCGTGGACGTTGATCCCGCCACCCACAACGTAGATGTGGCGGCCTTGGCGAGCGCTGTCACGGGCAAGACACGCGCCATTATGATCGCCCATAGTCTGGGTAATCCCTTTGACCTTAACGCGGTGTTGGAGGTCGTGCGGAAACATAATTTATGGCTGATTGAAGATTGCTGCGATGCTTTCGGCGCCCGCTATGACGGCCGCGGGATTGGTACGCAGGGGGACGTGGCGACGCTTAGCTTTTACCCGGCGCACCACATTACGATGGGTGAGGGCGGGAGCGTGATGACCAACAGTGGGGGCCTTAAGCGGATCGTCGAAAGTTATCGCGACTGGGGGCGGGACTGCTGGTGCCCGCCGGGCAAAGATAACACTTGCGGCAAACGGTTTGACTGGAAACTGGGGGATATGCCCGAGGGGTACGATCATAAGTACATCTATTCGCACCTAGGATATAATCTTAAAGTAAGCGACATGCAGGCGGCCATCGGCGTAAGCCAGCTTAAGAAGCTGCCCAGGTTTGTCGCGGCCCGCCGGGAGAACTTCGCCCGGCTGACGGAGGCTTTTAAAGCCGCGGGGCTCGAAGAACACTTCCAACTGCCGGTGGCCACTCCCAACAGCGAGCCGAGCTGGTTTGGTTATCTTCTTACGATTAAGGATGGGTCGCCGCTGGTACGGCGCGATGTGGTGAAGTACTTGGAGAGCCGCAAGATCGGCACGCGGCTTTTGTTCGCGGGCAACTTAGCTCGCCAGCCCGCCTTTGATGGCGTTGAATATCGGGTACACGGGAGTCTGGCGCACACGGATAAGATAATGAACGACGCTTTCTGGATCGGCGTGTGGCCGGGGATTGATGAGGTCCGAAGGGCGTATATGGTGGAGACGATGGTGGAGATGGTGCGTTCAATGGCGGGGGGAATGGGG
>CAYVFW010000173.1:0-6787 GCA_964450325.1 uncultured Phycisphaeraceae bacterium | reverse complement strand
GCGTCAGAGCGGGGGGTGGAGCAACAAGCTAATCTGGGGCGACAACAAGCTCATGCGGTCATCGCTTAAGAAGGCGGGTCAGGCGGTCAAGATCCGTAAGGACAAAAAGACGCTGGCGGTGAGCCGCGAGGTGCTGACCAAGAAGTGGACAGACGGGATCGACTACCGGGCGGGTGGGCTTCGGCTATGCCAGCCGCCTGGAGATCATCCACGTACCGAGAAGGGCAAAGCGGGAAAAGAGCCAGAGCGGGCTGTCGCCACCGGCTGGTTCATCTTCGAGAACGAGTGGCAGAGCTTCCGCACCCGCAAGGATCGGACGCTGGAACCGACCAGCGAGCCCCGCGAGTACGACAGGGGTGGGAAGTATAAAGTAGCGGTGAAGGTGATCGAGATCTTCGGGAACGACACGGCGAAAGTCATCGAGGTGCGGGTGTGAGCGAGTGGACGCAGGCACAACTCGACGCCCTGATCGTCTGCCCCAAGCGGATCACGGTGCCGCCGAAGACACGTATGGAGCAGGCACGGGGGTATTGCCGCAACGGCATGGATTTGGAGGCGGTCGATGGCTCACGCCGGTTCCGGGCTTACATGCGGGTGAACGATGCCTTCCTCGAGAACTTCTCGATCGGCCTGATCGTACTTCCTGTGGATGGGGCCGCGGGCGACCTGCGCGAGGAGATTCACCTGCTCCGCTGCAACGGCCCCCACGAGGAGGTCGGGAGCAAAGAAGCAAAGCCCGGGATGCCCGGCTGGCACTTCGGCTACCACATCCACAGGGCAAAAGCCGATAATATGGATGCGGGCATGCGCGCGGAGCGCGGGGCCGAGACGACGAGCGAGTATGGTTCGTTCTCCGAGGCGCTTTCGTTCTTTGTGAAGACTTGCGGCGTGCAGGGAGCCAAGGCATATTTGAGCGAGATTTTAGCGAAACGACTTTTCGATCAGACGGAGGTAGACGACGGTGGTTGAGTACCTGGACACCCTGAAAGCGCAGTTCAACGACCGCGTGCGGCTGAAGGCCAAGCGCCCGGGCGTGATGCAGTTGCTCGCCCCCCTCTACCACGAGGACGGGGACATGTTGGACATCTTTATCGAGCCGTCACCGGGCACGGAGGGCGCAACGGAGGACATGCTCCGCGTCTGCGACCACGGCATGACGCTCATGCGTCTGAGCTACGCCTACGAGATCGACACGCCCACAAGGGAAAAAGTGCTGGCCCGCATCCTGAGCGAGAACGGGGTCCGTGAGCAACAGGGGAACCTGTTGATCGACACGGACACGGCGGGGCTGGGACCGGCGGTGTTGCAGTTTGCCCAGACGGTGGCGCGGGTCTCGTCGATGCGTGCGTACAAACGCGAGGTCGTCCAGAGTCTTTTCTTCGAGCAACTGAGAGAGGTTGTCCAGACGCGGCTCTCGAAGTATTCGCCCGAGCCGAACTTCCTCCCGCTGCCGGATCACGACGAATACGAAGTTGACTATCGCTTCAACCACCGGCCCAAGCAAGTGTACCTTTTCGGCGTGAACAACCAGGCGAACGCGCGCTTAGCGACAATCGCGCTCCAGGAGTTTGTGATCAAACGGCTGAACTTCTGGGGGGCGATCGTGCTGGAAGACCTCGACAACCTCGGCCGCAAGGACCGGACGCGGCTGCTCTCGGCCGCGGACAAGATCTTCCCGACGCTAGACGACTTCGCAGACAAAGGCGCTCAGTTTCTCGAACGCGAGGGCGCGTAACGAATGGGCCTCCGTCCCGACTTCCCCACCGACCCCTACCCCGAATATTTCACATCAAAATCATCGCGCCCAAAAGCGCGAACGCGCGAGAGCCCAAGACCCTCTTAAAGCGTAAAGGGTTACCATACCGTTTGCTCATAAACCCAATGGCGAAACGCGATGACAGGCTGTATCAACGTTCCTGCGTCCGGTTCCATCCGTTTTTCGACATTCGGCAGGCAGCCGGTCTTCGCCGACTTCACTGGCCAGCAGCTCTTCTCCCACGGCGGGGCGTTGTTGCCGCGGGAGGCCAAGAAGAACTCGCCCAAACTTGTCCAGCGGCTGGCCGCGTCCTTGCCGATCCGCGCGTGGTCGGTGATGCGGATTTTACCGCGACTCTCAAGCGGCTGGCCACCAGCACATTTTGCTCAAGCTCGCGGGGTTAAGAATTAATATCGTTTCTCCGGTGCGGACCGCTGTCTCTTCCGCCCACTTTCAGTTGCCCGTATCTGGCTCGGGCTTACGTCTGTGACCCTTGGGCGGGGCGGTCAGTGGCGCTGTCAGGCGCTGGTAGAGAGTAAAGAGGTATTCAACCCTCGCCCGCTCGGACTCAAACGCGGCGGGGCGATAGCACTTGTCCACGGCTTTGTCGAGGGCCTTGTGGGCGTCGCGCAGAGCCTTCGGCATGGCGAGGGGGTCGTAGAGGTCGGCGAGGGTCTGGCCCTTGAACTGCTCGCGGGCATCAAGCACGGCCTGCGCGGCGGCCTGGACGGCGGCGCGTTGCTTGTCGCTCATGTCTTGGGGCCAAGGGAAGTTGTTGTAGACAATACTGACCGAATACTGATACCGTGATTCAAGCCGCCCGCAGACCCGCCGCATCCAAGCCATGTGCATCATCGATGACAGGATGCCGAAGTGCAACCCAGTAGCGCCGGGCACGACGAGCGCGCTCCCGCTGACAATCGTTGAAGGGGGCATGAAGCCAATGGGGATGTAGTTCCGGCGTTCCGAGGAGACCTTGGGGATCAGCAGATACTTACTGCTGGGTTGGCGATCCTCGCCGAAGAGATGCGGAGTAGACGCGAGTTGGACTGTGCGGGTCTTGGGACTTTTCAGGCGGAAATCCTTTACCGCCGCAAGGCGGCGGCGGATAGGTTCGCACTTGCGAAACTCAGACGGGGCGGCATCGCGAAGCCACAGGCAATAGCGGATATCGCCGTTGATAAACTCATCGCCCCCGAGGAACTGGCGGAGGAACGCGCCTGTTCCTTGGCACTCTTTGGCGATCTCCTTGCGTTCCCGCTCATTCAAGAGCAGATGGCCATCGTCCGTCACTTCGCTACCTTTGGTCATTTCGGGCGCACCATCGCTCAAAGGTTGATCGGCACGGACGATCGCGATGTTGGGTCCCGCGACAAGGTAGGGACTGATGTTCGCGGCGGCCGTTACCGTCGGCTCCGTGCTCTTGTCGTAGTCATAGAGCAGCTTGGGCTTGCGGTCGATGTGGCTCAAGCCGACGATGACAACGTGCACATGGGCCTTGCCACGCGCCTCGCTTGTCCATGCAAAGGTCCGGTGGGCAAGCTGAATGCTTACACCCTGCGCGAAGAGTGACTTCCAAAGGATGCCCACCTGCTCGCCTTGCGATATGGAGTTGGTAGAAACAAAGGCGGCGGCGGCGTGGGTGCCCTTCATGTACTTCGCCGCTATCCGATACCAGCACGTAACATAGTCGAGTGTGCCAGCGCCTTTTAAGTCGCCCCACACGGTCGCCATGTCCTTCTTCTGCTCGGTGTTCTGTTCCTTCTTGCCCACAAACGGCGGATTTCCCAGCACAAAACTGCACCGCTTCGCTGGTAGAACGTCGTTCCAGTCGAGCCGTAACGCATTCGCGACCGCGATCTTCGCGCTCTTCTTGAGCGGTAATCGCAGCACGGGCGTACCGAAGGCCTCGCCCACCTTCTGGTTCATCTGATGGTCGATGAGCCACATCGCAACCTCGGCGATGCGCGCGGGCCACTCTTCGATTTCGATGCCATACATCTGGTCTACATCCACCTGAAGAACCTGGTCGAGGTTCAACACCTTTTGTGGGCCAGCCGCTCCCCGCTCAAGGCCGCGCTGAGGGTACGCGGCCAACAGTGCGCGCAGTTCCAAGTCGCGCAGTTCCCGGTATGTAACCACAAGGAAGTTACCGCATCCGCAGGCGGGGTCGAGGAAGCGCAGCGACGCTAGCTTATCTTGAAACGCTTGGAGTTTCTTCTTGTCTTTGCCCGCCTCATCTAGCTCGGTCTTCAGGTCGTCCAAAAACAGGCTCCGGACCAGTTTCATGATGTCGCGCTCGCTGGTGTAGTGAGCACCGATCTGGCGACGTTTCTTGGCCCCGCTTTCGCCCGCCATGATGGACTGGAAGAGCGAGCCAAAGACGGCGGGGCTTATTCGAGACCAGTTGAACTCGCAGGCTGCGATCAGCGCATTGCGCATGGCACCGTCAAAGTCGGCGAAACCCAGATCTTCACGGAACAACTCGCCGTTCACGTACGGCAGGTCGCGGAGATCCTCGGAGAGCTTGGCGGAGCGGCCAGCCTTTTCTGAGTCCAGCACTTTGAAGAAGCGGGCGAGGAGCGAGCCCATGTCGCTGCCGTCGGTGCGGGCCGATTTTACGAGCGTCTTGAACTCTTCGGCGGGAAAGATACCGGTGTCGTCGGCGAAGAGGCAGAACAAGACACGGACGAGGAGCCGTTCGAGGTTGTGACCCTGATACCCACCCTTTTCGAGCGCATCGTGCAGCACGCCCAGCACTTCAACCGCCTCGATGTTAATCGGGTCTTCGGGATCGACGGGTTTGGTTATATATCCCGAGAGGAAGTTAAGGTGCTTGATGTTCTCGTGCAGCTTGGCGGTCTTAAACTGGGCGACCGGCTCGGCAGAATCCTTGGAATCCAAGTCGTAGATAACGATAGTCTGGAAGTCGGAGACCACGATGAACTGCGGAATCTCACTTTCGCGATCTTCGCGCTGCAGAGATTGGATGTAATCAAATGCTTGACTGGCGGCTTTGGACAAGTCTTGTCCAAGGCTCTTATGTTCCCCGATCATTACGCCAGCATAAAAAACGTCGATGCGGTCGTGGGCTCCTTTGAGATTCTTTACCTTCTCCTCAAAGCTCGCGACACTGCGGCGTTTAATGCCAAAGACCGCGAAGAGGTCGATCCAAAACGCCTGCGCCTCGCCGCGCTCGCTGGTATCATCCGCCCATTCGGCGGAGAACTTCATGGCGTTGTTTCGAATTTCAGAGAGTGACAGGCGCATACGTGAGCGGAGTGTATCGTTATACATCGCCGGGAAATGCGGCAACGTCGCGCGCGGGCACAGTTACCTCGGGGCTCGGCTTCGTACAACCATCACTCCGGCACGCGGCACCTGCTCCCCCTTAAGAATCTCCCCCCGCATCGGTAAACGAAGCCGGGGCCAGCTTGCGGGCGCGGTCGCGCAGGAACGCCGCGACCTGCACATCAGAATCGAGCTTCAGCGTGTCTCTCGCGACCTTGTCGCAATCCACTTTACTGAGCTGGCGTATGAACCGCTTAAGCTGAGGAATGTTCGAGGCGGAGACGCTGAGCGTGGTAACGTCCAAGCCGATGAGAAGCATCGCGAACTCAAGGTCGCCGGAGGCTTCACCGCAGTTGCTCACGGGAATTTTGTTACGACGCGCGGCACGGGCTACATCGCGGATGAGCCTGATCACCGCGGGGTGTAACGGGCTGTAGAGGTTAGCGACGCGTTCGTTAATCCGGTCAACCGCGAGGGTGTACTGCACAAGGTCATTGGTTCCGATGGAGAAAAAGTCGCACTCGCGCGCGAAGGTTTCGGCCTGAATCGCCGCGGAAGGAACCTCCACCATCATGCCGATCTTAATTCCACGGTCGTAAGGCAGGCCCTCTTCGTCCAGCTCTTCCATCACATCGTTGACGATAAACTTAGCCTGCCGCAGCTCGGCGATGCTCGATATAAGCGGGAACATAAGTTTCACGGTGCCGTCTGCGCTCGCCCGCAGAATAGCTCGCAGCTGCTTTTTGAACATCCCCTGGTTTTTAAGGCAATATCGGATGGATCGGCAACCCAGAAACGGGTTACGTTCCGGGATCTCCGCCTGGGCCTGAGTATATTTATCCGCGCCCAAATCCATCGTGCGGATCACCAGTTCTCGCCCCGCGCACAACTGCACACACCGCTTATAAGCACGATAGTGAACGCCCTCGTTGGGCTCTTCATCACCCGTAAGATATAAGTATTCAGTACGATAAAGCCCGATGCCGCTCCCGCCGGAGTTAAGCACCCGCGCAACTTCCTCGGGTAGCTCGATGTTCCCCAGCAACTGCACGGGAACATTATCCGTTGTCACGCTCGCCAAATCGCGCTGGTCGGTGAGTGCCACATGCAACGCGGTACGCTGCTCAAGTGCCCTACCGTAATTTTGAATGGTGGCCTGGTCGGGATGTAAAATTACAACGCCCTTATCACCATCCAGCACCAGCAGGTCGCCATCCTGCACTTTGCTTAAAAGTGTCTGGCACCCCACCACCGCCGGGATTTCAAGCGCTTTAGCGATGATCGCCGTATGGCTGGTCATGCCGCCCAAGTCGGTCGCGAAGCCGATGATCTTGGTGCGATCAAAGCTCGCAGTCTGTGAGGGTGTCAAATCGCGGGCAACGATAATCGTCTCCGCATCGGTCGTGAGGCCTTTCATGCGGCTCGTCGAGCCCACAACCAGCAGCGCCATCAGGCGATCGGTAAGATCGTCAATGTCGTTAACCTTGGTCGCGAAGACGGGGTCCCGATGTTGGCGAAACTGATCAGCAAGTTTCCCCAGCACGTGCGTCGCCGCGTATTCGGCGGTTACCTGTTCAGTCTCTATTTGCGTGCGAATCTGAGCCAACAAGATGGGGTCTTTCAACATTCCGATGTGAAACGTGAAGATCTTCGCGGCTTCTTTGCCCATATCCCGCTCGGCTTGCTCGTGAACGCGGGCGATGTCGGCCATCGCTGATTTCGCCGCGGCTGCAAAGCGGC
>CAYVFW010000172.1:0-6804 GCA_964450325.1 uncultured Phycisphaeraceae bacterium | reverse complement strand
CATCCCACCAGTCCACCACACAAGGCAAACCAAAACCACAAGAGGCGCGCGCTCCTGACCTCTCTCCCCCACCTCAAAAAATCTCACCCAGCCCACGCCAATAACCAAAAAAACCTCAACGCCAACCGCCAATAACCCCCGCCCCCCCAAAATTTGGGTCCACAAGGCCGCAGGTTCAAATCCTGTCGCCCTGACTTGACGCCCGGGGTCCGGCCGCTCGTCGGCCGTGCCTCAATCGTCCGAAACTGTCTCCTTGTCACGACTTAGGAAGGCCGAGCTGCGGTATTTCGTGCAATCAGCTAGACATTTAGGCACCCTCGTCGCCCTCGAATCGATAGTCCAAGCTGTAAAAATGCTGCTCCTCGACGATGTCGATCGTCATCGAGCCAGCGATTCCTATAAGGCCTTCAGTCCCGGAATCGGGCACGACGGTAATCGACTGGGTCGGCGCGCCGCTGGTCATCCTGCTGCTGTGCTGGAGCACAAACGAGCCCGTGCGCACGCCCGACCCGACCCGACCGACCCGCTTAACCTCCCAACTACCCGTTCCATGGCCACATAACCCGCCGAGCCCTTGGTTGCTGTGCGCACTGCTAAGCATCAGCCCTTTGCTGGTGCCTTCCAAGTCGCCGTGAAACTGCTTATCCAAGCACCTGCGGCCGACCACCGCGTCGCTCACGCCTAATTCTTCGATCTAAGCCTTGAGCCTAACCTCAAACGGACCTCTCACTCGGTGCATCTTGGCAAAAATCCCTCCTGCGCCTCGGCCAATCCTGCAACGAATGTCGGCAAGTTTCAACAGGTCACGCGGTCTACCGGGCTATGCTTTTGGCGTCTAGGTGGCGGTGAGGCACATTGCTAAGTTGACCCAAAACGCAACGAACTTCAGCACCGCCGGTGGTGCGGTGGCGTAGAAGCGCCTCACCGATCGTAGACTTTCTGTTGATAAAGGGTGAATCCCAGCATCCGCCCCGCATAAATGCGCACTTCCTTGACATTCTCTAGAAGTCCCGCCGCGACCCTTCTGCGTGCCGCGCCGGTCCGTTGGCTTGCATCGGTCATTCTGGTCCCGCTATTAGTTCTGGGTGCGTTCAGGGGCACTTCGATGGTTGCTCACGCCCATGACGATCATCACTTTCACCTTCATGCGGGCGTGAGCGCTGAAGCCGCCTCGGCCTTTGCGGCGATGCACCTCCAGCTGCACGAAATTCACCCAAGCTGCTGCGGGCACGACGTGCCCCCGTGTACGGAAGAGAAGAGTGGCCACGACCGTCTCGACCAGCTACTCGCCGACCCGGCCTCGCCCTTGGCCGCTGAGGACGGCATCGTAATTAGTATTCCCGATGAGACGCAGTTAAGGCAGCCCGGCATTCACATGCACGCGGCGGGAATATTCGCCCAGCCCGTCCAACTGCTGGCCGCATCTACTTACGATCTCTGCTGCGGCCCGCAGATTGTGCACAGCCCTCTACTTATCCGATCGCACCCGCCTCTGCACCTTGACGATGTGTCGTGCAGCCAACGCTTGGTGCGAACAAGTCACGCTTTATTAATTTAGGATTGACCCGCTGGCGGACGCCGCGAGTGAGCCGCAGCTCCCATGCGCCCGCTTTGCGCTGGGCCCCTCGGGCCCCAGCGGCAATTGCGAGCTCTCCAACCGTTGAATATTGATTATACCTTGGCCGCCCCTTCGGGTAGGCAAGTTCCACGCCCTCCTGCCCGCATGCAGAGCGAACACAGGAGGCAAACCAGAGTCAGACCGCACAGTCGAAAAACTTAGCTTCGCGCTCAGCGCAGAACGCAACGGACTCCGATGAATTATAAAAAGATGCTCTTGGCGCTTGCCTTGGTGTTCGTTCACACGGGGTGCGAGCGCGAATCCAGCCCCAAGCCAGATCAGCACGCCGCCGCGGGCAGCGGGGCGGCCGTTACCAACCGCGTGGATATTAACTCAACCGTGCGGCAGAACCTGGGAATTACCTTCGCAAGAGTGCAAAGCCGCAACGTGGCCCGGACGCTCCGCCTCCCGGGCCGCTTTGAACTTAAGCCAACCGCCTCACGAGAGTACCGCGCCGCCGCGTCGGGGACGGTGCAACTTCTGGTGCAGCAGTACCAGAAGGTGGAGGTTGGTACTCCGCTGTACCTTCTTGATTCGCCGGCGTGGCGGGGTATGCAACGGGAACTCGTGTCGGCGCACGCAGCGGTGACGATCGCTACGGCTACCAACGAAAGTACCGGTCCGCTGCTCGCTGCGCACGAGAATCATCACAACGCGCTGGAGACCGTGGTCGCGCTCTGGGCGCAGCGCGTTGCCTCGATGGAGAAACTTGAGGGCGCTGGCGCCGTCCGGCTTGAAGAAGTGGCGCCTGTTCGATCCGCTCTCGCGACCGCACGCGCGGAGCTGGCAGAAACACTCGAAACAGAAGCCGAACTAAAAGCAAAGCGGTCCGAGGCCGCGGCGAAACTTGAGGCGGCGAAGGCGGAGTTAACTATACTGTTTGATTCAGCCGCCTCGCTCGCGGGGTTGAGCGTCGATGAGTTAAGAAAGGCAGCCGATAGTGCGGCGGGCGAGCCCCGCTGGAGGATGCTCTCGCACATCGAAGTAAAAGCAATTGACCCCGGGATTGTAAATACACTCAGTTTAGTAAATGGGGGATTGGCATCCCAGCACGGTCATATACTTACGACGATCCAGCCTACTCAGCTGCGATTCCGAGCGGTCGCTTTGCAGAGCGACTTAAGCCGGCTCGCTTCGGGACAAAGGGCCACCGTTGTTCCCGCGCAGGGGCTATTCGCAGAGGGTGCCACCGCACTCACCAGTGCTTCAATCGATAACACCCCCGACATTAGTTCAAGGGGCGGTGGCACCTCTGACCAAGGATCTGCGCCAATGGATGGGGTGCTTACGCTCGCGCCCACTGCCGACGCCCAACACCGAACCATAGATCTTCTTTGGACGGCACCAAGTTACTCGGCCTCATGGGCCAAAGCGGGCGTCGCGGGCTACTTGGAAGTAATCACCAGCGGCGCCGGTATGGAAGAGCTGGCCATCCCGCTCAAGTGCGTGACGCGCGATGGTACACAAGCCATTATATTTCGTCGTGACCCCGCCAATCCCGACAAAGCGATCCGCATGGAAGCGGAGCTGGGAATCGACGATGGCCGTTGGGTTATAATTAAGAGCGGCGTCGCGGAAGGTAATGAAATCGTGCTCGATGGTGTCTATCAACTGATGGTCGCAACCAGCGGGAGCATTACCAAAGGCGGTCACTTCCATCCCGACGGTACCTTCCACGAAGGCGAAGACTAAGTCATCTACAGGAATCGCCAATGCTCAAACATCTGATCTCTTTCTCCCTCAAGCACTCCGCGCTTGTCATCCTCATCGCCGTCGCGATGCTCGTCTACACCATCGCGCGTCTTCCCCGGATGTCGGTGGATGTCTTCCCCGAACTGAACGCGCCCACCGTTGTCCTGCTTACCGAAGCGGGCGGCCTCTCGGCAGATGAGGTGGAACAATATGTTACGTTCCCCCTCGAATCCGCCGTCAACGGCCTTCAGGGTGTCCGCAGGGTGCGCAGCGCGTCGGCGATTTCCCTCTCTTTGGTCTGGGTGGAGTTTGACTGGGGCACGGATATCTACCGCGCCCGTCAACTGGTCGGTGAGCGCCTCACCGGCATCCGCGAATCGCTCCCGCCGGGTGTCGAGCCCACGATGACCCCCATCGCCAGCATCACCGGTGAAATTATGTTGCTCGCGGTTTCAAGCCCCGACAAAACGGTGAGCGACCTGGACATCCGCGCCTACGCCGAGTTTGATTTGCGTAACAAGCTGCTCGCGATCCCCGGCGTCTCCCAAGTTGCGGCCATCGGCGGCGAACTCCCCGAGTACCAGGTGAACGTCGATCAGGACCGACTCGCCCTGTACGGAATTACAATCCAGGAAGTCGTTGACGCGGCCCGCAACTCCCACAGCACCGCTAGCGCGGGATACTTATCCGATGTTGACCGCTCCGAACTTCCCATGCGCCAAGCCGCGCGCGTCACCAGCGTCCGCGACATCGCCTCCACCGCCGTCATCATGAAGGACGGTCTGCCAATTACAATCGGAGAGGTCGCCTCCGTCGTGCTCGGAGGCGCACCAAAGCGTGGCACCGCGGCCAACCAGGGCGTCCCCGCTGTCGTCCTGACCATCCAGAAGGCCCCCGGCACCAACACACTCTCTCTCACCAAAAGCATCGATGCCGCCCTTGATCAGATTGAGTCGAGCGTGCCCAAGGGAATTATAATCAATCGGGAGGTCTTCCGCCAGAGCCACTTCATTGAGCGTTCGGTCAACAACGTCGTGGTCGTGCTTCGGGATGCCACGATAATCGTGGGAATTATCCTCATGCTCTTTTTGCTCAATATCCGCACGACGATAATCACACTTACTGCGCTGCCCCTCTCTTTGGCCGCCGCGTTGCTCACGCTGGATGTGTTCGGGCTGACCCTGAACGTCATGACACTGGGTGGATTGGCCGTCGCCATTGGCGAACTCGTCGACGATGCCATCATCGATGTCGAGAATGTTCACCGGCGACTTGAAGAAAACTCACTGCTGCCCGCCGAGCAGCGTAAGCCATTCGTTACTCTCATCTACGATGCCAGCAACGAAGTTCGCTCTTCAGTAGTCTACGCCACGGTGCTCATCTGCATCGTCTTTCTTCCGCTTATGTTCTTGGAGGGCCTCGAAGGCCGATTCTTTAAGCCGCTTGCAATTACGTACGTTGTATCAATTATGGCCTCGTTGCTGGTCGCACTGACAGTGACGCCCGCGATGTGCAAACTCCTCATCCGGCCCCGGCGCACCAATCCGAGTGAATCGAGCACCGCCGCACCGCACAATACCGACCGCTTCCTCGTCCGCTTCCTCAAAGCCCGCTACGAACCCGCCCTCCGCTGGTCTCTTAATCATCGTAAGTCGGTCGTCGGCACCGCCCTGGTGGTCACCGGTCTTTCGCTCCTCCTAGGCCGAACCTTTGGCACCTCCTTTCTACCCGAGTTCAATGAAGGCTCGTTCACCGTCTTCGTTTCCTCACCGCCCGGTACTTCCCTTTCTGAAAGTAATCGTGCCGCCGTCGGCATCGAAGAAAAACTAATTAAGATCGATGGCGTTCAGAGCGTTACCCGCCGCACAGGCCGCGCCGAGCGCGATGAGCACGCCGAACCTGTCTCCAACAGCGAGCTTGATATTCTCATCGCCCCAAAGGGCGACAAAATCGCTATCCGCAAAGAGATCGCCCTCATCGCCACCGCCGTGCCCGGCGTCACGGTACAGATCGGTCAGCCCATCGAGCACCGCCTTTCGCACGTCCTTTCCGGCACGCCCGCCGCAATCGCAGTTAACATCTTCGGCGAGGATCTGGGCACCCTTAGATCGCTCGCCAAGCAAGTTGAATCAGCACTTAAATCTATTCCGGGCGCGCGCGATGTCACCGCCAACCGTGAGATTCTAATTACATCAGTGCCGATCCGCTACCGTCATCAAGACCTCGCCGCGGCGGGCCTTACCCCGGCCTCCGCGGCGGAACAGGTGCGCATCGCCCTCTACGGCGAGGAAGTCGCGGTGGTGAATCAGGGGTTGCGGCGATACTCCCTGGTCGTTCGCCTCGAAGGCGAACAGCGCGAAACCGTGGGGCAAGTGGGGGACCTGATGCTCGTAGGACGCGGCGAGGATGGAGCCCCAGGCCCCACAGTGCGGCTCCGCGATGTAGCGGATATCGGGCCGGAAAAGACCCCAAACATCATCGCGCGCGAGAACGCGCAACGTAAGGCCGTCATCTCCGCCAACGTGGCGGATGGTTACAATCTTGGCGACCTTGTGCAGCAAGTTAAGGACAAAGTGACGCCAATCGTTGAGGCTACGGGTTACACCGTTGAGTTTGGCGGTCAGTTTGAGGCCCAGCAGTCCGCGAGCCGCACGCTCTTACTGGCCGGGGCTGGTATCTCTATTCTTATGTTGCTGATTCTCCAGCTTTCCACCGGATCATTAAAGGTCGCCGCGGTGGTTATGATTAACTTGCCCTTGGCTACCTTGGGGGGAGTTGCGGCGATCTTCCTCACCGATTCGCTGTTGCACGCGGGCCTTGCCAAGAACACGCTTGCCCTCTTTGGTCTGGGATCATCAATGTATCAACCCCCGATCATCTCAATCGCCAGTCTGGTCGGATTCATTACGCTCTTTGGTATCGCCGTACGTAACGGAATCCTGCTCGTCAATCACTACCGCTATCTGATGGAAACTGACAAACTTCCCATCGGCGCCGCCATTCTTCAGGGTTCGATGGAGCGCCTCGTGCCCATCCTCTTGACCGCCCTCTCCGCCGCCCTGGGCCTGCTGCCCCTTGCCCTCGCCGTGGGCAAGCCCGGCAGTGAGCTGCTCGCGCCGCTCGCTGTCGTCGTGCTCGGTGGATTACTTACATCTACATTCCTCAACCTCTTTGTAGTGCCCGCTGGCTACGCATTGGTTCATAAAGTTGGCCATGCCAGCGCACCATCCGGCGTACGCTCAGTGCCAGAGGGCGCACCCCGCCGCCCGGGCCGAGTCGCGCGCTGGTTCGGTCGTTAATGTATATATTGTGTCCGTCTCTTTTGCTTTCGTTTGTGTCCGCTCGTATCAACTCCTCTCAAAGAAAGTCCTGCTAATGTCCCTAAAATCTCCTGTTTTTTCCGCCATCCTTCTCGCTCCCTTGGCCATATGTAACTTGCTCGCCGGCTGTGAAGAGAAGACTGCCCCCATCAGCGTGACCCCCGCGCCCAAGCC
>CAYVFW010000171.1:1904-6810 GCA_964450325.1 uncultured Phycisphaeraceae bacterium | reverse complement strand
CCCCGCAAGCATCCCACCCACGCTTCTTGCTAACTCATAATACTGGTGGCCCGGTGGAAACCGCGCTGAACCAAACACAGTGACGCACGGACCCACAAAGTGCAGCGCGCGAAACCCTCGGATGAACTCCCCGAAGATCCGGCACGCGCGCAGGAACTCGCTGAGTCGTGCTCGCGGCCCTTCAAGAAAATCCCGCACTTCCCGCTGCTGGACGCCCGGAGACCAATCCTGCGCTTTATTTCCCTTCCCCGGAACATCAACGCGGCAGCTCTCTTCGTCCAAACCGCTCTTGAGCGGTGGTCCCCCATCGGTGTTATTTTTGGAGTAAGTTCGGTTTTTGTCCACTGCTTTTCCTATCCAGACGGGTGGCGTTGCTCCAGCGAGAGGCGGTCGGTGATCGTACCGCCGTGGGAACCTTTTTTACGAACGGATCCATTTCGCATCTAGTTGTCCTACAGCCACCGAATCCATGGGCTCGACTGCCGGCCCAGGTTATAGATGCGGCCATTTAGTTAACTCTCCAGCCCGGATCACATTATGGTTGTAAGCTCAAGGTCTGACGTTTCCCGTTTCAACTCAGACGATGTTGGTCTGAACGAAGCTCGCTCCTCACGCTCCTCACGAGAGTCGCAGATATTAGATGGAGCGCTCCAGGACAACTCCGATCTCCGGGTGTTGTGGGATGCGCTGTGCGAAGATGTAGGACAAGGGGTGATGCTTCTCGCTTCCGATGGGCGAGTACTCGCCAATAACTCTCTTGCCGCATCGCTACTTTTATCTGCTAACGAGCCACAGGTTGGGCCTTGGTTAACTTCAAACAGCGTGCTCATAGGACGTAACCTGGTAGAAATATTACCTTCGGGCCTTGGGGCAGAGCGAGCCGCGATCGCAGGCGAAGCACTGCAAACAGCTCAAAGTATTTGTTTGGAGGGTATGGTCCGCGGGCGACTAATCAGCGCGGTCTATCGGCCTTTGGGTCTGACACTTGATGGCGTTGCTTGTGTGCTGCTGGTTCTGCGGACTTCGCCGGGCACCGTTTCTGCCACCGTCGCAACACGCCAGGCAGTTCACCAGGATCACGGTGCGCTTGCAAAGCTGACAGCTCGCGAGATCGAAATTTTGCGGCACATCGGGCTGGGGCTATCAACCGCCGACATCGCCAAGCGCCTGGACCGCAGCGTCAAAACCGTCGAATGGCACCGCGTGGCACTGGGCGAAAAACTTGGTGTGAATAATCGTGTTGAGCTCGCACGCATCGTTATCGCTGCGGGGCTTGTGAGTCCGCACTCAGTGCCTGCTGCAAACGCAGCAACCGGTGTTACGGCCTTCACCCGAAGTTCACCAGTGCCCGCCCAGTTAACGGGTTCCTCCTCCAGCACCGCCGCCTCCGCTACAAGCGGGCTTAAAACTAATGATCTTCGCACTAGTGCCGCGAAGCCGAATGTAGGTGCTCTGGTCTCTAAGCAGCCCGCGTTGCAGGCCCAACCGCTTACAAGTACTTCCTCGGCCCCCGGCCAAGCGTCTTTTACACCGTTGAAGCGACTCGCGACCAAGCTCGTGACCGCCCCTGCACCCGCTGAAACGTCAGGCCGCGTCGGCCGCCGTTCTGCCTGAATCTCGACTCACCGCCCACACCGGAACGTCCGCCCCAATCCTGACTACTTCAGGCCTCCCCTAAAAGAGTGCGCCTAAGAAGCCTCACGTTTTCAGATGATCTGTGGGCTCGGTCATCCTTCCAGATGAGGCTGCGTTGCGAGCGGGTTGACAACCCCACTCGCGCGGCCTACAAATAGGTGTTGAGAATGCAATCTCAATATCACCTTCGCGGTTCGTCCTGGCTTGCCGGGGTGCTTGCTGTCATGATGCTGGCATCATCGGCCCTGCTTCCGCTGCTTCACGAGATCTCGGGATGCGTGGATTCCGTCGAAAACTCTCTTTTTACGGCTGGCTGTGACGATCGCGAGCAGCTCTATTACACCAAAGGTGGCCGCGCCGCCGCTCTCGACCGTGGCGGATGTCAACACCTTGGGCACCATAACCATAGTGATCACGACGATAATGATCAGGACCAGAGTGATCAGGGCCACGGCGATGAAGCCGCTTCCTCGCTTCAGGCGCAACGATCGCTTGATTCGGTTCCGAGTGAGGACCACTCTGAATCGCACGAACGTAAGCATCGCTGCCGGATCTGCATCGACATCGAGTTGCTGCGGTCGGCGAGCCTTTGGACTAGTGGCGGCAGCCACATCTGCTTTGCTCGCGCGTCGGTCCTCTCGGCCGACGCAGTTCATAGCGTGATTGCACTCTCGCGGCGATGGGCTGTGCTGACGACCGGTCCCCCCGCCAGCATGCGGTGGGCCGCCTTCTATTGCTAACCAATATAACTTACAGTCGTGCCGGTGGTAAGTCGGGGCTCAGAAGCGATTGGTGAAGGGTCAACTCCCAAAGCCTCGTGGAGTTCACCGAAGCTACTCACCGCGCGCGCGCTAGTCATCATCAACCCAACAGATTGAGTCTTCCCCCCGGTCCAAACGCGCCTCGCGCGACGTGAACCGGCGGCGGTAAGTCTTGGTGTAAGTAAAACCAGATTGGAGTTGGACATGGATTTCCCACTCTCCCCCCGCCAGCATCGCCGGCGAGGGTTCACGCTCATCGAGTTACTCATCGTAATTGCGATCATCGCGTTGCTCATAGGAGTTTTGCTGCCCACCTTAGGCTCTGCGCGTCGAATGGCGCACCGGGTGAAGTGCTTGGCAAATCTACGAAGTCTGCAGATGGCTCAACAGTTATATTCGGACCAGTTCAAGGGGTTACTCATCGATGTTGGGCTAGCGCACGGAGGCATTGGCGATGCGTCTCTCTCCTGGACGCGGTCGCTGAGCGAGTTCTACGGCGGTCCAATTTCGTTGCAGAGCCCAGGAGACAGAAGTAGCTTCTGGCCTGTAGAGAGAGGGGGTCAAGGGGAAACCATCAACGGAGTCGCAAGAGCCTCGAGTTACGGAATGAATAACTATCTATCGAGGACTTACAACCCCGGGCTCTCGTCGGAAGAACCCTTTGATCGGCTCGCTAAGCTCCAGCGCCCGTCTTTGACGGTGCAGTTTTTGCTCATGACGCAGACGGGTGACTTCGCCGTGAGCGATCACACGCACGTCGAGGGGTGGGGTGGAGGCGACCGCGCCCCGGCGGTGGCCGCGACTCAGATTGATACCGCCAAATACGGCGGCCCGCAGCGTGCTGCCGCTAGCGTTGCAAACTGGGGCTTTACCGACGGCCACGCGGAAACGTTGCGTTTCGGGCAGGTCTATTCATCGCGCGATCGAAATGCGTTCAACCCCGAGGTCGCGCAGCTCACTCGATAACGCTTTCTGTCAGCGGCTAAAGCGCAGCACCAAGAAGTTGTAGCGTCTTGACTTAACATTTTCACAGTTCACTTTAAAAAGTACATATGAATTACATTCTGAAAACTCTGTTGTTTGCCGGGACGATCGCTTCCACCGCGATAGCGCAGCACGCAGGCGACATTCTCCTAAGCGTTGATGGTGGTCGCATCGTCACCGGCGCGATCCGGCTCGACCAGACATTTGACCCTGATGTTCGTGTCTTTGATGCCACGCTCGGGGAAGTCGCCCCCAACTTTACATCTGATCCCGGATTTGATAGCTCTCCCGCCACGTTTCCCGTAGGAAGTCGAACTGGTTTCAATCTTCTCGATGCGCTGCGCGTTTGGGGCGGCTCAGACTTCAACTCTGTTTCACCCAGCACCATGAGCGTTTCGTTTGCCACCTTGTACCGGGAGTCGCCACCGTCCCAGCAGGTGGTCAACGGATTTACGTTGGCCGTTGGCAGCAACGGACAGTGGCACCGGCACCTTGAGTACGAACTCTTAGCTCCGGCTGATATTGGCATCTACTTACTTCAGATGCAGTTGTACAGCACAGCCGCCGCGATCGCGCCCTCCGAACCGATCTGGATTGTCTTCAATCAAGGCGCATCAAGCGAAGAAGTGGAGCGGGCCAAGGAGTGGGTGCGTTCGACGTATCTTAATCAAAACCCCTGCCCGGCCGATTTTAACGCCGATGGGGGCGTGGACGGTAGCGACGTTGAAGCATTCTTTCTAGCGTGGGCTGCGGCCGAGCCCAGCGCAGATGTGAACCTAGATGGCGGTGTTGACGGCCAAGACGTCGAAGCGTTCTTTACCGCCTGGGCACGCGGCGGCTGCTGAGCATTTTCCGCTTACTTGCGAAGAATGAAAGCGCCGCGACTTGCGACGGGTTGTAATTAGGTGTAACTACCGGAGCGGTGTTACTCCCCAACAAGGATTGTAAACGTGAAACGGTGACGGTAATCGTCGATTTCGGCGCCAACCAATGTGGTAAAGCGCCTCAGTGTGGTAGATGTCTAGGAGAACTGAGATGAAAGATGTAACTAAAATGAACTGTGTAACGGGGATGAAATGTGTAACTGGGATGATGGTGGCCGCCGCGATCTGCGGTTCAGCGGCTTGGGCCACGATTCCCGAGGGAGATGTCCAACCTTACCTCGAAAATGGCATCCTCAAGACCGGGCTCATCAGCGAGGATGGCTTGACCTCGACTCCTAATGTCCGAGTCTTCTTCGCCGAACTTGGCGAGGATGTTCCAAACTTCACCGCCGAGCCCGGCTGGCTGGCCCTGGATGGTACGTTCAATCCTAATGTAATGTTTACCTTCCAGATCAATCGGGCGCTGCGCCAATGGAACGGAACAGATTTTTCGACCCTCGGCGGCTCGATGCAACTTACTTTCGGTCCGCTGACGCCCGCCGTCACACCCGCCACCGACGCCATCATCCAAGGCTTCAGTCTTCCAATCGATAGCGAAGGGGGCCTGCACGACCACCCTTTCTATGAGCTTCTTAACCCGGC
>CAYVFW010000171.1:0-1804 GCA_964450325.1 uncultured Phycisphaeraceae bacterium | reverse complement strand
GATACAAGGGCGATACGTAGTGAAAACTAAGTACCGCCCATTTCATGAGGCCGCGGCAGTAGAGCACAGGGAATCGCACGCGCCGTGAAGAGCGTACGAAGCGGCCATTATCGCTGCCCTTCCAACGTAAACGGCACCACAGCGAACTAATCGTCACACCCTCATCACCACCTCACTGCGATCTGTCAACGGGTATCAACACCCCGCCGTCCACTGCGCGATAAATGCCGCCGCATCGTCGCCATCGACGCCGCCGTCCTGATTATAATCGGCCTCGGGACTGCCCGACTCCCAGGCCCTAAAGTAGTCGTCCAGATCGGGGTCGTAGCGCAGCATATCGCTCGCACCGCGGTCAGTACCGCTTAACATCACGCCGGGTGGTGCCACCCAATGCGAATCCTGAGCGTGCGTAGGTGCCGCCGCGAACAGAGACGCTTGGACCGCGATAAAACGTAATAGGACTCTCAGCGGCGTCACGCGCATCTAATGGCTGCGTTTGTGATGCCAGCATGAAGTTCACGGGCACTGCCGCATAGCCGGCTGATAATGGCCAGAGCTGTCAACTCGATTGGACGGCGCTCGCCGCCATTCGTACCAACCGCACGACGCCGGTCGCGCGCTACGCACTCATTCCCACTCAATAGTCGCTGGTGGCTTGCTGCTAATGTCGTAAACAACCCGGTTCACGCCGCGGACTTCATTGATGATGCGGTTACTGATCAATGCCAACACCTCATAAGGCAAACGCGACCAATCCGCAGACATGAAGTCCTCCGAATCTACCGACCGGACGGCGACGCAATGCTCATACGTCCGTTCGTCGCCCATGACGCCGACAGTCTGCACCGGCAGTAGCACCGCGAAGACCTGAGACGTAGAACGGTAGAGATTTGCCGAGACAATCTCTTCGAGTAAGATTTCATCGCAATCGCGAAGCATGTCCAACTTTGGTTTGGTGACCTCACCCAGAATGCGCACCGCGAGGCCCGGCCCCGGGAACGGGTGCCTCCAGACAATGTTGGGCGGAAGGCCGAGTACCTCGCCCAACTTTCTGACTTCATCTTTGAAGAGCTCACGCAGCGGTTCCACAAGCTCAAACCCGAGTTTCTCGGGAAGGCCACCGACATTATGATGTAACTTAATCCCCGCCGCCGTCCCCGCGTGCCCATGCCCCGATTCGATGACGTCCGGGTAGAGCGTTCCCTGCGCCAGGAACGAAGCTCCCGGAATTACTTTCGCGGCGGCCTGAAAGACCTCGATGAATCGATGGCCTATCCGCTTACGTTTCTCCTGCGGGTCAGTGACGCCCGCCAGATCTAAAAGAAACTCGCGCTCGGCATTGGCTACCTGTAAGTTGATCTTGAAGTGATCACGGAACGTAGTCTCAACCAGCTCCCGCTCGCCCGTTCGTAACAAACCCGTATCGACAAACACGCAGTGGAGCTGGTCACCGATGGCCTTATGCAGAAGCGCAGCCACAACCGCCGAATCTACGCCGCCCGAGAGCCCGCAGATCACCTGTGCAGAACCCACCTGCTCCCGCACTCCCGCCGCAGCGACCTCCGCAAACTCACTCATCCGCCACTCGCCCTTACACTTACATATCTCGTAGAGAAAGTTACGAATGAGGTCAGAGCCGTGCGGCGTGTGCGTCACCTCCGGATGAAACTGCACACCATAAAAAGGCCGGTCGGTCATCCGCACCGCCGCGAGTGGGCATGTGGGCGTAGAGGCCAAGGATTCAAACAGCCCCCCCGTCTCCGCCACCTGATCCCCGTGAGACATCCACACAGTGGTCTTATCA
>CAYVFW010000170.1:0-6821 GCA_964450325.1 uncultured Phycisphaeraceae bacterium | reverse complement strand
AAAAAAGCCTCTTTCCCGGCCTCATCTGCGTTGGTTACCCCACACGGCAGATCTCAAGGGCCTACGCCTCGCCGCTCACCGCCGACCATTCCGCAACCCTCACCGGAGATACACTTCACCATGAAAATGGAAGACCGAAAAATGCAGGACCGATTCGAAGCATTGGAGCCTCGCCAGCACCTAAACGCTGCGTTCGATCTCATCGGTCTCACCCAGCTGCGCAGTGACCCGCTCTACGCGGGCCTGGACGGAACGGGAGTTACGGTCGCGGTGCTCGACACCGGTCTTGATCGCACCCACATTCGTCTTGCGAGTAACTATATCGGTGGACGCAACATTGCCGACGGCGGCGAGGATCCCGTTGATCGCCAGGATCATGGAACGCACGTTGCTGGCATCGTCGCAAGCACCGACCCGGAGATTGGCGTCGCTACCGATGCCAAGCTGGTGGGTGTCAAAGTACTCGGTGATAGCGGCTTCGGCTCTACAGTCGACATACGTAATGGTCTGCGTTGGGTCTACGACAACCGCGAACGATTCAACATCAAAGTTGTTAACATGTCGCTCGGCAGCGGATTCTTCACGAGCATCAGCCAAACGGGCGGCGATATCCTCCTCACCGAAGTGCGCCGTTTGGAAGCAGCCGGAATTACAGTCGTGAGCGCAGGTGGTAACTCATTTAAGAACAACGAGTACCAGAATTTCGGTTCACCCGGAATATATAGCACGCTGGTAGTGGGGGCCACTTGGAAAGACGGCTCCGCGCGCAATATCCGTTGGGGCGACGGTGCCATTGACTTTACCACCGGTGCTGGCCGCATCACAAGTTTTAGTCAGCGCCTTGTCGCCAGCAACACAATTTTCGCCCCCGGTGCATTCATGCGCAGCACAGTGCCTGGAAATCGCTTTGATAGCCAAGGCGGCACCAGCCAGGCCGCTCCGGTCGTCGCGGGCGCGGTCGCAGTAATGCAGGAAGCTGCTCAGAGATTCGGCGGCCGCTTTCTGTCGCCCAATGAAGTTCGCGAAATTATCATCTCCACCGGCGTTACCATCTTCGACGGCGACGATGAAGATGATAACGTTCGCAACACGCAGGTGAACTATCAACGTCTTGATATCTTCGCGGCAGTCCAGGAAGTCCGCATCCGCTTGCTCGGCAACGCACCCGCCCCCACACCCGCACCTGACGGCGGCGAGAACGCGGCGGATGCCAACGGTGTTCTCACCGGCGCGTTCCTTCTCAATCCCTCGCTCGATGGATCCGAAACACTTTCCGGCACAGGCCGAATCGGCACCGACCTCGGCACTGCCCAGGTCGGCCCCACCGATGTTGACTTCTTCAATTTCAGCACCGTAAGCAAGGGAATCGTTACCGTCCGCGTAGCTACAAACGCGGCAGCACCAGAGGACTTTGATACCTTCCTTCGCGTCTTTAACGCCGCGGGCGTGCAGATTGCCTCTGATGACAACTCTGGCGGCGGCGGCTTTTCCCTCTTCAGTAGTCAGCTCGAAGCCGGCACCTATTACGTTGCCCTCTCCGGCAAAGGAAATGAAACGTTTGATCCCGCCGGAGTTACCGCCCGAACTGCGGGCGCAACCGGTAACTACTCGATCTCCTTCTCGCTCTCAAACGAAGACCCCAACGGCCTCTTCGCCGGGGCCGTCGATGTAACCTTTGGCACCGATCTCGCCCCAACCAACTTCGCTGGGCTCATCGGCCGCGATTACGGCAATCTGGTCGGCCGCTCAGACGTAGACATGTTCAAGATCGTCGGACCCGATGACGGACTCCTGATAGTTGATATCGACTCCGCCGACTCCTCGGGTTATGTCGACTCTTATCTCCGAGTCTTTGACGAACTCGGAAACGAAGTCGCCTTCGACGACGACAGCACCGCGCCCGACGAAACCGCGTCGGGCGGCTTAGTCTTTGATACCGCTACCGGCGTGCGGGTGGGCCACTTTACCGACGCATATAAAGCCCTGGCAATCCAGCGCGGCAAGACTTACTTCGTCGCGATAAGCGACTTTGACAATCGAACTTACAATCCCACCACCCTCGACGGCCGTTCCGCCGTGGGCACTGGCGGCACCTACGAGATTTCACTTACATTCCGAAGCGTCGATACCGATGGCACCATCACGTTAGTTCGAGCCGAATCCGCCGTGCTCTTTCCCTTCTCGGCCGTCGCCGGTGTCATCGGTTCAGACCTTGAGCAAGGCGTAACCACCCAAGTCGGCAATAAAGATGTTGACTTTTATCGTGTCCGCGTTGCCAAAGCGTCGCTTCTCCAAATTAGCGCGGTAGCAACCAGCAGCGGCGCGACCGGTGAGGCGAGCTTTGATTCGATCCTCTTCCTTTACGATTCCGCTGGCAACCTCATCGCCAGCAACGACGATTTTGAGGGCGTCAACCCGACGATGCAGTATGTAATCGCCGCGAACACCGATTATTATCTTGCCATCGCCGGATTTGGAAACGATAGCTTTGATCCCTTCGCCGCGGGCAGCGGTTCACCGGGTGACACCGGCTCGTACACCCTTACCGGTGTTCTCTTTAATCCTTCACAAGTGAAGACAATCGCCGACAACGTTCTTAACTTCGCACCGGTGCAGACGCTCGCCTCCGGCGCGTTGGTCCGAGCTTCCTTGGGTATTGACGGCGGGTTTAATACCGGCCCGACCGATGTTGATTTATACCGCTTCATAGCGCCTACTGATGGCGTCCTGACCGCGACCGCCGACGGTATCGAAGAGTTCTCCGCTGATACCAACCTGCGTATCTTTGACAGCGGAGGTAAGGAGCTTGCGTTCAACGATAATCGCTCCTCAGAGACTCGTGGCTCCCAGGCCAGCGCCGCCCTCAAACGCGGCAAGACTTATTACGTCGGGGTCAATGGCTCCAGCAGCAACCCAAGAGCTTACAACCCCCGGTCTTTTGGCTCCGGCATCGCTGGCAGCACCGGAAGTTACCAACTCGCGGTCTCATTCGATAGTCTACCCACCCTCACATCCGTCGCGCTCCTCTCAACCGCCGATGAACTTCAACCATTTGTAATAACTTACGATGCGCTTCGCGAGGCAGGCAACGAAGCCGATCCGGAAGGTGGGGTCGTCTCCTTCGTGCTCGCCCGGCTCTCCAAGGGCACCCTTACCAAAAACGGCACGCCCGTAGTCGCCAATCAAACTACCATCGCTCCAGGCGAAACCTGGGTTTGGACCCCAGCCGCGAAATCATCGGGAACTATCCGCGCCTTCACGATCCTCGCTGCGGATTCCGCGCAACGTTCAATCAAGCCGGTCCAGGTTTCGATTCTCACCAATGCCGCTCCCACATTCAGCAGAGTAAGCGAAATCCGCTCAGCGCGGGGTTCAATTGATGTTCCCATCGATTACGCTACGTTCCTCAAGGCCGCTAACGAAAGCGATAGGAATCGCGATGTCGTCCAGTTCCGCATCGAGTCGGTTCTTACCGGAGCTCTCTCGATCAACGGAGTCGATGTGAGCCCAGGCACTTCTCTTCTGGCTCCCGGCGGTTCACTTCTCTTCCGTGCGCCAGCAGGCTCTCTCCCCAACAGCCGTTTTGTGGCCTTCACAGTCCGCGCGTTTGATGGTCGCCTCTTCTCCGCCGATCCGATAACTGTCACTATCAAGCTCACCTAACTCTCGCGAGCCCAGTGCTTCTTCGCAACCTATGCTTTCTGGCCCGCGCTTCACCGCCATCGAATTCGAAGATTCGTCGGGCGACGCTCCACAACTTCCGCTCCCAGTTGAAAGTAAGACAACTGGCTTTAAAAACTAACCATCTTCGACACCACCGCCGGAGTTTACATGTGTGCCAGCACGACATTAGATAAAACGCCAGAAGAGCACGGCCGATTCGTGGCCGACTTCATACTACTGAGAGCTGCACAACTCGCGGACTTGGCCGCAACGACGCTTCTCGCTAATCAACCCAGCCTCGCTCGACGGTACGGCCCCCAGCCCCACGCTAAATGGAAGATTCAGTTCGAGGGACGCATCTTCGACCTCGCAGCGTCGGTCGCGATGCTCAGCCCCGAAATTTTCGCTTTGCAAGTTAACTGGACGCGCATCGCGTTTCTAGCGCGTGCCGTGCCCCTCTCGGATCTGCTTCATTCCCTCGATGCTCTCGCGTTAATCCTCCATTCCGAGCTTCCTTCGGAGGATCGCGAACTGATCGATGAGTTTTTCGTCGCCGCGCGAGAGCGCGTTGTTTGCCAGGATCCCCCGCCACCTTCATCGCTTTCGGTGCAGACCCGCCACGGTCGCCTTGCAGCGGAGTACCTTGTCGCTCTCCTCGAAGGCGATCGAGCCAAGGCGACCCGTCTTGTCCTAGATGCGGTGGCTAAAACCGCAAACCCGTTGTCGATCCAGGATGCTTATCTTGAGGTTTTAGTCGCTTCCCAGCGAGAGCTGGGGCGCATGTGGCATGTCGGCGAGATAACTGTGGCGGAGGAGCATTTTGCCACAGCCACCACCCGCCGCGTCATGGCGCAGCTGGTCTCGGCCGCCCGCCCTCAAATGCCGCTGCAATCGGCTCGCGCGATCCTCGTGGCCTCGGTCGAGGGAAACACCCATGACCTTGGCCCGGGTGTGGTTGCAGATTTCTTTGAGCTGGCCGGATGGCGCGTCATTGAACTCGGTGCTAACGTGCCAATCGAAGACTTTGCCCTGGCCGCGCAGGACTTTAACGTTGATGTGGTTGCGATCTCCGCCTCAATGCCCAGCCAACTTACGACGGTCGAAGATACCATCAAAGTGATTCGCTCGGCGCTCGGCCACGACCGACCAAAGATAATTGTTGGGGGGTACGCCTTCGCATCTCTCCCGCATCTTTGGAAGTTGAGCGGTGCTGACGGTTACTGCCAGTCCGCCCTGGATGTAGTGCCGCTCGCAGATTCTCTGCTGGCAACCGCGATTCCCCCGCATACATTAACATAACATAACGGGTAAACGCGGTCACCCGGATCAATGAATGAGCCCACTCTTTAGCCCATCACTTGAACGAAATCAGGTCGATCTCGAAGATCAGGTCGGCCTTGGCGGGGATATCCGGCGGGGACCCTCCGGCCCCGTACGCCATCGCCCACGGAATCGTAAGCTTACGTTTTCCCCCGGCCATCATCCCCGGTATGCCCTCTTGCCACCCCTCTATCAGCCGCTTGAGCGGGAAAGTAGCTGGCGCTCCGCCGAGCGAAGAATCAAACTCTTTCCCGTTCATCAGCGTCCCGCGGTAATGAATGGTTACGGTCGCGCCCTTCGGGCACCCCGGTCCGCTTCCTTCTGTCAGGTCCTCGATAATAAGTCCGTTGGGCAATGTTGGCACGGCGATCTATTCCTAAAGTTATGTTCTTCCACGCTCTTACTCAGCGGCCCGACTCATTCGCTCCGCGACCCCGCGTTCCAGAGCGTCACCTCCGTACTTCGGAGCAATGAGCGTAGGAGGGTCGCTCTCAACCTGTCCATTGCTCGCACCCTCTGCGGTCAACCTTTTGGTTGCTCTACCCGAACTTTTAGGCAAATCTCGCGCCCCTCTAACCCTGCGGAGAATCGCCAACTGTTTCGATGCTGCTACCTCCTTGCCACCAAAGATTAACCTATGTCTTCTGAGTTTCCAAAGCTCCGTCGCGTTCATCGCCCCGCAATAACAATGGGTGATCCCTGCGGGATTGGCCCAGAGGTCACAGTCAAAGCGTTGAACGTTGCCCGCCTTCACCACGGACTACGCGCTGCGGTCATCTTTGGCGACCACGCTCCACTTGCCCGCGCTGCCAAGCTTGCGGGCATCGAAGTCTTTTGGCGCGATGCCGATGCCGATGCCAATGCCGATGCCGAGGCCAATTTCGAGTCCTCCGCGACCGACTTCGTCCTTTCCGCACCCTCCACCGACTCGCTCCAGGACGCGCCCGAGAATGAACGTAATATAAGTAACGAGGTCCGCAGCGGCCAGCGATCATTCCGCTGGGTGCAAGAGGCAATCGCACTTTGGAAACGCGGCGGCTGCGACTCGGTTGTCACCGCCCCCATCAGCAAGCACGCCTGGAGTGTTGCCGGGCACGGCCGATTCCCCGGCCACACGGAAGTCTTCGCCGATGCTTTCCCGGGCAACCCTTTCGCAATGTTCTTCCATGCGCCGCCCACGCCAGCCTTGCCGGGAATGAATGTAATATTAGTAACCGTCCACATCCCTCTCGCCGCCGTCGCTGCAACGCTCACGACCGCCCGGATCGTTGAAGCAATCCAGCTCGCCCACGCCGCGATGGTGAAGCTGGGCACCCCAGCCCCGCGTATCGGCGTCTGCGGCCTTAATCCGCACGCTGGCGAAATGGGCCTGCTGGGCAGCGAGGACGAAGTCGTAATTAAGCCAGCGATAAGGGCGGCCCTCGCTGGCGGCATTAACGTAACCGGCCCACACCCCGGCGATACCATCTTTCAGCGGTCGCTCATCAAGCAACATAACTCCCAACACACCTACGACTGCGTCGTGGCGATGTACCACGACCAGGGCCTGATCCCCCTGAAGACCCTCGCCTGGGACCGTGCTGTAAATGTAACCGTCGGACTCCCCATCATCCGCACCAGCCCCGATCATGGGACCGCCTTCGACATCGCCGGGCAAAACCTTGCCGACCCCGGCAGCATGCTCGCGGCGTTACTACTGGCCGTGCGAATGTCGCGGGCCAACGAGGGAGGGGCCAACGAGGGAGGGGCCAACGAAGAAGGGGCCAACGAGAGAGGGGCCACCGAGGGAGGGGCGTAAAGTCATGTCCGGCAACGCCCCCCGACCCACCCCGCGATGT
>CAYVFW010000169.1:0-6857 GCA_964450325.1 uncultured Phycisphaeraceae bacterium | reverse complement strand
TCGGCGCAGGAGGGCGCGGCGGCCGGCGGAAACGCGGACGAGCTCCTCGCCGCGTCGGTGGGCTTTCCAAATTGCGTTGCCACCGCTGCTCAGGAGCACAGCGAACATGTGGCGAAGTCGGTCGCTGCCGCGGCGTTTGAGGTCGGCGCGGCGGCCGATGTGGTCTATCGTGAAGTCGGGGCCATCGTCGAGCTTCTGGGCCAGGACGACGGCTTCTTTGTATACCTTGGACATCTCATCTTCGCGGCGGGAGCGCGCGATGATAAGCGGAACCACGCCTTCATCAATTAAGACTGCGTCGGCTTCGTCGACCATCGCGGCTTGCAGGCCGGGGACCATCGGGCCGCGGTCGCTGGCGGGGGCCGAGGAGAACATTGCGCGGGCGGCCCAGGGTGTATGGTTACGACCCATGCGGATCTGATCGCGAAGGTAATCGGCGACGACCTGCTTGGGCGTGCAGTACACGATGTGTCTGGCGTAGATTCCGTATCGTTCGGACTGCTCGGTTTCCTGGACGACAGAGCCGACGGAGCAGAGGCAGCGGCTATAAATCGGCTGGCGGCTCACCGCGTCGCGCGCGGCGAGATAGTCGTTGACGGTGAGAATGTGGAGGTGCTTATGTTGCCAGGCGATGAGGGGGGCGGCGATGGAGCCGGTAAGCGTTTTTCCCTCGCCGGTTAACATCTCGATGATCCGGCCGTGGTAAAGGCCCAGTGCGCCGGTGAGCTGCACAACATAAGCTTCTTCGCCCGTGAGGCGGCGGGCGACTTCGCGCATCGCGGCCAGGCCTCGGCAGACGGCGGTGTAATCCTGACGCCCGCGCGCGAAGATTTCGCGGGTGCGGACGATATAATCATCGAGGGCGGCTTCGGACATGCCTCTGATCTCGGGGGCCAGTTTGTCGGTGTCCTGGGCCTGACGGATGAGGGCTGAAAGGTTATTCTTACGATGCTTGAGGTTGGTCCCCACGCGCGATGCGAGCATGTCCAGGCCCTTGGGCAGCATGGGCCGGACTCGGCGGCTACGGATAGACTCGTAGATCGAATCGTATTGGCTGAGTGCTTGTGTCATGGAGAGTGCTGGCGTTACAACTTACAATCTAGCGCGACCTTGAAGGGTTTTCTGAATCGAGTCAACCCACTGGAACGCCCAAGGTTTGCTGGGGAGAGTGAATCGGAAGAAGACTCGCTCGCCGGGCTCGGCGCCTACACCGCTGGCGGTTGCGAAGCGGCTGATGAGTTTGGCATCTGGATTGGAAGTAATTTCAGCGGAAGTATTGGCATCGGGTGAGATATCGTTGGCGGAGCGAAAATAAGCTTTCAGCAGGGGTGCCTTTGCGACCATTCCGGAACCATCGGAGGATTCGGTCTCGAAGCCGCCGCCGCCCGCGTAACCTAATGCGGCGTGAGGAAGTTCGCGGTCGCCCGCCTGGCTTGTCCGCTCGAATGTTGCGGGAATCACGGTGCTTACGTCAGAGGCGCGACGGACTTCGACGCGGTAATCTTTGGGGTCAAGCTCGTAGATCCAGGCTTCCTGTTGAGTGAGCGTTGCGGTGGCGCGGAGCAGGTCAAGCTCTACGACCTGGCACAGGGGCTCGCCCTCGCGAACAAAGCGGCCGACATAATCATCCATCGAACGGCCCACGACGACGCCGTCCTGAGGGGCTCGGACGACGAGGAACTCTTTGCGTTCGTAGAGATAATCTAACTGTTCCCGGAGCGTCGCGGCGAACTTCGCGGCGACCTGGGCCGCGGCCTCGTTCTGTACGCGAGCTTCGCGCTCGCGGGCGGCCGCTTCAGTGAGCTGGGCCTCAACCGATGCGATCTGCGCTACGAGCTGATCGCTCTCGCAGGTTGCGATGATGTCGCCCTGGCTTACGCGCTGGCCGGGCCGCGCGTGGATCTGCTCAACAAAGGCGTCTACCCTGAAGAAGACGCCGGCTTGCTTTTCACTTTCGATGACTCCCACCGCCCGGCGATGATCGGGCATGGGAATCGCTCCGATGAGGGCAATAAGTCCGGCGGCGATTGCCGCGCTGGTGATGATGGCCCGCCCGCGATGCTCCGCGAGCCCGCCGTTGGTGAACAGCCAGTGAATAAGCTGCCCCATCGGCATGAGGAACCACATTGCTGCGGTCCAGGTTGCGAGGAAGACGCCAAGTGCGAAGAGTTTACCGACAAGATAGATGGTGATGGAAACAAAGAGGACGACGCGGTAAACAGCCGCAGCGACTCCGTAGACGATCAGCATAAGAGCTTCACTCGCGCTGGAAGTGGGCGGGGTTACCTGCCGCATCCGGTAGATATGCTTCTGTGCGAGAAACTTAAGCATGCTGAAGGACCGTTGCTGCAGGTTGGGGATCTCGAGAAAATCGCTTAGGATGTAGTAACCGTCAAAGCGCATCAATGGGTTGGCGTTGAAGAGGACCGTCGATACGCTGGCGGAGAGCATGACGTTATAACTTAACTGGTGCAGGAGGTCGCCCGGGCCGGTGTTGAGCCAGATAAACGCGCAGGCTGCGGCGACAAAGAGCTCGAAGATCATGCCGCCGGCACCTACCGCCATTCGTCGCCACTTGCTGGCGAAGGTCCAAGCGGAGGAGGCATCTACGAATGGAGCCGGGACCAGGACGAGCATCATCGCGCCAAACTCGGGGACCTGGCCGCCGAACCGCTTACAAATTACACCGTGTCCAAGTTCGTGCCAGAGCTTAATGAGCACGAACGTAACCAGCATCCACCCCCAGTTTTTGGGGGCAATCGCTGAATCGACTCCGTCGAGAAGTTGCCTGAAGTGTGGCAAGATGGCGACGCCGGCGGCGATCACAAATGCAGCCCAGAGTAGAAAGCCGATGCGGTTCAGCACCGGGCGCAACAGCGGCTCAATCCAAGTAAGGATGTGATCCGGATTAAAGAGGCGGACCTTGAAATACATCAGGCCGATGGCTTGTTGAGCGAACTTCTTTTGGAAGCGGTCGCGACCTCGAGTGAGGAGTTGTTCGGTTTCGGGCTGCGTGTCGCCGGCGAGAAGGTTGCCGGTGTAGAGCTGAGAGAGAAGTTGAATTACTTCATTTTGCGTGAGGGCCTCATCGCCGTAGCGGGTGAGGCTCAACTGCCAGACATCTTCAACACTTCGGAGGCCATCGAGCAGGCCGACAAACTCGTGACCCACGGGGCTGAGCCGAAAATAAGCATTACTTGAAGGGTCGTGGACTACGTGCCAGCGCCGGCCACGGTAATGCTGGCGGGTGATCTGAACGTGGGGCCGCAGTCGCGGGCGCATGGTTCTTACGCGGTGCCAGAAGGGTGAGAATGTAGAGCGTTCAGCCATGAGTTACATTAACTTGTGCGTGGGTGTTGGGTTGGGGTTGGGTCGGCGCTGGGTCGGTGCCCTGGGTGTTACCACCATAACCAAACCCGAAGGGTGTCGAGAATACGACGGCTGGCGATCCAAGCGATGCTCTTGCGGGGTCCATCAAACTTTGCCTGCCCTTCCATTCCAGGGCGGAACCAGCTGGGGCTTGAGTTGAGCTTGCAATGAACTTCGAACGCGTTTGAGCCGTTGGCTGCCTGCGCGAGGGGAACAATTCGTTCAACCGTGAAGGCCACGGAGAGACTGGGGTCGCTCTTGGGGCTTACCTCGCCGGTCTGGCCGAGCGCGATCATCGTAATATCCGTGTCGTCAACCCGCGCGACGACTTTCATATCTGAAAGGTCCGCGAGGTCGAAAAGTTTGTCGCCTAGCTTGATCGATGCGCCGATCTTGTCTTTTAGGTCGCCTGACGTAATCGTTCCCGCGATCGGTGAGGTCACACGACTGCGTTCGATTTGGTGCTGGAGTAACTGAGCCTTCGCCGCGGCTTGACCTCGTTTGGCCAACGCTTGCTGGGCTTCGCCGATCTTCCCGGTTTTCAGGAGTTCGTCGTTCTCTTTCTCGTACTGTAACATCAGGCTCTCCGACTCCAGTAAGGAGAGCCGCATTTCGGTGGTATCAAACTCGACGAGCATCGCATCTTTTTCGACTTTCAGCCCGGGTTCGACGCCCGGGCCGATCGCAGCAATGCGGCCGTCGAACGGGGTGGAGATCGTGCGTTTTTCGCGCGGCTGTAGTTCGGCTGGCGCGCCGATGCGATAAGTAGTGTGGAAGAGGAAGATAAACAATGTGGCGAGCATTATCAGCACGCCCACTGCTTTCCAGACTGTGTGCTTCGCGCCGACCGCCCACGCGGTGGCCCTCAACGACGAGTCCCACATGCGAGAGGGGATGGGGCGATCGTCGCTGTGACGTACGGCCAGAACCGGTGAGATAAGGTCTAATGTTGACTGGATGAGTTCTACGCCGGTGCCGTCGATTGCGCCATCGCCGCTGGATTCGATGGTAATAATACCAATTGTACGGTCGCCCCTGCTATCACCGACGCGGAGCGGGAAGGAGGCGATACGTAACTTAGAATCGCCCGCGCCGAGTTCGCGGTGGGCGTGTGTTATTGCCTGCGAGAGGACTGAATCGGCATCGGCGGGCGTGGAGGGCGGCGGATAGAGGACCGTCTGATCCTGATCCAGACACTCTTCCATCGCGTGTTCAATCTTCTGGACCATCGCCATTCGCCGGTCGAGATTCTCGGTGTCGGAGAGCGAAACGACCTTGACGGTTCGCTTACCTCCGCCAGCGCCGCGCTTGACCGCAACATTACTTCCTGATCCGTGCACCCAACCCATGGCGACGCGATCAACCGCGAGAGCGCGGCAGAGATCGTTGACGAACTGAAAGCAACACCCCTTGAAGTTTGGAGTCTGATTCACCGCAGCGAGGAGCCGGGCGGCAAGATCAAGCGAGGCGGAGGCTGCTTTGGTTTTGCGAAGCTGCTGCGATGCGGCTTGCGTAAAGACGTAACCGGATATAAGCTCAACGATGGCGAGGGTGGTTTGCGCTGCTTGCTTGCTGCGTCCATCGACGGCCATCGCAACGATGCCTTGAAGCGGCAGGTTGCCGGATTCAGCTGAAGATCCGGAGTGAACCGGCACCGCTATCACTTGGGTTTTGCCAGAACCGCCCTCGTACATTAAGTCATCGGAATCGGCGCCAAAGATTCCGACTTGGCGGGTGACGGCCACGGTTCGAGCCGCTCGCTTGAGTTCCGCGAGCCGGTCGATGGTGGCCTCATTGGTGCGTGCGGGGTTAAAGAGTTGGTCCATCGGCAGCGTCATGCGGCCTTGGGCGTCTATCAGATCCGGGGGGAGCGGCCAGACCACAACTGCCTTGGGCTCCGGGCCTGCGGGCGATTCGTTATTTTGCGGTGGGATGAGGAAGAAGACTGCCTGCCGCGCGCCGGTTACCTGGCCCAAGATGGAGGTGAAGCGAAGCAGGAACACGCGGTCGTCGGGAGTCGGCGATGTAAGTTCGCCGACGATTCGCTGCCACGCGGGGCTTTTAAGATTGGTGAGTTCGGTCATCGTCGGCTTCTGGCTAAGAGAAAACTACTTTTGTTGAAGGAGGGCGGCGTTTTCAGCCGCGGCAAGGTTTGCGACGACTTGGGCGGCTTGTTTCTCGAAAGCCTCGGGAGGCTTGGTGAAGCGGACATACGTCGGTTCGCCTGCGAGCAATCGCATCGGGCCTTTCGGATTTGGAACCTCCACGCGAACGCGCCTGGTTCGGCTTGCCGGATCGGCGGTGGGCGCGGCTTCGATTACTTTGCCTTCGCGAACGACCGGAGAACCGGCGAGGTCGATAAGCACCCATGCGGGATCACCGACCTTAATTGCCAACGTAATAACATCCTGGGTGGGCGCGGGTGCATCAATCCAGAGATGATCAACATTGACCAAGCGAACTACTTTATCTGTTTCGGAGGCGGAGTGGCCGACATCGAGAACGATGTTATCGACCATTCCGTCGAAGGGGGCAACGATCCGGAACTTATCAAGACGGGCCTCAAGGCGTTCGACCTGAACCGCCTCCTGCACTTGTTCGCTCTGCGCTCTGCTGACATCGATGCGTGAAACTTCGAAGGCGAGTTTGGCCCGCTCAAGCTGCTGGTCCGAAGACCCTCCACCCGCCCTTACTTCCTGCTGAATTCCGTATTCTGTTTCGGCGAGCTCCATCTGCTTTCGGGCGCGTTGCACGGGCAAATCAGTCTCGGCTCGAATCTTTTGAAGTTTGAGCAATGCACGATCTTCAATTTCGTCGCCTTGGACGATCACTTGGCCTTGGGTTACTTCTTGCCCGCCGCGGATAAGGATTTGAGTTATCTTGGTCGGCACGGTGAAGCCCATGACGGCATCGCGGCTGGGTCGGGTGACTGCTTTGATATTTGAGAAGAGCGCGATGAGTTTGGAGTCGAGTGTGCGGATCGGTGCCGAGCCAGCGGGCGCACGTGAAGAGTCGGATCTTGTCGCGGGTGATTGCGCGTGAACGCTGGTGACGGCGACCGTGAGCATGAGGAGAGCAAGGGTGCGGATAATTTGAGTCAAGAGCGAGGGCGGGGGTCGATCACTTTGCATGGCAATATTATACGGAATAGGCGGCGGGATGGTTTGGTGGATGATCGTACTACTTTGTCGCGGGACTGATGTGCCACGTGGGCGGTGATCCGAACGAGCGAGGTTGCGTCGTGACGGCAAGGGCTGATCGGTTGATTGGGGGGTTCTAGGCCAGTGAGTGGCAACGCTGGCGGGGGCAAAATTGCCCCCGAGAGGGGGAGCGGGCGGGCCGAGAGCCCGGGTAGTCGCCACGGAAGCCGTAGCGGAGGCGAGAGTCGCGGCGACCGTGGTGGCGATAGAGAATCGTGTTGATGGGTGCGAAAGAGGGGATGCGCGGGCCGCGGGGAATGCTGAGCGCTCAGCGATTGAGGGATAGGT
>CAYVFW010000168.1:0-6863 GCA_964450325.1 uncultured Phycisphaeraceae bacterium | reverse complement strand
CACATAACATATCCTCTGCTGGTGTGGATGCAGATGCTCTTTGATGGTGGGAAGAAGAAGGAGAGGTGGAGGCGGGCGTGGGCGAGGTGGAGCGACTTATATTCGTCGTGGGTGAGCGTGCCTAGGAGGGGGTTTGGCAGTGTCGGGGCTTCGCGCAGTAGGCGGGCGATGGCGTTTTCGAGGTTGGCAAGGGCGATTGAGGTGGGGAGAGGGTCAACCGAGTGGCGGCTGGGGAGGAAACCAAGGTTATGTTATGTGACCGAGGCGACGAGCCTGCGCACAGCGGGGACGATTGCCAGGGCAACGGGGAGGGCGACGGCGAAGGAGATAGCCCAGGACTTAGCCCAATCGTGGATCAGGGCGTCAGCGAAGCCGGTGCGGATGAACGTAAGTACGAGGGATATGGCCGCGGACATAAAGAGGGCCATGAGCGCGATGAAGAGGAAGTTGCCCTGGCGTTTGGTGAGTTTCATTGTCTAGGGTTGGAGTTGATACACCACTGCGCGGCGGCGCGCGCGGTGTGACGAAGAGCAGTATTACTCGGCGAAGAGGGCATCGACGAACGCCGCGGGGTTGAAAGGTTCAATATCGTCTGGCGTTTCGCCGACGCCGATAAACTTGACGGGGATCGAGGTTGCTTCTCGGATGGCAATTACGATACCACCTTTGGCGGTGCCATCGAGTTTTGTTAAGAAGATACCGGTTACTCCGGCGGCTTTTTGAAACTCTTCGGCCTGGCGGAGGGCGTTCTGGCCGCTTGTTGCGTCAAGCACCAGGATCGTTTCGTGGGGTGCGCCGGGGATGTGCTTGGCGGCCACGTTGCGGAGCTTGGAGAGCTGACGCATCAGCGGGTCCTGGGTCTGAAGGCGGCCGGCGGTATCGAGGATAAGCACATCAACCTTGCGGGCGATCGCGGCGGCGCAGGCATCGTAAGCGACGGCGGCGGGGTCGCCTCCTTGCTTACCTTTCACGACTTCGACATTCAGGCGCGAGGCCCAAATTTCAAGTTGATGCACGGCGCCGGCGCGGAACGTATCGCATGCTCCCAGCAGGACCTTTTTATTTTGTTTGGTCAGGAGCGCGCAGAGCTTGGCGATGCTGGTGGTCTTGCCGACGCCGTTGACCCCGGTAACGAGAATTACAGTTGGGCCGGAGGCGGCGGAGTGGAGCACGCGGTCTTGAGGGGGCCAGAGCGCTTTGAGCTCGGCCTTCATAAAGTCAATTACCTGGTCGCCGGTTGTGATCGTGCCGGTATGAAAGTTTGCTTTGATACGATCTATGAGGCGGGTGGTGGTCGCTACGCCGACGTCGGCCTGTAAGAGTTTCACCCGCAGTTCTTCGATCAGGGCGTCGTCTAGTTTGCGGCCCAGGAGCAGGTTCCGCAGGCCGTGCGCACCGCCGATGAGCGTATCGCGGGTCTTCTCCAAACCCTTCTCGATGCCTTGCTTGATTTTGTCAACAAGTGACTTAAAGAAGGCCATCAGGCGGGGCCCCCGGGCGGCTGCGCCTTCGCGGCGGCGTGGGCCTTGGCGACCTTGTCGAGGAGGGCGTTCACAAAGGGTGGGGAGCGGTCGGTGCTGAAGTGGAGGGCGAGCTCCACGGCTTCGTTAATTACAATCGGGGCGGGGTTGGCATCGCTTATGATTTCCCAGTAGGCAAGGCGCAGGAGCGCGCGGTCTACGCCAGCGAGGCGGTGGGTTGGCCACTCGGGAGCGAGGAGGCGGAACTGGGCATCGGCGTCGCGCTGAGACTTAAGCGCCTGGCGCACCATATTGGCGGTGTGGGCGAGGGCGACGGGGCCCAGGCCTTCGACGGTGCGCAGGTGCTGCTCGATGAAGGAGAGATCAGTTATGTTACGCGCATCGATCTCAAAGAGCACTTGAAAGGCGAGGCGGCGCGAGGCGACGCGCATGACCGATTCGCGGTCGATGGGCATAAGGCGTTCGAGTTCGGTGTCGATATCAAGTTCGGACTCGCCGCGTTCTTGCGTGCCGGGGAAGATGTAAAGCTCATCGAACGCGAGCCGTCGGAGGAAGGCCTTGTCGGCGCGGACGGTCACGAACCGCCTCCGGGCTTGCGTTGAGCGGGCTTGCGCGAAGCGGGCTTTGTGCGGGGGGCGGGCGAAGACTTAATGTTACGTGAGGCGGCTTTATCGGGTCGATCGCTTGTTCTGGGTTCGGGCGAGCTTTCGATAATCTGCGCGGCTTCGGGGTTATCAATTACGAGCAGCGTGTCGAGCGTGTCGAGCAGGGCATCCATCGCTTCGTGGCCCTTGTTTGACGCGGGGTTTTTGCCTAGCCCCGCGCGGTCTTTGGCCTGGGCGGTGGTGTTGGTGGTAAGCACCCCGAAGGCGACGGGGATGTCGGTGAGTAGTGTTACGTTGGTGAGGCCGTGGGCGACCGACGAGGCGAGGTGGTGGTCGTGGCTGGTCTCACCTTTGATGATACAGCCGATTGCGACGATCCCGTCGTAACGGCCGGTTTGTGCGGCGGCCATCACCAGCGAGGTGAGTTCGTACGCGCCCGGTGCTTCAAAAACGGCCGGGCTAAACCCTGTGCGCAACATGCACGTTTCGATCGCGGCCATCGCCATCGACTCTGTGATGGTGGCGTTATAGCGACTGTAAATAATTGCGATGTGCGGAGCGGCGGGAAGTGCCTGCTCGCCCTCTTGGGAGGTTGGTTCCGGGCGGCGAGAAGCTGGCTTTTTGGACATTTAGCGTATGGTAGGGATCGGTTGAGATCGCGGGGCGAGTTATGAAAGGATGCGATGAGGCCCACCAGCAACCTGAGTCAACTTGCCAGCGGCGGGGGGCGAGTTGCACTCAGTGAGTATTTAGCGCGCAGAGCGAGGATTTTCTGCGGGCTGGCCATCGGCGTACGACCAGATAAGCACGCGAACATCCTTGACGCCCCACTTAAGCGCTTCTTCGTGGGTGCGGAAGAGGAGATCGAGACGTTGGCCCTTGATCGCGCCGCCGCAATCGAGGACGGGAACGATCTGGCCCGCATCATAACCTTGAATACTTATCATTGAGCCATAGGCAAGCACGGTGGGGTCCGCCGCGGCGAGCCGAAAGCCGTTGGTTTCGACGGAGTGCATAGTTGCAGTAAGCCCGTCGGCGGAGGTGCCGCAGGATCGTGCGTCGGGGGAATAGCCGGTGACGCGCATCCACACACTTCGCACGGGCCGAGCGGGGCGACCGTTGAACCAACGGATTTGGGGATCTGTGGCCAAGATATCGAGGGGGACCGCCGCGGCGGAGGTTTCAACGATTGGCTTGAGAACGCGGCTAGAAGTCGCGGAGACGTGCAAATAGCTAGATTCGACGACTTCGACGGGCGTCGGGGCGGGGCTAGTTCCGGTAAGTTGTTCGATACGAACGGATGCGAGAGGGAGGGAGATGGTCGTAGTCTTGGCAAGGATCGCGGACCAGATCACAAGTAGAACTAGACAGATAGCGCCAGCGATTGAAAGCGTCCGACGAAGTTCGGCGGCACGGACGGCGATCTCACGAGCGCTTTGACGGCCAGCTTCGAGAGGACTTGCGATAGCGGCGTCGGTGATCAGCCCGCCGCGTGTAGCGGGCGAATGAAGTTGTAAGCTCTGGTGGGTCATTGAGGCACTCCGCCCCGTTCTTATAACGTGGCACAGATGTGTTTGGCCAATCCATGGCCGTCTTTCAGCGCGGGACTCTCCGTGTGTACTTCCTGTCGGAAGCACGGTCGTGAGAGTCTTTACTGACCGCCGCCGCGGTGCGGAAGTGTAGGGATACCTAACAGACGTTTCTCAGGATGAATCCTAACGAGTTTCGAACGAGGAGATTGCTGCCGGAGTGGCAGGTGATTGCCGTACTTTTTACTAACTTTGACGTCTTGCGTTGGAGAGGTGTTTAGTGGGAATTATGTTTTAGCACTGGAAGAGATCGCAAGAACGGTACCAAAATGAGAAGATTATGAGGAAATGAGGCGGTAAGAGCGTGCTGTTGGCTTGATCATGCGAACCAGCTTGCTGATATGACAGTAAAGGTGAAGCAGACGCTGACCCTTTGCTTGGTCGAGAGTTGCAGCGAGATTCGAAGATGGAGTTTCGTCTGTGCGAGATTGTGCGGGCAGCTGCGGCGTAAGCTTTGTGCGGAATTGGGGGAGCATGGTTGGGCCGAGGCTTACGGACAAGCCTCGGCGTTAAAGAGGAAAGGAGTATTGTGATATGGCACGACTGATGAATAACGTGAAGACCGCCTTTCTGTTGGGCGGATTGATGGGGCTCTTGCTGTTTGCCGGATCGTTCTACGGTCAGCAGGGGATGTTAATTGCGTTGGTTATCGGCGGTGTGATGAATGTGGGCGCCTGGTTCTTTTCAGACAAGATCGCGCTCGCGGCGATGAAAGCACAGGAAGTGGATGCGAACGCGGGCGGAGTTGGCGGCCAGTTGTACCGACTGGTGGATGAGCTGCGACAGCGGGCCGGGTTGCCCATGCCCAAGGTCTACATCTGTCCGCAGGAGGCTCCGAATGCTTTTGCGACAGGGCGGTCTCCGTCGAAGGCGGCGGTTGCGGTCACCGAGGGCGCGTTGCGGCTGTTGTCGCTCGATGAGCTGCGGGGCGTCATGGCCCACGAACTCGCGCATGTGAAGAATCGCGATACCTTAACATCGTGCATCGCAGCGACGATCGCGGGTGTGCTGGCGTATCTCGCGCAGTGGGGCTTTCTGCTGGGCGGCGGGAATCGGGAGGGGAGCAATCCGATCGTCGGACTTCTCACCATGGTGCTCGCTGCGGTTGGCGCTGCGGTTATCAAAGCAACGATCAGTCGCAGCCGCGAGTATGTGGCGGATCACGATGGGGCGGTGATTGCGGGTTCGCCCAACGGACTGATTTCCGCGTTGCAGAAGCTGGAAGTCATGGCGGGGCGGATCCCCATGGACAACCCGAACCCGGCACAGAACAACTTATTCATCGTGGAGCCGCTCACGGGCGGGCGGACGTTGATGAGCCTGTTTGCGACGCATCCTCCGACTGAGAATCGTATTATCGAGCTGCGTAAGTTGAATGACGTAGCGGGGCGGTAAGCGGCGTAAGGCTTGCCTGAGGGCGGCAGCGAACTGAGCGTGAGTAATGGGTGGCGCGGGGTAGAACCCTGCGCCACCTTTTTTATTCGTGTTTAACGGCCAATTTTGCCAACGCTCGAAGCAGAGTTTGACTTCGGTCGCCGTCGATGGCGACTTTCTGGTGGTAATCGCGTAGGCCGGAAATGCGGGGGAGACGGAATTTTCTCGGGAACTCTTTGAGTTTAAAAGAGAGCGCGGTGTTTCTCCGCGCTCTTTTGCTTCGACAGTCTCTACCGCGTCAAGCGGCTAGGTGCTAGAAAATTATAAATTAATATACTGTTGTCAGATCACTATTGCGCGTAGTCGTACGTACCAAAAGCGCGATGATTTTCGCCTGCTCCGTCACTCTATTTCAGGCAACTGGCATCCGCCCTCCCAGCCGCGGTTTTGCCTGCCTCCACTTCAATCACGGTGACGGCCGCCATTTGCCATCACGAATTTTTGTGGCTTCTGCAATTTCTGCACGCGGGAGGGCATGGGGGTACTATTTTTCTCAGTGACTGATGGATCGCCTGATGAATACTTGCGTTTAGGCACGCCGCGTAACGAGCCGGGCGAGGCGCGGATGCCCCAAGCGGATCACTGGCGGTCGGCGTATGCGGCACTTCGTGATTTGGCCGCGGCCAGGCTGGCTTCCATCCCGCGCGGGCCAACGTTTCAGGCGACGGATGTGCTCCATGAGGCGTTTGTGCGAATATTGGAATCTCGTCGGCGGGCGCTGACGGTGGAGGGCGACCGGACGGCTGAGGACAGCAACGGACGGTCAAAAGGCTCTGCCAAGGGCCGTGCGCATGACGATGGACGAGGAAGTTCTGAGAGCCCAAATGACGAGGTTGTGAGCGAGGAGCGTGCGGTGGCGACGCTTGCCGCGGCAATCCGGTCGGTGCTTGTTGACAGGGTTCGGCGGCGGTTGGTGCGTTGTCGGCATCAAGAGAAAGTTGCGGGTCATGCTTCGGGCAAGCCGCTTGAAAAGAACGGGAAGGGGGAGGGAGACAGCTTGGTCGCTTTGGATGAGGCACTGAACGCGCTAGTGCTGGTGGATGCGCGGGCGGCGCGGGTGGTGGAGTTACGATTCTTCGCGGGGCTTTCGATGGAGCATACTGCGACACTCATGGGTATGAGCATGCCCACTGCGGAGCGGGACTGGCGATTTGCGAGGGCGTGGCTCTCAGAGAGAATGGATCGGGAGAGAAAGCGGAGTGAAGCTGAATGACTGGTTTTCGGACGGCGGACGCCGCGGCGGACTATCGGTCCGCGGTCTTTGCGCGACCGGAGTTGCGGAGATTTTTGATTTACATGATGGTGTAGTGGGCGCACGAACGTGTGTATGTATGTGCAACGGGTATTCATAGAAAGCACGGACGGTGACCAACCCGACGCGGGAAAGCGGGCGGTGAGTGGATATCCGCATGCATCTGGCGCGGCGAGCGCTGGCGGAGGCGTGGATGATGGGTCATCCTACATCGCTGATTCGCTCGGGACCGGATCCGCCGAAGATGCGGCGTTTCTAAAAGAGCTGTTCATTCTCCTGACGGGCCTGCCGCCGGAGGCGCGGTCGGCGGTTTTGGATGCCGCGTGCGAGGGTCGGGAGGGGCTGCGTAAATCTCTTAACTCGCTTCTTGTGCGAGATTCGATGGATTCGCGACTTGATAGGCCGCTGGGTGAGGAGACGGGAGGGGAGGGTTTGGGTGAGCTGGATGCGGATGAGGATTCTCTGGGGCCGGTGCCAGATCGCATCGGGCCTTATATTGTGA
>CAYVFW010000167.1:5825-6918 GCA_964450325.1 uncultured Phycisphaeraceae bacterium | reverse complement strand
GCGGCGACCTTGGATCCTCTGACCTGCGCCGACGCGCTCCGCAAGCAACCTCTTTTGATGATTCATGCAGCGTGGGACCGGATTGTGGATGCCTCGCTGGGCGATCAACTCTGGGAGGCGGCGGGCAGGCCGGAACGATGGGTGGCGAACAAGGGCCACATCCGATTATTTCTTACATTACGGTTTCATGCCGATGAAATTGTTGACTGGATTGAGGATCAGGTTACGGATTCCCTCGCCACTTCTCCTGCCGAGGCTGGGGTAACCTCCAACGCGAAGTAACGGCAGCGGAGCAGAGATAAAGTAGATGGAGAGAGAGAGGGGCCGCAGGATGGGCATCCTCTCCGGGGCGAGCCGCGCGTCCTTCGTCGTTCAAATTGTGGAGAACTCGAAAAGTTGTGTAGAACTCGTTAAGATCGCGGGAGAAGTAGCTATTTGCGCAAATTGCGCTTGCGTTCGCCCGTGCGGTGGGGTAGATTATAGGTCCAGAGGGTTTTCATTGGGTCAGAGCTGCGTGGCAGGGAGGTCGGTTGGGCCATTAAAAAAAGCTTCAAGCGAGGGTAACCCGGGAGGCCAGAGTTCTGAATCGGTGCCCGCTGGCTCATGCAGAGCGCGTCGGATGAAAGTTACATTAAGGTTCCCTCTCGCACTGACCGACCGGATAGTTTGAGCAGATGCTCTAGTTAACGAGCGGGTACGGCGGCGAAAGCGAGCAACCGTGAACCAGCATTGGCGGGTAGGTGTGGTCGGGGCAGCAAAGGGTGGCGGACGGTTAAAAAAACATAATATCTACTAGAGAGTGATATGAAGCATTGCAACGCGCACCGGTAAAGGTGCAGGGTCTCGTACGCGCCTGGTAATAATATTACGTCGACTCCGGCGCGGCGGGTTGTTACACAGGCATAGGTAAGCTCTGGCGATCGCGCGAGCGAGTGAACAATGTTAATCGGCTGGCGCGGAGAATAATGAGAAATTGGGAGCCGATCCGCGTGGACGGCGTAGGTTGATGACAGAGTGGTTCATCATTCTGGCTGGTCTTAACTTGGTTGGTCTTAACTTGGTTGGTCTTAGCCGGGTTGGTCTTATGTTGGTT
>CAYVFW010000167.1:0-5725 GCA_964450325.1 uncultured Phycisphaeraceae bacterium | reverse complement strand
TTGGTTGGTCTTAGCCGGGTTGGTCTTATGTTGGTTAGTCTTAGCCGGGTTGGTCTTAGGTTATTTGGTCTGAGGCTCGTTGGTCTTAGGCTGATTGGTCTGAGATGGTTTGGTCTGAGATGGTTTGGTTTGAGATGGGTCGACGTGTTTCCGCCTTGGTAGGTAAGACTTTCCAGGGCAGAGGTGAGTGGTGGTTTTATTCCTATTTTAGTAAGGAGCGAGTCAAGATGAGTTTTAACAAAATTAGTGGTGGATTGCGTGCGGACGTTGCCTGCGGTGAGTCGCGGCGTGCGCCCGTCATCCGCATCATTCGCGTGATGCGAGGCGTGCGAGGGCTGCTCACCCGCAGCGGAATCGTGGCCGGGGCATTGTTTGCGGGGCTCACATCCTCCGCCCTGGGTGTCGATGCCGATACAAACCTTAAGTACGAAGTCTCCTACGACGGCGTGATCTGGGCCGCCCAAGCTGCGGCGATGCCCGGAGAGCGACTGCTGGTGCGGGCCTCGGCGACCTACGTAGCCAATGATGCGACCGCGTTGCCTACCGGCTTTGCATTCTTAACATTCCAGCCAACCATCTCCAACGTGTCTAATACCGATGAGGTCGCGCCATTTAGTAACCGCGGAAACAACACCAACGGTGGGTCTGTCCAACTTGATGCGACTCCCATCGATGGCCCTTTTGGTCGCGTCAGCCCTTTTGCCGCGACAGGTCCTAATTCCACACAGTTCTACAGAGCCCATTACCACACCAACGGAAGCGGCGGCGCACCTGCGGGGTCATACTTACGAATCGCCCGCAATGATATAAGCAACTGGATGGGCAATGGCGTAACCAACGGCACCGCAGCAGTCAACAACTTTAATGGCACCGGCGGCTTGGCACTGGTTCAAAAAGCTCGGCAGTTCGTCAATCCCGCGACAGATCCCGCATTTCGTAGTGGGTTCCAATCGATCGTTCTCTTTCAGTTCGCGCTAACGCTCGGTGATACGAGCCGCCCGGGAAATGTTATGATAATTTCAACCCCGCTTAGTGGCTTTGGTCAGACGCAGTCTGATGGGCTTCGGCGGGCTTCTTGGTTCGCTTCAGATGTAGACACCTCCGGCTCGCTCAAGACGAGCCTCAGCGTTACAGACGCACGTATTACCTTCGTGCCCGCACCCGGCGGAGTTGCTGGGTTCGCGGTTATTTTGGCTGGCTGGGCCACGCGGCGTAAGCGTTGAGCCCCCGTCGGCGAGGTATGGCAAAACACCGCAAGAATCTCCTTGCGGGCTGAAGCCGCGACCGCAGCACAACGCCGGTTAGATGTCGTCGAATCGTTCCCGATAGATTAAACACGAAGTACCGCCGCGGATCTGCCCTGATCTGCGGCGTTTTCTTGCGCCGTCGCGGTTCTACAATAGGTTTATGCCGCTAAGCGACTGGCAGTTTTGGGTGGTTACGCTGATCGCCGCGTTGGCGGTGTCGGCGGTTGTTCGTAGCATTTGGCCCGCAGGTGTCTGGCCTAAGCCCAGGGCTACGGGCAGGCGCGCGACTTTAACGATCGGGAAATCTGATCGGCGCGATGGATAAGTTAAACCCGTACTTCCAGATAAGGCTGTCGAGAGTTAGAACACAAAATCCCATTGCCCCGGTTATAATTATGTGTGCAACGACTTTCGCGGCGGGAAGGTCGGCGAGACCGAGGGTCACGCTTGAAAAGGTATGTAACAGGGAACGGCCACGTATCTCGCACAATCAGGCGAGGTAACGACAGCCGGTAATAAAGTAGGCCACGGCCAGCGGCCATCCCGCCGCGAGCAATACACTTTGCTTATGTCAAATCTTACCGACGTCGATCAACTCGCCTTGGAAGCCGCCCTGCGGGAGGCTCGCGCGGGCCTGAGCGAGGGGGGCATCCCCATCGGTAGCGCGCTGGTTACCCGCGCGGGTGAGTTGATCGCTACTGGTCATAACTTACGTGTACAGAATGGCGACCCAACAGCGCACGCGGAGATGGTGTGCATCCGTAACGCTGGGCGACGGCACGATTGGCATGAGTTAATATTAGCATCTACCCTCAGCCCCTGCGCCATGTGTTCGGGAACGGCTGTCCTCTGCCGGATTCCCCGAGTCGTCATCGGCGAGCGCGAGACTTTTCAGGGGCGCGAGGATTGGATGGCCGCGGCCGGAGCGACGATCGTGTACGCCAATGATCTCCGCTGCATCGAGCTTATGAGAGAGTTCATCAGCGCAAATCCGCGACTTTGGAACGAGGATATCGGAGTGCCTCCGGCGATACAGCAGACTCAGGTAGCCTCGCCTAAGTTATGATGGCGCGTTGGCCGCAAGCTCGCGCAAGTAACCCCAGGTGTATATCCCCGTGGCGTGGCCATCGCTGAATGTAATCTTAAGTCCGTAGTTGCCCGCGAGTTCAGCGGTAAGGGCCTTCATGGCACCCGAAGCCTGCCCCCCGCCAGACGGCAGCACCGTCAACGGGTTGCTTGCCATCTCCTCGCGAAGCTGCCGCATATCGGCGCTGGGCGACATTCGGCGTAAGTAGGCGATGGAGAGAAAGCAGCTGGTCCCATCCTGCCACTGGATGGAAAGGCCACGGGTCTTCTGCAAGTCTAGCGAAACAGGCGAGAGCATTGCTAACTGTAAGTGCGCCCGCACGCCGGAGTCTCCCCGCATAGCTACCCGAAGGTATGGCACCGTCATTCTCAAGTTTTGTTATGATCGATTCCGCTAAACCGCGAGCATGCGTCCCCAGGGAAAACTCTCAAGGGCGCTCATGGGGTACACTTGAACTCCGATCGTTAAAGGTCCAGGATTCTGATTTTAAGTAATGTCAGGACTTAGCGGGCAGGTAAATAGCAGCACCGCGGCAGGACTCAAAACGCGCGAATGGCGCAGGTACGCCGCGAAAAGTGATGATCCACAGAGCCCATCCGATCACGTTCCAGAGAAGGACGACGATTATGAATGCCACGGTGAGCGGAGAGTCGGCAGCGAGGAAATTGAGCCGAACCGGAGGGGCAAGCGAAGCAGCCGCCGAGAAGGCGGCCACGGGCCACGGGCACCAACATCAGCGCAAACCAGATGCCGATGCGTAACCAAGCCCTTCGCCGAAACCAACTAGGTTCGGGAAGAGTCGTGTAATTCAGGGTATTAACAATCACCGCGCAGACTGCGATCAGCACAAATACTTACCAACAATACCCCGAACATCGACATACTCCGCTGATAGGCGGCAAGTAGAAACTCAGACCTTGGGCAAAACTCTATCTGGTAGAAGGCCATGAGCGGCAGCATAATCGTGTACGCTAACCCGAGCCGACCCAGATTCGCCAAGTACACCGCCCTCTGGTTGTACATGTTTTTGTGCGTAATAATAAGTAGCCCTGGCTTTAACGTAAGCACGCCTGCGGTTCTTACGCCGCAACAAGCGTACCACGACTTACGGATTAATTCCGGGACAAGGGTGCGACCGGGCCCAGCCAAGATGCGTCAGGGCTTTTATAGCCCCAGGTCAGGATTCGCGGGGCGGGCGCAGCGCAACCGGAGCGGCAAACCCAGTCGCGCCACCTTCAACACTGATTACTGAGGCGAGAAGTTGCTGCTTCCACTGGGCAACCGCATCAGACTTTCGCATGTCACTGTTAAGTTCGACGATGAGAGCGTGCCCCGGTCGGGCGGGCAGGCCATCTTCTGGCTCGCGTGGATCAGGGCGGAGTGTCAATCCAAGATCAGTGATCGACTTCGCGGTTATTCGGGCAATCCAGGTCGGCTTTCCCGGCTTTGTGCGAAGACTCGCCACTTCTTGCGCAGAGTGATGTTTCTCGCGATACACCGAAAGGCCGTCGGTGTCTCTGGTACGGTGTGGGTCGAAGCCGTCGGGCAGAGGGCGGCGCGGAGTGTCACTTCCCATCTGGTCCTGTGGGACGCGACGGAGAATTATCTCATCGGGCTGAATGGAGTCGCTCGGTTCCACCGTGAGGAGCGCAAGGATACACCTATTACTCTGACTGGTGGAACTTGCGAGCTAGCACTGAATCTGGGCTCGTCGGATCAGTCGATTGTTTTTGAAGAAGAGCTCGGTGACCGTGCTGTCGGATTCAATCCGGTAGGTAACAGCGAATGGACCTGAACCAAGTTCAAGGCTGATCTCTCCGCCGCTACCGAGCGAAGCACCCTTGAGGTTTAACAGCGTTGCTGTCGAAGGTGCCACACGGTCCATGACCAGAACCTTCAACTGATGGATGATCTCAATTGCTCGCGTGATCGTGTCGCGGGAAGGAGGTTGTAGCTCTTCGTCGGCAATCGCCGCGGCGTCGCGCGACCATTCGCGTATGCGTTGATCGGCCAGCCTCAAGCCTTGGTCAAAGCGCGTCGCCCATTCCATGTATGGATCGGTACGCTCGAGGCTAGGACCACAAACGGGCTGGACCATTACTAAGCGGGCGGATCCTGCGCTCTGGGAGTAATCGCAAAAGCTAGCAGTTGGGTGGTCAAGCATCAGCATTCATTCAGTCTCCCTGCCAATATCGCTTAGATTCGTCGGAAGCCAAGCCAATGAAAGTATCTACTATAGAAGATCGACCAAAGTTCAAGGCTTCGTCAAGCGAAGCCGCTTTATCGGTCCCTAGCGGACCGCGTGCAATGCTCCGAACCAGCAGGATATCTCGTTCCGGTTCCGAACCAGTTCGTGCCGATTGCACCGAAACTCGCAGTCGTCCCGGTTGGGGGGCGAGTCGCCAAGCCCAAGTAGAGTCTACCGCTTCGTTCGTTCCGTAGGCGCATTGACCCTTGCTGAATAAACCTGGGAAGACTCGGGGAAGGTCGGCCACAGTGTTCCAGACAGTTCCAGCCGGGAGATGGTCGATGTACGTCACCTCCCACAAGTTCGGCTTGATGACGCCTAGGTTCCGTTCGGTTAGAAATGAAGAGAATCGCCGCATCGCCTCATCGAAAAGCTTCTTGACCTTTGTAAAGCCGGGGTATTCGGTTTCACCTTTCTTCGTCCAGTTGGCAACCAGCCAGCCGTTCTGCACCTGGATCATCTTTGTTCCGTCTTGAGAACTCATCCTAAGGCGCGAATCACCTGTCGCTCGCCGGAAGCCGAGTGCCGGAAAGCCGAAAGGAACCTCGTCACCAAACACCTCAACGACGGGAGGAATAGGCGGCACATCGTCAGAGTTTGGGAAGGATCCCTGCATTTCGCCCCAGAACCAACCCAGGTGTCCGTTTGTCAGAGCGGGAAGCGCATCAAACTGCACCCCAAGCACCACTTCGATGATGGGCGGGCGCTTCCAGTCTGGGATTCGGCTGCTCATGTGAATCAGGTTTGGTTGTCGTCTAGGGCCTAGTCGAAGCATTATACCACACAGCGACGGGAAACGCTGCTGCATCCGAACTTTAGAGACTTACTGCCCGGGGGCCTGCGCGGCGATTTCGCGAAGGTAAGCCCAGGTGGAGACGCCAGTTGCGTGGCCGTCGCCGAATGTAATTTTCAAGCCGTAGTTGCTGGCAAGATCGGCGTTGAGGGGAGTGAGTGGTGCGGCGGTTGTGCCCAAGCATGAGGGGGAAGCACGGTGAGGGGGTTTCGGGCCACTTCATCGCGGAGGGCGCGCATGTCTGCACTTGGGGACGTGCGGCGGAGGAGGGCGATCAAGAGCAAGGAGGTTTCGCCGTCTTGCCATTGAAAAGAAAGTCCGCAGACTTTGGCAAGGTCAAGTGATAAGGG
>CAYVFW010000166.1:0-6960 GCA_964450325.1 uncultured Phycisphaeraceae bacterium | reverse complement strand
GGGGGGGATCAAGGGCACCACCGGCGAGGGGGCGCTGCTCGCTCTCATCGCGGGCGCGGCCTACGCGGCGTACGCGCTGTGCGTCCGCAAGTACATGGTGGGGATGAACCCGCTGATCGCGTTCGCGGCGGTAAGCCAGTACACCGCGCTCGCGCTCGTGACACTTATGTTACTTTTCGGCAAGGATCATGGGCTTCAAGCGCTTGAGCTGCTGAAGGCCGCGCCGGATCAGACGGGGTGGCTGGGTCTTCCTGGGGCGAAGTTCGTGCTGCTGCTGCTGTCGGCCGTGATTGGCATCGGAATAGGGCACACGTTCTACTTCCTGGCCATTCAACGGTTGGGGCTGGCTGTGGCCAACTCGGTGGTTCAGGTGCAACCAATTACAGTTTCCATCGGATCGATGTTCTTGTTCGGCGAGTTGCTCAACCGGTGGCAGTGGTTTTATGGGATTGTGGCTGTGGGTGGTGCCGGGGTGATTTTGCACACTCAGTGGCGGGTGGAACGCAAACGTAAGTTAGCGCTGCTCGAAGCCGCTTAGGCTGGCGGGGGTGGGGCGAGCTCCACGGTTTGCCAGCCAAGAGCCCCGCCCGGACGATCATATTACATCAAGAGACTGGGGCGACGACCGGCCGCGCTGGGCCAGCGAAGCTGGGCAGCTTGAGGGCCCGCAGCGTAAACTTTCCTGATACGGCGGCTTTGGCTGCCTCGACTTGCAGGGGAGCGGGGAGCGAAGAACCTTCGTCGGATTGGGCTGCTGCGGGCAGACCGGGAACTAGCTTGATTCCCTCGCCCTTAAACTCGAGCGAGCCGTCTTCGTTCATGCCGAGAAACGTAACTGTAACTTGCAATGAGGTACCCGGCTCCATCATCGCGCCGTACTTCACCGCCCGGACCCGCGAGAGCACCAGCGGCGGACCTTGGAATTCAGTTACGCTGTGGGCTGGCCGGACCAGTTCGCGCGCGGCATGCACCATTGCTTCAACCATAAGCACGCCTGGGAGCACGGGAAAACCGGGGAAGTGGTCCAGCAGGTACTCCTCGGCCATTGAGATAAGTTTAAGCGTGACGATACTCGCACCCACCGGCGGGCCTTGGCCATTTGCCGAATCGACCGGGGTGCGTTCCAAAACTCGGTCGATGAGACAGAAGTGCATTGCGTTAATTATTGGACGAGCGTGCTAGCAACTTAAGTGGACGGGGGCGAGTGAAGGTCGGAACGAAAGACGGCTGAGTTTAATAGACTACTTGCGAGGAGCCCAGTTGTAGATTCCGGACGAGGTCGTGTTCTCGGCGGAGTAGTTATCCCACAAACGCATATTCTTAAGATCCTGAAGTTTCATACGGCTCGCGCTCCCGTCGAAACGGGTGACCGCAACAGTGCCGAAGTAGCGGGCGTTGAGATAACCCCAAGTGCTTTGCGGAAGACGTTTGTTGAAGACGGTTGGGGCGTTAACCGTCCACCCTTGGGTGAGATCATAACCATAAGCGTGGTCGGGGTCGCTGTTAGGAATGTTGGCCGGGGGGAGGACTTTATAATAACCATCGCGCTGGTTGGTGGTGCTGTCGGCGGTGTTGCGACCGTTGCCGAAGTAACTGGTGCCGCTTACATCACCCGCGCGCGAAGCTGCGAACACAATTAACTCGGAGGGGAATCGGGCATCGCTGCTCCTGGTGAGGTAGAACTTTCCGCCTTGGCTTTTGGGGTTGGCGTTGGAAAGGATCGAATCAGTTCCGCACTTTGAGATGCCGTGAGCTTTAAAGGCGGAATGATTGGTATCGCCGCCGACGAAAATACTGTTCATGCCGAAGCTGGGATGAACCGAGATGCCGCCAATTTGAGTGGTGTCGCCGTATGAAACCAACCCGTTGGACTCGGTGTTGCGATCGGCGTTGCCTTTAGCGCGCAGTGCATTAAACTCATTCTTATCAATAATCCAGCCACGTTCGATGGGCGTCCCCGAATAGGAGATGAGCCGCAGCACCCAAGATCGCATCGCCTCGCGCGTGACGCGGCTACGCTTGAAATCAAGCGGATCAGCGGGATACAAGTTGCTGTCGCAAGGTTGCCACCAGATCCACCACTTTGGGATTCGGGCGGGGATAAGCTCGTCTTTGTAATCAAGGGAATACGAAGCGTGGATCTCGCTGGTCTGTGAGATCGCGGCGAGTTCCTCAACGGACTTGGCAACCTGCTTGGCCTTGCTTAGTGCGGGAAGGAGAATCCCTATGAGCAGCGCGATAATCGCGATGACCACCAGAAGCTCGATAAGCGTGAAGCCGGAGAGCGAACGTAATATTACGAGCCGCGAAGCCTTGTTCTTGGAAGATAAGCCGGAACGCATGAGAGACCTCCGATAGTGATCGGTATTAATCGCCTCGACGAGAACCGCCGAGGACGAGCCGCGAAGACCCTTCGGGTGCAGATCAACTCCGTCACCCTCACGGAGGGTATCCACCCCCCACAAGCCAAACTATGACTTTTCCGAGAATTTCACCTGGATAAGCTGCGGCAGTAGGGACGTTCTCAAATCACTCGCCGTATTGCGCTTAGAGGCACGGGAGGGGCCGATGGATACCGCGCTTCACCTACGCTGCGAGGGTGCCCCTGATCCAAGATCAAGCGATTTGCATCCGTCATTGGGATTGGTCTGAGACCAGCCAGACGGTGTCGCTCTTTTCTCGGGAGCACGGAATCATCCGCGGTGTTGCCAAGGGTTCCAAGCGAGAGAAGTCGGATTTCTCGGGCGGAATTGAGCTCATGACCCGCGGCGAAGTGGTGGCAAGCCTAAAGAACTCGGATGCGCTTTCGACGCTTACCGCGTGGGACTTACAAGAGACGTTCGCGGGCACGCGCCGGACGCTTGCGGGGTTTTATGCTGGGATGGCCTTGCTGGATATCTTACAACATGCCATGCAGCCAGCGGACCCGCACCCGGCGTTGTTTGACGCTGCCGTCAGCATTTTGCGAGAGCTGAGCGGAGGATCAGAGCATCGGGGAGCGATAACTAGACTGCTTTGGGCTACGTTGAGTGAAACCGGGTATCGGCCGGATGTAAACACTGACATCCTGAGCGGCGTTCCGCTGGAGGTTGGAGCCGCGAGCGAGGGCGAGGCGGGGGTAAGCGGTGTGGGGCCGCCGCGTGTGTTTAATTTTTATCCGGGCTTGGGAGGGTTTAGTGGAGGGATCGGTGATAACACCCGGGGCGAGTTCTGGCGCGTGCGAGCGGGGACGCTGGCCGCGCTGCGTGCGATGGAGACGCCCTCCGATGATGTAACATTACTTCGGACGCTTCAACTGTTGACGGCTTATTATCGGCATGTATTCGCGACTGAGGCGAACGCGCTGGGGAAGTATGTCGAGTTCGCGGCGGGGGGCCAGGAATCGACGTGACCGAGTAAAGCGATTAAGTTGCCTTGGGCATCAACCGCCCGATGGTAACCGGCCGGAGGGGAAAATCGCGGGCGACATCGCGCAGGTCACTTAAAGTTACCTTCGCGAGGCGGTCGAGCTCGGCTTCGAGTGGTAAGTACTTGCCGAGGTAGGTCCAGAGCATGCCCAACCGGTGCATTCGGTCGTGGGGGCGCTCGCCACCGGTGGTCGCGGCGGTGATGAACTTGTTGAGCAGGCGATCAATATCGTCCTGCACCAGCGAATCGCTTAGGCCGTCTAACTGAAGTTTGAGTATCGACCAGATTTCGTCGATTCGCTCGGGCTCGCCGGTTGCGAAAAAGGAGTACTCGCCGAAGCCGTCGTGGGCATCGAAGCTGGTTTGTGCGTCTTCGGCGATACCGGTTTCGATCAGGGCCCAGTGGAGTCTGCTGTTGTCGGGCATTCCGAGAATCTGCGCGAGAATGCCTGCGGCGTATTTGCGTTCATCGTCGATGGAGGGGCCATCGCAGAGGGCGAGAACATAGCCGCGATTTACCTTTTCATCATGGAGGGTGAACTCGCCGCCAGCGAGGCCAGGGCGCGAGGTGTCGCGGGCGACCCGGGTTGTTTGCCAAGTACCGCAGCGTTTCTCGATTAGCTCTACGCAGGAGTTAAAGTCGAGTCGACCGGCGAGCGAGACGACTGTGTTATCTGCTGAGTAACGCTGATCGAAGTAGCGTTTCATTCTGGATTGGGGGAGCGCGGTAATAGTTTCGGTGGTGCCTAGCACGCGATGGGACAACGGGTGCTCGCCGAAGTGCCGTTCGGTAGCCGCTTCATAGAGGACCCAGAACGGATTATCCTTATACATCGCGATTTCTTCGAGGATGACTCCCTTCTCGGTGCCGAAGTCGGCATCGTTAAGGGCGGGGCGCATCATGGTTCCGAGTAAGTCAAGCGCGCGGGGGAGCGCCTCGGGGAGGGTGTGTGCGTAGAAGCAGGTTAACTCGTTACTCGTGAATGCGTTATTCTTCGCCCCAATTTTATCAAAGGCTTTATTGAGGTCTTCCGCGCTGAGCGTTGCGGTGCCCTTGAACATCATATGTTCGAGAAAATGGCTGACGCCCATATCGGCGCGCTCTTCGTCTCGCGCGCCGGTTTTCACAAAGAAGCCAGCAGCGGCGGAGTGGGCGGCCTGATCGACTTCGGCGATAACGGTGAGGCCGTTTGCGAGTGTTGCGTGGTGGAAAGTGTAAGCCATAACTGTAAGAAAAGAATCAGAGAAGATCAAAGAGAAGCAAGCGGCACGGCGGCCTTAATCGGGAGTCTTCGCAGGGGCTGGGTTGGTCGTTTCGGATGTAGTTGAGGCGTTCTTCACGTGGGTGTCAAGCCACTGAACCATTTCGGCCTGTACGTGCATCACGCTTTCCTTTGCGCTGTAGCCGTGGTCTTCGTATGGAAGGACGACGAGCCGAGCTGTTCCGCCGTTACCTTTGATCGCCGCGAACAAGCGTTCGGATTGCACGGGGAAGGTGCCCGGATTGCTATCGATTTGTCCGTGGGTCATCAGGAGCGGGGCTTTGATTTTGTTGGCGAAAGTAAAGGGCGACATCTTGGTGTAGGTATCGACCGCTTCCCAGTAGGTTCGCCGCTCGCCTTGGAATCCGAAGGGAGTAAGGGTGCGGTTGTATGCGCCGCTTCGCGCGATGCCAGCCTTAAAGAGGTTGGTGTGGGCGAGGAGGTTGGCAGTCATAAAGGCGCCATAGGAGTGACCGCCGACGGCAACGCGCGCGGGGTCGGCGACGCCGCGTGATACGGCGAAGTCGATTGCGGCGGCGGCGGCCTGGGTTATCTGCTCGATGAAGGTATCGTTTACGGTTTCGGGGTCGCCGATTACGGGCATGGTGGCGTTGTCCAGAACCGCGTAACCCTGGGTGAGAAGGAAGAGGTGTGAGATACCGCCGATTCCGGTGAATCGGCGTGAGGTTCCGGAGACTTGGCCTGCGGTGCTTGCGTCGTTAAACTCTTGCGGGTATGCCCAGACTAATAGGGGCAGGCGAGTTCCATCTATGTAGTCGGCGGGAAGGTAGAGTGTCGCTGAAAGATCAATACCATCGGCACGTTTATATTTTACCATTTCCTTTCGGACGCGTCGGAGCTCTGGCACGGGATCAACGAAGGCGGTGATCGCGGTGGTCGTACCGGCCTTGAGATCTCGGAGGAAATAGTTGGGAACTTGGGTCTGCGTCTCGGCGGCGGTGAGTGCGATGCCTCCGGCGAGGAGATCGATCACGCTTTCGTAGCCGGCGCCGGCGTTACGCCAGAGGCGCGTGGGCTTGAGGTCGGCGAGCGTCATTGAATCAAGAAATGGCCGATCGCCTGCGGGGCTCGCGCCTTGGCCGGAGAGATAAATGGCGGCGGTGCCGTCGGCAAGGTTTCCGTCTACTCGGACGGCGCGTCGGCCGCTGGGGAGGCGCGAGTAGAGAGGGGAACCGGGGTTGTTATATTGATCCTGAAGGCTGCGATCAAAGACAACGCGCGGAGGCGTAGCATTGTCAGCGGCATACATCCAGGAGCGAGTCCAACGTCGGTCGCGGTCGTATTCGCTGACGAGCGCGAACCCGGAGGAGGGATCAGCGAGCCAGGAGAGCGATGTAAAGCGGTGCTCGGTCTTAAGCCATTCGGTGGGTTCTGATGTAAATGGAGCGTTGAGCGTGAGAAGGCGATCACGGTGCGGGACTTTGTTCTTTGGGTCTCCGCCGTCCAAGGCTTCAACCCAGATTAGCGTGGAGGGCGAGGTATCTCGCCAGCGATGGGAGCGCGAGCCGACTTGCACCCCTTGAATCGGGATGTTTTCACGGAGGGGATCGGAGCTTAGTTCTTTTACAACCGCGGCGGTCTGCGCGTCCCATAGCTGGTTGGTCTGAGGAAATAGATCGGAGGTGACCAGGTATGAGTAAGGGGTCGTCGTGCGAGAAACAAGCAAATACTTACCATCGGGTGAAGCATCTACAAGCGAATAGTTAGCAACAGGACCGATGTCCTGGCGAAGCCCAGTCGCGGAGTTAACATATGCGAGCTGGGTCTGCATGAGCCAGGTGAAGACCGATTCGTCATAAGCGTTTTGAAGTAAGTCTTGGAAGGTACGAATCTGCGCGGTCACCCCGAATGTCTCCTGGATCACCGGTCCATCTGGTGCAGGGGCTTGCATAGGCATCGGGGGGCGGCCCTTGGGCACGAACCTAACAATCAGGCGTTTGCCATCGGGCATCCAATCTATGGGATCGCCGGAGGCAGCGTTGAGACCCTGCGCCAGTCGGCGGGCCTGAGCCGACTTGACATCGACGATCCAGAGCTCGATCGAATCGTCGCGAGTGAGGGTGAAGGCGAACTGCGAACCATCGGGCGACCAGCGGGGACTTGACAGGTCGGCGTTTTCAGGAAGCGTGACCTTTCGTTCAACACCGTCGGCTATGGATTTGATTGTGTAACCGACGAGCCGGCGTGGGCTGTGGGGCCCGTTGCTCGCGGCGTGATAACGACCGCCGGCTAGACGCAACATCGGTTTTGCAAGATCGGTGAGCGGCGGG
>CAYVFW010000165.1:4718-7000 GCA_964450325.1 uncultured Phycisphaeraceae bacterium | reverse complement strand
GTGCCCGCGCGGTTTAAAGACCGTCAGGCGGAAGGTAATCTCGGTGGTCGCAGTGGAGTAGAGACTTGGTTGGAAGTGCCCTGCCGAGAACCGGAGCGGGGTTTGCTTATGTTTGCGGATACAAGCAGTGATTCCCCATCGTAACTTAGACCTGTTCGACACCGATGCGCATGGCCGAAGCGTTGACGATCCGCACGTTCATGCCCGAGTCAATAAACCCGATCTCGGCGACGGCGTCAACTACGCGATCGCCCACTTGCACGCGGCCGGCGGGCCGGAGCATCGTAAGTGCAACTCCGCGGTCGCCGACTTTCACCGGCAGGTCGTCCATATCGGTCATCGCGGCGAGCATGTCCGCGGATTCCTCATCGCTGGCGGGGGATTTGAGCACCAGCCGACCCAGGAGCGGGAGGCTGCCGAAGTGCTTGGCGATGAAGTACATCGCCAGCCCCGCGGTGCTGAATGACAATATAAGTGTTACCGCCGCCCAGAGCACATCGTCGCGGGCTTGGGGTGAATCTGGGAATGGGCCGGTGTTACCGGGCACAAACAGGCCTATGAGCCCGACGAAGAGTAACAAAAGCCCCAGCAAGCCGGGCACGCCGAAGCCGGGAATGACCAGAATTTCCAGGCCAATAAGCCCGATCCCCGCGATGATCGCCAGCACTTCCCACCACGCCGCCATTCCTACGAGCAGGCCCGGGGCGATCAGCAGGCACAGCGCCGTGGCAGAGATCACGCCCGGCAGCACCGCCCCCGGGTGCGTCATTTCCACGAAGAGCGCGATGAGAAAGATAACAACTAACGCGGCCTGCACCAGCCGCCCTGTCAGAATGTCCATCAGAGCTTCTGACCATGAAGAGTCGTACCGCTGCACGTTCACGGCACCGAAGAATGACTTAATATCCGCGTCGGTCCGGATGGGAACCAAGGCGGGCACGCCGCCGGTAGTCGTAACATTATTATCAACGAAACCGTAGTGAAACAGATCGTCGGCGGTCAGCAGGGCGGGCAAGCTGTCGTCTTTCACTTTGTCGATAAGCTCCCACGCCCCCGCGTCGGAAGCGGTGAGCACCGGACGCATGGTCGCCCCGGCGACGGTCATGCTCGGGCCCGCAACCGCTATCTTGAACGATCCCGAGGGCACGCCGGGCGCGGTGGTGCTTGTCGGGGGCGTCGGCAGTTGCAGTTTTCCGGTGCCGGGTGCGCTGGCGAGGCGCGTGGCCCCGGTCGTGGATGCGCCCGGAAAGAGCAACTCTAGTTCCGTGGCATCGATGCACATCTGCTGGCCGGAAGTCTTATTTCTTACCCACCAGAGCGCCACATCATTAGCGATCATCGCTTGGCTTAAGTACTCATCGCGCAGATACCCACCGCTCCGCGCGTTGTATCGCCGCGCTGAATCAGTTACTTCGGCCAGTAACGGCGGCAGTACCTTCTTTAAGGTTTCCAAGTCCGTGGGTGCCGCGGCACTCCTGCCACGCCCCCAGTTCGCGCTCGTTACGAGGATCGGCATGGCATCGCCGAGCGTCGCGGGGTCGTTGACTATCAGTTCGCGGCACGCCAAGGCGATTAACGCGGCGCCAGAGTGAGCTTGGGGGTTTACCCACGCCACAGTATTTTGAATCGGACACGCCTTGATTGCTTCGCAGATCCGCAATGTCGTCGTCATCGCGCCGCCTGGGCAGTCGATATCGAACACGATCGCGCCTGCGCCGTCCTTCATAGCCTGATCGATTCGCCTGTTGATGCTCATCAGCATCACGCCTTTGGCATCAATCTCGCCTCGGATCGTAATAATCGCCACGTTTTTCGCGGCCCGCCCCGCCGGAATCGATACCGTCGGCGCCGAGGCGGTTTGTTGAGAGCCCGCGGCGGCGGGGGTTAAAGGCAGTATCTTTTGGGCGGCGAGGGGCACTGTTCCACCCAATAACCCCAGCACCCCAAATAAGCTCAAAACCGCGATAAGGACGCAGGGAGCGAGACTGGTTGCCCTTCCGCCGCTATCCGCTTGGCCTCCCACACGCCTCAGGGACGCGGTTACGACGGAGAAGATTCGAGCCATAGTCATACAGCATTATACGGAAACGGGGCGGCTCAGTTGAGGGCTGCGGCGGGGCTGAGGGAGCGACGACGCCTTGCTGGCCATTTTTTGGCGGGACGGTCACTACTCTTTGCCTTAAGAAGGAGTCACTCGATGCACCTGCTTTTCGCTTGCTATTCCCTGATCTCGCCCCTTTTCGTAACCTCTGACCCCGGCGCGGCCTTAGACGCGGCTCGCC
>CAYVFW010000165.1:0-4618 GCA_964450325.1 uncultured Phycisphaeraceae bacterium | reverse complement strand
CGCGGCTCGCCTTGACGGCTCGGGTGATTCGCCGGGTGCATGGCGGGTGTATGCCAAGGGCGGACCGCGCGAGGGGCAGGCCTTTGAGATAGGTTATGATGGCGTGGACGCACGTAGCATCCGCGAGAACGATAAGGCCGTCGTCGAGAAGACCCCGCGCGATCTAGCGGACTTGGCGATCTTCTTTGGTACGCAATCCGCAAAGTCGCCAATCGCGTGGGAAGTGCTCGCAGACGCTCCTTGGCCGGCAGATATCTCCGCAGTTACCATTGAAAAGCAGCTTGAGGTCCTGGGTGAGTTATGCACGGTGATGCGGTTGCCGGCATCACCTACGAACCTCGATGCACCCGGCGGCCTTCGCATCTATCTCGCCAAAGATAACTTACCGCGCCGGATTGATCGTTTACAGTTACCTGTGGACAAAGAGACAGAGCAGGGCGCTCGCGTGCTCGAACTTACTGGCTTTAAGTTTGATGATGAGGCAACGGGGGGGACGTACACGCTCTCGGTCCCCAGTGGTTATCGTGTTAAAGCCGCGGAATCTAATAAGCCCAAACCCACCCCCAAGGCTGAGGCACCTACATCGCCGGGCTTGATAGCAGTGGGTGAGCAAGCACCCGAGTGGGAGCTGAAGGATTCAGAGGGAAAAGTTCATAAGCTCTCAGAATCTAAGGGCAAGGTTGTGCTCCTTGACTTTTGGGCTACCTGGTGCGGGCCGTGCAAAGTCGCGATGCCCTCCATTCAGAAGTTGCACGAGAAGTACGCTGGCAAGCTCTCCGTCTTCGGGATGAACTACGCGGAGAGGGGCGACCCCGCGGCGTACATGGCGAAGAAAGGATTCACCTACACGCTGCTGCTGGATGCCGACGACGTTGCGCAGGACTATAAAGTAAATGCGATACCTTGCTTTTATCTCATCGATGGTGAGGGGAAGGTGCTTTACACTGCGGTGGGGTACTCGCCAGCGATGGAGAAAGCACTTGAGGCAAAAATCCAGGCTGCGCTTGCGAAGTAGAATTGCGTTGAAAACTATCACGACTGACGCCGCAGCCTTCGCGTGCGCTGTCACGCTTACAGTAGGGGCATGGGGCGGAGCATGGATCAATAGCTGCCAAGGCCAAGTGGCGCCGCCCGCGACGGCAACGCCGGATCTTCGCTCGAGCGCGCCGCCATCCGGGGTATCTCGCGGCGACGGACTGGGCGATCCTGCTGGTCCGAGCGTGCTCGAATATAACGATTCCCAGCGGGGCTGGTCGATCACGCTGCCCAGCGGCTGGGCGTTTGTTTCTGAAGAAGTAATCACGGATGCGCAGCAGCGGATTGACGCTGCGATTCCTGGAACCAACGTGCGGTTCTTGTGTGGATTTGTGCTTACTTCACCCTCGCCCGGCGCGTTGATCCCCCCCTATGTGCTCGTGCAATATCAAGCACAGCCGATGAGCTTATTAACTTATGACGATCTCGATGGGCTGTTCGGTCCGGAGACGACCAACAAAGGCGTCGACGAGGCGGCGGGGATTCTTCCTTTGGGTGCTTCTAACGCTCCGCTGACCTCTTATATTGACCGCGTACGCAATCGACTTATCATGCAATCGCGGTTGAACATGCCCTTTGAATCTCTTGCAGCCAGCGAGGATGGCCAGAGCCGCGTACAAGTAATTGAACTGACCAGCACGGGCTTTCTGCTTCGACACGGGGTCATCCAGTTTAACTGTTATGCACCACAGCAGCTTATTGTTGCTACGCAGCCGCTATTCCAGACGCTGATCGAAAGTGTGCGTATCTTGGAAGGTCACGCTTTTGTTCCTTACTTGGCTTCCGCCAGACTCGCCCAGCCCGCCGCCCAGCCGTGGGCTCTATCTAAGTTTATTCGAACCATGGCGGTCATTGGAATCGCGCTCGCCGCGTTGGGCGTTGCGGTCGTGCTGGTTCTTAGACGGGATAGAGTCTAAAGTAATCATAAGTTTTCGCGTCGCCCTTGCGCCCCGGGCGAGCTCCGCCCGCATCGCTTTGCCTCACACCTAAGTTTGCCATCGGCCCTTTCATTCAGCGAACGAGCCCACAGTGATGGGCACGGCGGCCACGCATTCTTAGATCCGACGGCGACCACACCGGGTTGTCACCGCACCCGCCGTTAGCTAAAAAAACTTGATAATCAGCCTTAACAGAAGTCTCTTGCCGCTTTTCGGCACTGTTGTCGCGCCTATTTTTCGCTGTTTTGAAGCTGAGAACCTCGTTTTTCGTCAAAGTCTCGGTGGCATCACCCCAAGTGCGTCCGAACACAATCCAACCATTTCGCCACCCGGAGCATCTTTTGCATACCCTTAATGTTCAATGAAGATGGTTCCCATGCCCGCGGCTGGCGCGGTTTCACATCGTTTGCCACTGCCAAACCGCCCTTGGCGGGTAGCTGCGGTATGCCCCTGCTTCAACCGTCCCCAAGACCTTGAAGTTTTGTTACAGGACTTTGCCCGGCTTGACCTCCCGGGAATTGATCTCACTGTAATCATCGTTGACAACGCCTCGACGGTTCCGCTCTACACCCTAAAGCGCCCTCCTGGGCTGCGGGTTGAGTTCGTGCGGTCCGAAAAGAACACCGGAGGCTCGGGTGGATTTAATTTAGGGATGCACCACATCTTAAGTGGCGCGGGCATTATGGCGGATGCGGGCGAGCCTGACTTCGTGTGGTGGGTTGATAGCGATGCTCGTGTCAGTCGCCGTTGCCTGCGCGAACTCGTGCGGGTGCTCGCCAGGGACAACCGAATCGGTGCCGTGGGTGCGGCCGTGGGTGAGATTGCAACCGGGCAGATTTGGGAAGTGGGCGGCAAGATCTATAAACAACGCGGTAGCTTCGGCGCCGCCGCCCGCGGCGATGTTGATCGGCGCGCTTTGGTGAAATGCCATTACGTCGCCGCGTGTTGTGCACTTATTCGTGCGGATGCGCTGCGCAAGACCGGGCTGTTCCCGGATAACTTCATCTATTATGATGATATCGACTGGTGCTTGCACATGACCGCGGCCACCGGGCTGGTGTGCCGGGCCACTCGCCGCGCCCGGGCGTTCCACCCTCCCGGTATCCGGCGCTTCGCGACTTGGGGTCGATATTACATTGCCCGTAACGCGTTCACAGTCCTGGCCCTGCGAGGCATGGGCGCCACCAAACGCTTCCGGCGGGTCATATTTGAGCTTCCCCGTGCTGCGGCTCAGACAATGATGGGCCTTGATGAGCTTGCACAGCTCCATCTGCGCGGCCTCACCGACGCAAGCAACGCGCACTTTCCCTCGATCGAACCCAAAGACCTGCTTGCCCCCATCGGGATGAAACCCTATAAAGGTTTCGCCGCCCATATTCAAGAGGCCCTTCACTCGGCCGGGCCCACCGCGACGCTTTATGTGCATCCGTTACTCCGCACCAACATGCCCGCGTTTGAAAACCTGCGCAAAGCCCTGCGTGAACTTACGTTTACCTGGCCGACCAACTGGAAACAATGGCGCAAACGTCAGCAGGGAACTTACATCGTCACTGATATGATCGGCGCGGCTTGGCGCGCTGTGGCTGGCCCGACCGCCGATGTCGCCATCGTCCCAACCGGGTGGCCCACTAACTGGTTTCGCGGAACTACTCTTTTTCAAGTCACCGCCGATGGTTATCTCGTCCGAAAGGTCAAACCCGTTTCGGCATCCTGGAAGGCCGTGAAGCTTCTTGCCCGCGGCATGGCCCTCGCCTGCAAACTTGCGCACAAATCGCCGCCGGTTCGGCCTTTGCCAGCTGCGCCCGCGTGGCAACCGGCTCCCAAGCAGGCCGAAGTCTCCAGAATTATCGAACCCCGTCCCATCATGCAGCCTCAGCACGCGTAATGGCATAAGCCCGCGTGCGTTTAGCGCCGGTGCTACTCCGTACTTCCTGCACGTGCCCCGCTGCCCGCGCCCCGCCGCATGAGTGGGAGACGAAGATACGTTACACTCCGCCACACCCACTCCAGCGGACCAAACTGGAAGTAACTGAGCCATAGATTGCTGAACACCACTTGGAGAGCGTAGATTACGACCACCATCACGGCAAGCCAAACATAACCAACGCTGCCGAACAACCCCAGCCCCCAGTGGTACATCAGGCCCGTGGCGATGATGGACTGCATCAGGTAGTTTGTGAACGCCATCCGGCCGACGTTTGCCAGCGCGTTGCCGAACCTACGAAACTTGGCAACCACCACACTCACCAGGCACAGGTAACCCAAACTAGTAAGGCTCCAAACGATCGGGTTGATCGCGAATATCCCCATCTTACCCATCGCGCCCGGTTCAGAGTTTGTGAGCACCGTGAGTATGCCGCTCAGCAGCAGCGCGAGGGGCAGGCCGAGCACTCCGACCGACCAGCGCGTCGCGGTCCACCGCTCACCAAGAAAGCTAATCTTCGCCAGCAGGGCCCCGAGGCAGAACATCGCGAAGATGTGCCAGCCAATGTGAACCAGGCTCACCACGATAAGCATAACCCAACTGAGCGACCGGAATATAAGTGCCTCAGCGTAAGGCCCATCACGCATCGCGATGATCTCGTTCTCCCGCCAGATCAGATGCGCGGGATCCTGCACCGTGCCGGATTCGAACCCCTCAAAAA
>CAYVFW010000164.1:0-7029 GCA_964450325.1 uncultured Phycisphaeraceae bacterium | reverse complement strand
TTCCTCCGCGATCAAGCCCGCATCCTCGCCCAGTCAGGCCAGTGGCCGCAAGCCGCCGCCAGCATCGCCGAGGCTCTGCCGCTGTACGAACAAGTCTTCGGCAAGGACCACGAGTGGACCAAGAAGGCTCGCGCGTGGCAGGCCGCCATCGCCAAGCAGCAAGTCCCGCCGCGGTGGATCGACACCGCGCCGTAGCGCGTGGTCGGACCGCGCCTAACCAACTGATCCGTCACCGCGCGGACATTGGCCATCTTCCGCAAAACCAAAGCCAAAGTCGACGCTGATGGCGAGCGGTACGCGCGCCGTCGCCCGCCCTGCGGCGTCCGGTCAGCCCCATCGCATGTTAGCTGCGACTTCGCGCACCGGACGAGTCAGTGACTCACGCTCCGGGCAGTTGATCGCGGCTGATCGCCTTTGCGTACGTGACGCCAAGACGCGGCTTGTCGCGCGGAGTGGCTAGTAGGCCAGCCCCGCGACGCCCCGCAGGGGGTTCTTCGCGGGCGGAAGGTGTTTCAAGTTAATCTTAACAAGCACCTTGGCACTACGGTCCGCCCATGCTCTGAGGCCGTGCTGCTGGCCCGAACCCAGCCAGCGGCTTTTTCAGAGTAATCGAATACTGTGGTTTTCCAATCGGTCTGCTTATTATTTCTTTCCTTTCGGCCTGCAACTGCCTTTCGCCCCTGGTGTTACACCTGGGGTTGGCTCGTACCCAGCCCAGCATCTTGTAGACTTGGCCTTGCTCGCTCGTGCTTTCGTTGATTTCTTTTTGATTGCCATAGAGAGTAAGTAGTGTGCTGGGCAGTTGGTTGAATGAAGGAGTGATAAGAAAACTCGCGACTACGCAACCGTAAGCCAGACTCTTTACAGTTCTTCTCGCGAGTGGGTGTACGTCACGCCTCGTGCTCGCAGTTCCTTTAGCAACGCATCCACCAAATGCGGTTGATCAGCCAATGCCTCGGGGGGATTCACCCCCGGAGCTTGAAACTCTCCGCGAGCCAGCATCCGGGCCACGATCGCGCACGGGAAGGCGGTAGTGCGCGACATACTTGTTGAGCTTGTCTCACGATCATAATAATCCAGCAACTCCCAGCACAACCGCCTGCGGACGCCCCCGCTCATCCCCTGGGCCGTGATACGCATCACCGTCAAGTCTTCCTCGCCAGGTCCGTATGTCCACTTGGGAAACATAAGTTTACTTATTACATCCAGCGGGCGCACACTCACCATTGGCCCCTCGCTGGCAGAACGTAATAGAATCGGTTCCTTGCTGAAAAGCCCGGTCTCCCGCATCACCCGCATGAGCTCGATGTGCCCGGGGTACCGCAACGTCTGTTCCTTCATGTGCGGCACGGCGTACCGCTCGCCAACGGTTGTAATTAAACTGCGCAGCCCGTCGGTGTTGAATGCTTCCAAGGTTCCTACGCCGTCAAAGTTCATAAGCACCGCGTCGCTCAGCGCGGGCTTGGTTACCACCGTGCCAAACTCCACCATTCGGCTGGGGCGCGTGTACTCTTCAATTACATCCGCGGGCGAAAAGGCAGCTTTGTATTCAAAGGGCCAGCGCCTCTCACGCGGCAACCCGCCCACATAAATCTCGATGCGCTCACACGGGGCGAGCATGCCCGCTCCCTTCGCCGCGAGAATATTGCTCATTCCCGGTGCCACGCCGCAATCCGTGATGCACGTCACGCCCGCGCGCTTCGCCAGATCGTCAAGCTCCAAAAAATCCTCGGCCATGAACGAAATATCGCAGTATGGCTTCCCCGCCTCGATCACCGCGCGCAGCGCGCCGTAACCAATGCGGCTGGAGAGTGCTCCCGCCACCACATCGCAATCAGCCGCGAGCTTGGCAATCGCCGCGGCGTCGGAGAGGTCGGCCTGCACCGTCCGCAATCGGTGTGCAATCGGAGCAAGATCGGCTCGCGTCGCGGCGGTCTCCCGCACTTGGCTCAGTGCCTCTTCCCGAATATCCGCCAAAACAACTTCACAATCCGAGCAGAGGTCCAAAGCCATTACGCTTCCGACCATCCCGGCACCGAGAACGAGAACTTTGGGCATGGAAGATAGCGTACGCCCCATGCCCGCCCTTTCCCTACTAACTGCCTGCACTGTTGCCCTGCCTCCAAGACTCAACCCATTGGTCCGCTCGCTCCAGCCCGTCCGCCTCCGCTGATACTCTGGTCTGCTGATGTCCGGCCACATTCCAGTCTTGCTGCAACCCGTCCTTGATCTGCTCTCGCCGCGCGAGGGCGAAATCTTTATCGATTGCACCGCGGGGTTGGGCGGGCACGCGAGCGCCGTCGCCCAGCTCTTGGGTCCCAAGGGCACGGTGGTGCTTAACGACCTGGATAGTGGCAATCTTTCGGTCGCAAGTGGAGCGGTCTCCCAGGCCTGCGCGGGAATTAACCTAACTTCGCTACACGGTAACTTCGCGCAGGTGCCCTATGCGCTCGAATCACGGGGGCTTCAAGCCAACTTACTTCTCGCTGATTTTGGTTTCGCTTCGTCTCAGGTCGATACCCCCGCTCGCGGGTTCTCCTTCCGATACGAGGGTCCTCTCGACATGCGCATGGACACCTCCCGGGGCGTCACCGCGGCGGAATTGGTCGCGGGAAGCAGCGAACAAGAGCTTACGAAACTGCTCCTTGAGTTTGGCGAGGAGCGCCACGCGCGGAGGATCGCGAAAAAACTTGTGCAAGTCCGTCGCGAGCAACCGATACTTACTACCACCCACTTGGCTGAACTCGTTCGGGGGGTTGTGGGGTACGCCGGAGGCATCGATCCGGCCACCCGCACGTTCCAGGCGCTTCGCATCGCGGTGAATGACGAGCTGGGGAGCATTGAAGCACTTCTGGCTGCGGTCACTGCGGAAGTGCTGGGTTACCTGCGGCACCGCCGCCACCGATGGCTCGCGCCCGGCGCGAGGCTGGTATTTATTACGTTTCATTCACTCGAAGATCGACCCGTGAAGAGAGCGTTGCAGGAGCTGGTGCTGGCGGGTGGGGAAAACCTGTCGGGCGGACTCATTCGCGGCGACGACGCAGAAGTGCACGTCAACCCCCGGGCTAGATCGGCCAAACTGCGCGGTTTGCGTTTGCCGGTTACATGAAGAAATACTCCGGGTTTATCCCCGGTTGCTGGGATGATGAGGTTGTGAGGATGTATGATTGTGAGAGTCGGATGGATTCGCGGAATGTAGAGTTGAAGTCGCCCGCCGCGTTGATCGAAGCATGGACGCCTCGATCCGGTGTAGGCAGACAAATCCGCGAGGCCAGAATTTTCAGCGGCGCAATCGCTAGGTGATTTAACCGCAAGGACGCGTGCAGCCGTGACCCGTGAACTCAAACTAGCGTTGATAATTGGCGTAACTTTTTTGCTCGGAGTTGCCGTATTAATTAGCGATCACCTCTCCGAGCAGCGCAACCCCGCCTTGGCCGATGCACTCCCCGGCGAGCCCGCGCTCGTTCCCCGGGCGGTCAACGAACCAGCGGTCGAGCCTCTCGTCGACCCCTTGGTTGATGGCCGCGCCGCGCCGTCGGGCTCTAAACTCCCCACCGATTCCGCGACGCCTTCTAAGCCCGGCACCCCCCGCCTCGCTTTAGGAGAGGTCGAAGAAATCGACGAACCCACGACCATCCAGCAAGGAAACGGCGGCGGCATACGCCGCGGCTCCGAACGCTCCTCGCTCCCGCCCGCCGCTCAGCTTGTCGAAGAACCTATTGACGGTGGCACTCAAATCGCTCCGCGGCGGCTCTCTAACCGCTGGGCAGTCTCTGAAGCCGATTTCAGCGAAGGCGTTCGTGGCTCTTCTTCCGCGCTAGGAACTTCTTCAGGAACCCGCACCCACACTATCCTTGCGGGCGACTCAGCTTACAAGCTCGCCCGCCAATACCTGGGCGATGGCAAGTATTTCAAGCAGATAGTCGATGCCAATCCCAAGGTATTTGGGAACAGCGGCCAAGTTAAGATTGGTTCCGAGGTTGTCATCCCCTCGCTTGAAGCTGCCAAGCCGGCCGCGAAGGCATCGCCCACTCGGCTCGCCGATGCGACTATCGGCAAGCCTGCGGGCACCAAAGCTGATAAGGTGGGCAAGATAGATAGTTTGGATACTCTAGCCAAACTTGAGAATCAGGCAAAGCAAGCAAGACTGGATAAGCAAGCAAGTCTTGTGAAGCCCGCCGCGCTCGCCAAAGCCAGCTACACCGTCCGCAAAGGCGACACACTCAGCAGCATCGCCCGAAACCAACTAGGCAGCACTGGCCGCGCGGAAGAGATCATGCGCCTCAACAAGTCGCTCATTAAAGATCCCGATTCGCTCCCTATGGGTTTGGCCATCCTGCTTCCGAATAATCAGTAAGATGGCGAGCGCGAGGTGAGCATCGCCCACCGGCCTCTACAGTCAACTTAAGTGCGGCGAACAGACCTCTTCTTGGGCCGTGTTTGGTAGTAAAGGGCGTAGATCGTGTTCTGGAAGTTACTGGTACTCATCCTCTCGTTCAGCCTCTTCGCGGCGTGGCTGCTGACACTGCGGCAGGAGCGGGCCCAGGCTCTTAGCGAGATTACGCAAGCCCAGCTCCGCATCAACCGACAGGATGAGCGTCTCTGGATGCTCCGTTCGCGCATCGGCGAACGCATCACGCCGCCCAATATTGAGCAGTTAACTTCCGGGCTGATCGAGCTGCACCCCATTTCGCCCGCGAACTCGCTCTCTCAAGCCGAACTGGCCCGACTCGCGGACCCCAACGTTGTTGGGCCTCCCTCGGCCATGGTCAAGCCGCCTTCGCTCACGCCAGAATTAGCTTCTGTCACCGCCGCCCGCAGCAAAGCGACGCCCGCCAAGGTGAAGCCGACCAAGGCACCCACCGCCGGGAAGGCGACCCCCGCCAAAGTGCCGGTGAAAGCTAAGCCAAAGCCCAAAGGCTCACCTACTCGCGTCGCGAAGGCCGGGGAAGAACTCTTAAGCCCCGACGAACTAGCCGAACAAGTGAAAGCCCAGCTCGAGAGTCCTTCCGAGGAACTTAATTTAGATCGCGAGCCTTTGAGCGAGCCCCGGGAGGAAGAGCCTTGACTCCCCCACCACCCAGCCAACGGGCACCCGCATCTCCGGTGCAATCCTCACTCACTCCCCGTTCCGGCGCGAGTCCAGTTCCGCTGCTCGCCCCCATCGGTGAGCCAAGCCGCGCGTTTCGCGGCTGGTCGTTCGCACTCGCCGCGGGTGTAACCGTGATTATGGTCGCCGTCGCGGGGCGCGTTGCTCAGCTTCAGCTCGCCCCCAGCCAGGAACTCCTTAGCCAACTCACCCCGCGCGTGACCTCACGCAAAGAGCTCGCGTTACGCGGCGATATCGTTGACCGCCGCGGGAGGCTGCTGGCCGCCACCCGTTTCTCTCCCCGCGTCATCATTGATCCCACACTTATCTCGGACATGGACAAAACCTCGGTCGCCCTGGGCAATGCCTTGGGAATCTCCGCCGAGTCCATCGCCAATAAGTTAATGTGGGCCATCTCAGAGAATCAGACCCGCCTCGCGGCCCTCGAGAAGGCCGGTACCGCGGCTAGCTCGGCCGCGGCCGAACTGGTAACTGCGCCCGAGATCGTAACAGCGCCTGATTCTTTCAACCCATTTGCTTACCCCACCTCCCCCGATTACGACATCTCTTTAGAACCAAAGAAACTCATCCGCTATTTGAGTATCGGTGAGCTTATGACCACCGAGCAGGCCGACGCCGTCCGCGCGGTGCTCGCGGATAAGAAGCTTAAGATCCGCGGCGTATCGCTAGAGAATCACGCGGTCCGCGATTTTCTCGGCGGCATCGAAGTCGCCAACATCGTCGGGATCTATGGCTGGGAGGGCGAGAGCAAAACTGGCATCGAATCGCGCAAAGATACTCAACTCACGGGGGTCCCCGGCAAAATCGGGTTCGTTCGCGATGCCTCGCGAACCCCTCTATGGAGCGAGGTCGGACAAATTCAGCGGGCGCAAGCAGGCAGAGACCTCGCCCTGAGCTTTGACCTCGAAGTACAGCGCATCGTCGTGGCCGAACTTACATCGGGCGTCGAAGAGTGTGATGCCCAGGGCGGGCAGGCCGTCGTCATCGATGTAAACACCGGTGAAATCCTCGCGATGTCGCAGACCTACCGCCACGTCCCCGGCTTGGTCCCGATTCCTAAGCCCACGCCCGAAGAAAAGGCCCGCCCCGCCCTGATGCGTGCCAAAAGCGGCCTCATCACCCATTCTCGCAATCGTTATATTATCGTTCGCCCTGATGTTTCCGAGGATGGCAAACCCTCGCTCGCGGGCCTGGGCCGCAACCGCTGCGTCGAAGACATCTACGAACCAGGCTCAACCTTCAAACCGTTCATGTGGTCGACAATCCTTGAGACGGGCCGCTTACGCCTTGATAGCGTTGTCGATACCGAGGGCGGGTCATGGGTCGCCCCCACCGGCCGCCCCATTCAAGACGTGACCGGCGCCGAAACCATGACATGGCGCGAAGTTTTAATTAACTCTTCCAACATCGGCATGATCAAGGGCACCACCCTGCTCAAGCCCAAAGAGTTTCGTGATGCCATCCTCAGGTTCGGATTCGGCTCCAAAACCGGCGTCCCGCTCCCCGGCGAATCCGCAGGCATTGTTACATCGCTGGACAAATGGAGCGTCTTCTCCCACACCTCGATGGCCTACGGCAACGAAGTCGGTGTGACACCCGTCCAGATGGCCCGCGCCTTCTGCGTCTTCGCACGCGACGGGCAACTCGCTGGCACCCTGCCACGCCTCCGCACCACGGCTCCCGCAGCGGATGAGTCCGCCGGCGTCATTTATCGAGTCCTGCCCTCCAAGATCGCCATGCAGACCCGCGAAACGCTCACGTACGTCAGTGCGAGCATGGAACGTAAATACGCCAAGACCGCCCCCGATGGAACGCCTTGGAAGTACCTTATGTTCGGAAAGAGCGGCACCTCCCGCCCTCCCGCGCCTCCCTACGGCTACTTACAACACCAGTACGTCCCCAGCTTTATCGGTGCGGGG
>CAYVFW010000163.1:5797-7129 GCA_964450325.1 uncultured Phycisphaeraceae bacterium | reverse complement strand
CGCTGAAGCGGCCTGAAGAGGGCGGAGGGGGTGGAGATAGAATCGATAGAGTGGGTGTGGGGGAACGTAATCCCGGGGGTGTCGCTTCGCTCCACGCCCTTGGCTACATTCTTGCGGTCCGTTGGGTGCTGGGGGAGCGGAGGTAAGTGGGAGGGAGCACGTCAGCGTGCCGCGTGGGCATGAGGTGCCGGGTGGTCAGGAGGTGCCGCGCGCGCTCGGGTGACGACGTAGAGATATTCTTTGTTGGTGACGTGGCTTACCTTGCCGACTAGCAGCCCGCTGGGACTATAGATGCCTATTTTCGCACCGACATAACGTTTGAAGTCGTTCTCTATCGTGTTCACGTGGGCGGAACCTTGCCAGAGCGACGCGAGCAGTTGCTCCATTGCTTCGCGCGAGATGTAACCCTCGTTATTGAAAGAGATAACGATGGTCGGGGCGCGGATGTTGGCGAGCAGTTGAGTCATGGTTTCCATGAACTTGCGTTTAGAGTTAAACGCGCTCTGGCGAGTGCGCACGTCCATCCGCTTGCACGCGACCCCGTAGACCTCTGGCTTATCCCAGCGCACCAGAGACTCCCAGATGTGATAGTTACCCAGGTAAGAGTGCTGGTTGTAAGGGGGATCAACATAAGCGATGTCGGCTTGCAGGGTGCTCGCCGCGACGAGGGCGTCAAGGTTTGTGGCGAGGCCCTTGCCGTGCGCTGCACGGGGGAGCACATCGGGCACGCGGAGTTGCAAGTCATTGAATGAGCGGGGCGCCCAGGATTTCAGGTATGCCATCTGGAGGCCGGTGGTTGAATCCACCCGGTCTGCGGCTTCCATCAGTGAAACGAGCATGACCGCACGCAGCTCGGGGGGCAGCGCCTTACGATCAATATCTTCGCGGATGGCATCAATGCGTGCGCCGTTCTTGGGCTGAAAGAATCGGGATTGCAGGCAGAACGTCTGGGTGAAGTAACCATCCTCTCCCGGCATCTGGTTATATTCATCCACAAGCTGCCGGGCCTGTATATTTATATCTTCTGCGTCGGCTTGAACGTAACATGTGGCGAGCGTGGCCGCGTAGGTGTTATGGTCATTGGCGATGACGCGGTACCCCGCGGCTTTCAGGGCGTGCCCGACGCGCGAAGTGCCGGAGAAGACGTCCAGAACAGAGCGTGCGGTGGCATCTCGCCCGACGGCTTCAAGTATGACCGGCAAAAGGGTGCGCTTTGAGCCCAGGTACTTGATCACAGGGGGCCAGCCGCGATTGTGAAGGTGTCAGGAACGATATAAAAGGGTATCCGCGTAGGGGCCGAGGCCGCCGCGTCAAGGATCAGCTAGTACCAAG
>CAYVFW010000163.1:0-5697 GCA_964450325.1 uncultured Phycisphaeraceae bacterium | reverse complement strand
AAGTTCGTAGCACCAAGTTCGTTATACCCAGCTCGGCGGAGCGCACGCTGGGAAGGCTCTACCGCGTGTTCGCAAAGGCGACGACGTCGCGGGCGGCATCTTCAGCCCGTGGAGGATGCTCAAGATCAATGGGGAGATAGACGCCGCGGGCGTGGTCGGAGTTGAGCACGATAGCATTGGGGGGGACCAACATAACTCCATCGTCGCACTTTTCGTGCCCGACGATGAAGAGGTTAATTCCCCATCGTTCTACGAGATCCTCGAGCAGGCCGCCGTCGTAGTGTCGCCCCCAGACCATAAGGTACGCGCTGCCCGTTCGGGGCTCGTAATCGTAAGGTGTGAGTTCTCGCGAAAGGATGGTGGTGTCGAACCGGCCCATGGCCATCGCGGTGGGAAGGCTGTGGGCGCAGAGAATATCTCCTCGCGGAGTCCGGCAGCGCAGCGCGAGGGGCATGGACCGGACAAAGGCGTTAATCGCTTCTGTTACAGCGTCGTAATCGCTGCCGAAGACGTACTCAACCCCTTTATTAAAGGCCTCGACGACGCGGACACCGTCTTTGACGATTCCCGCACCGCTGATCTGCGCCAGTTCGTGGTTGGCCAAGAGCGTGTGGACGTGCTCGGGAAAACGGCGTTTAAGATCCGCAGCTTTGGTTAACATTCGATAGGAGAGGTCCATCCCGCTCATCAGGTTATCGCCATGAATTAACTCATGGAGCGTGAGGTGCGCGACATCGCCTCCGCTTTCCAGCTCGGTTGCGGATTGATCCATGCCCGCCGCGGAGATCAGCGTGGCGAGGTGGCGCGGGTTGTCGTGCAGATCGCCGGTGGCAATCAGCCTTCCCGGTGATTGGACCAGGTCAATGGAACCGCGTCGACACGCGGCGGAGTGGTTGGCGAAAGTACCCTCCAGCAGCACATCAATGACTGCCTGTGCATCTGTCATGTTGATCGCGGAGGTGGTCACGGCGTTGGCTGGAAAAGACGAGGCGTTATCGGGCGGGCGGCGGCGCGAGAGATGGGCGGGAGAGGATGCTAGGTTGGTCAGGCTCGCTACGGAATAGCTTGGAATATTTGCGGCGGGGTGAAGAACAGCGGCGTGCGCAGCAGTTGGGCGGGTGGCGAGAACGGACGTAAATTGAGAATTGGTAGGTGTTTGAGGTGAATCGGGCTGATCGGGCCGCCCTACCTCTCGTGGGATTGATGAGCGGGCGACTCGCGCCCAATAATCAGCACGCGTGGACTTTGCAACGTACATGTCGATGTTGGAACAAGGGCAAGAAGCCCAAGTGGTATCGATGTGCCAGGCGACGCTGAAGAAGCGCCCGACGGACGCACTGTCGAACCAGATAATGGCGATGGTTCATGGAGCGTATAGCCGCGACGCCGAGGCGTTGCCTTACATCCAGCGTGCCGCGTACGCGATGCCCAAAGATGGCTCGGTGCGGTTTATGCTGGCAAATGTGCTGATGAGCTTGAAGAAGTATAAAGAGTCGGCCGGTGCGTACCGCGAGTGTTTGCGGATTGCCCCGGGCGATGTGGCCGCCTGCGACGGGCTGGCCAAATGTTATATCAGTATGGGGCAGGTGAGCGAAGCTAAACGCGTATATGAGTCCGCCATCACCGCGCACCCCGAGGATCATAATACATACGGTAACTATGGGAATGCGTTGCAGGTGATCGGGCGGGTGGCGGAGGCCCTTGAGGTGGGCAAGCGCGGGCTGGCGCGGTTCCCTGAAGACCCCGTGCTGCTGGAGTTTGTTACGTTCTCGGCAAACTACCCGATGAACGCAGACGATGCGGAGATTCGTGGATGGCACGAGCGGTTGGGGAGGGCGTACGTGGGTGAACGCTCGGGTACACTCCCGGTTTTTCTCTCGAATAAGTTAGAGCCTGAGCGAGCGCTGCGGGTTGGCTTTGTTTCAGGCGATTATTCGATACACGCGTGCTCGTTTTTCTTGCGCGGGCTGCTGACTAACTTTCATGCTGGCGCGGTGATTGCATACTGCTATTCTACAGCACGGCACACAGATGGGGGCGACGTACCTTTTCGCGCAGTGTGCCAGTTTCGCGACTGCGAAGAGTTGAACTCGGATCAACTTGCAGCGACGGTGCGCAGGGACGAGATTGATATCTTAATTGACTGTGCGGGGTTAACCCAGGGGCAGCGATTGCGAGCCTTTGTGCCCAGAGCAGCTCCCATCCAATGCACCTGGCTCGGCTATCCGAATACCACCGGCCTACCCACGATGGACTACCGGATCGTGGATGCGTGGACGGACCCACCGGGGAGCGAGCACCACTGCACCGAGCGTCTTGCGCGCATCACGCGGGCCGATGGCGGGCCGGGTTGTTTCTTATGTTACACTCCGCTTGACGGCATGCCGCGATGGGAAGCGGCTAGCCGAGCAGATGCAAGCGAACCAGGAATAGTCTTTGGGTCGTTTAACCGGATGATGAAAGTTACGAGTGAAACGCTGGATGCCTGGTGTGCCGTGCTCAAGGCCGTGCCGGACAGCAAGATGAACATCAAGTTGCGGATCGCAACCAAGGAGATGACCGACGATACGCTGGCGATGTTTACTTCTCGGGGTGTAAGTGCGGATCGAATACTTTTAAGCCCCTATGCCGAGAGCGCGGCCGAGCATCAGCGGATGTACAGCCGGATTGACATCGCCTTGGATGCGTTCCCCTACAACGGAACAACGACCACTTGCGAGGCGATGTGGATGGGTGTTCCGGTGGTGGTGCTAGAGGGGACCAATCACCGGGGGCGAGTTGGGGTGAGCCTTCTTCATGCGGTGGGCGTGCCCGAGCTCGTAGCACCAGATATAGGAAGTTATATTAGCATCGCTGCGGGGCTTGCCGCAGACCGCCGCAGGCTTTACGAGTTGAAGGCTTCGCTAAGAGAGCGGATGGCGGGGTCGATCCTGTGCGATGCTCCCGGTTACGCGCGTCGGTATGAATCACTGCTTCGTGAACTGTGGGTCCGGCATTGCGCAACCCAACCTTCACCGTCCTGAAGAACGAGACCGCTCTCGCCTCGTGCAGACCGTGTCAGCAGGTGTACCCTCCGCATATGTCCTCGCACGCGGCGGAACTCAAGCCCGGTCCAGTATTGGGCGCAAGCAAATCAAGTCACAGTGGGCGCACCATGCGCGCGCTCGTGAAGCATCACGCTGGCCCCGGGCTTGAATATGTTACCAATCGAGCTGTTCCAACGCCGGGGCCGCGTGATGTGTTAATTCGCGTCATGAAGGTGGGTATCTGCGGCACCGACAGGCACATCTGGGAGTGGGACGCGTGGGCCGCCAGCCGCATCCCGGTTGGAATCGTCACGGGGCACGAGTTTGTAGGAATGATCGAAGCGGTGGGTGCCGCAGTAACCCGTTGCGCTGTGGGGCAACGCGTGAGTGCCGAGGGCCACATCACGGCTGGCATGGATTATAACTCGCGAACAGGGAACGCGCACATTGCAAGTGATACGCGGATTCTTGGTATTGATCGCGATGGCATTTTTGCCGAATATGTAACTATTCCAGAGGAAAACGTGTGGCCGCTGCACCCTAGCATCCCGGACGAAGTTGCCGCGGTGATGGACCCGCTGGGCAACGCGGTACACACGGTGATGGCGGCCGGAGTGAGCGCAAAGAGTGTGCTCATCACCGGCACGGGAATCATCGGGCTGATGGCGGTGACGGTGGCGAAGGCCGCGGGCGCGGGCCGCATCTTTACGACGGATATGGATGCGCGTCGGCGGCAACTCTCGAAGAAACTAGGTGCGAACGAATCATTTGACCCGCGGGATAACTCGTTTATCGGCGAGGTCCGCCGCGCCTGCCGCGGGGAAGGGGTGGATGTGCTTCTGGAGATGTCCGGCTCCGCTACGGCGTACGACCAGGGATTCTCCGCGCTGCGTAACGGCGGGATCGCCGCGTTGCTGGGCATTCCCGCCAAGCCACCGACATTTAACATTACACAGCACGTGGTGTTCAAGGGCGCGACGGTGCTGGGGATCAATGGCCGCAAGATGTTCGAGACGTGGTATCAGATGGAAGAGTTAATCATAAGCGGCAAGCTGGAGCTTGAAGAGATCATAACGCATCGCTTTCCGCTGGAAGACTTCGTCAAGGCGCACGAAACGATGATCAGCGGTGAGGGGATCAAGGTCGTAATGAACGTATCCGACTGACGCCCGCGGGTAAGGCGTGGGCGGGCCTGATGCCAGAAGCGAGGCATGTACGCTGATAGTCCGTTGTCCAAACGGTTGGCGGAGAAGCTCGATGATAAACCTAAGCAAACTGAGGGCGCGGAGCCACCCACTCTTGGGTTTGGCATGCCTGGGGGCCGGTGGTTTACTTGCGTTCAGCGCGGGCTGCGCGAAGTACGAGGCAACGCGGATCGCGAATGTGGAGGCGCGACCGGCGAGCGGGGAAGTTGTCGCGGATTGGAACGACTTGGATGCGGCAATCGATGTCGGGGCGAGGGGTGCCGAGTTGGCACCGCTCGGCCGTGTTGATGAGACGCCTGCGAAGGGCCGCAGACGGGCGAAATTTTTATTCGTGAGTTCCGACGATCGCACCGTTGAACTCGTCGTAACCCAATCGCGTGTTGGGGCGGGCGACACTTCTCCAGGATTACTTGTGCTTGAGGCTACCGGCCACCCGTTTCGTGACGCGGCTAGAGAGCGTGAGCTGCTGGATGGTGTTATCAAGCGGCTCAAGGCGCTTGCTGGCCGGGAGTGGGCGCCGCTTGCCGGGTAAGATAGCGCCAGAAATGGCTTAGCCCGCGCGAATCGTTCTGGCGTGACGCGAGAACCCGAGTAAGATGTGCGGCACGGTTTCGAGGCTCCTATAAGTTAAGTGTTCTCTTCTCTCTCTCTCTGGCGCGTTTGCCTCCGCGTTACCGGCTCGCGGCATGGTTTGGTAAGTGACGGCGACTCAAGATCGTGGCGCTCACCTCAGGGCGTCCCCGGTGGACTTAAGTCTGGTACCTCACGCTCTTGGAGTATGACGAAACATGATTCACTCTGCGCAATCAGCGAGCATAGAAGGTGCTGCGGCCCCAAGCGTCGGCGCCGCGCCGCCGGCAACGCGATTGCAATCGCTTGATGCTGCACGAGGCTTTGCGTTGCTGGGCATCTTTGCGGTGAACGCCGCATTCTTCGCCAAGCCCATCGGAGATGTGCTGGCTCAAACGGTGCCGGATGGGATTTCTGCCGCGGAGCAGGGGATCTGGTATTTCGTACACATCTTCTGCACGGGCAAGTTTTATCCGCTATTTTCACTTATGTTTGGGTATGGCCTCACGCTCCAAATGGAGCGTCGTCGCAAGGCTGGACGCGGAATCGCCGGGGTGGGGGTTCGCCGCTTGTTGTTCCTCGCGGCGGTGGGTCTTTGCCATGCGCTGCTCATCTGGCATGGCGATATTTTGTTTCTCTACGGAATGCTGGGGCTTCTCTTGTTGCCCTTCACCGGATGCAAGGCGCGCACCCTGGCGATAGTCGCGGTGGTCTTCTTTGCAATCAGCGCGTTGACGGGCGCTGGCATGGGGCTGCTTGACAGCATGAAACCACCGCCAGCAGAAGCGTCGTCCTCCAGCTCCGAAGTTCTGAGCGCGACCGACCTTCCCGCAGATGACGCCTTGAAGGACTCGTCAGTTGCAACCAACGTCCCTGCGGCAACAACAGAATTAGTG
>CAYVFW010000162.1:0-7269 GCA_964450325.1 uncultured Phycisphaeraceae bacterium | reverse complement strand
GTGATCTGGCCCTCCGCTAATGGTGCCGGTTCGGTCGCAGTTTGCACAGAACCGTCGCGAGGGTCGTGACTTATGCTGAGGATTACCGCCTCGAAGGCCGCGTCGCGCCGTGGGTGAGCCCTAACATAAACACCCGGACGTGGCACACGATGGCGCCCTGAGCCTGGGCCGTCGCTGTGAAGATGAAGGCGGAGCACGTCTCAACCCCCCGCGGCGCCAGAGCGGAGGACTCAGTAGAAAAACGTGAGTATAAGTACGGATGCCAACCATAAACCATTCACTTACCGATATCATCAGCCACGTTGCCTCAACACCGGTGCTGCTCGTTGGGAGCGACTTCGACGGCACGCTCTCAGAACTCGTGGAGCGGGCGGATTGTGCTTCAGCAAACCCCGCCTCGCTCGCGGCTCTGTCAAGATTAGCCCGCACGCCTCACACGCATGTAGCCGTAATCTCGGGGAGAGGTCTGGTTGATCTGCGGTCCCGGCTGGGGTCAGATGAGCGATGGGAACTCTCGGGCAGCCATGGAGCGGAAATCGCTGGCCTCTACGGTCCGCCCATGGTCCCGGTTACCCTTGGTCAACTCGATGAAGTCGCCGCGAAGCTCAAGGCCATCTCATCCAACTACGCCGGGTGCTCCGTAGAAATCAAGCCTCGAGGAGTCGCTTTCCACTATCGCGGCATCCACGATGCGGGTGCCGGTGAGGTGATGGGTGCGGTCACAGCTCTCGCCACGCATTTTCCTGCGCTGGTGATGCGGCTGGGTTCGATGGTTGTCGAGTTTGTGGCCGACAGAGTCACGAAGGGAGACGGGCTTCGACTACTTCGCCGTCGTGTGGGGGCTTCAGCAGTTATATTCATCGGCGATGATCTGACAGACGAGCACGCGTTCATGACATTGGCGTCGGGCGATGCAGGTGTCAAGGTCGGGCCCGGTGATACACGGGCTCAGTTCCGTGTTGGCGGGACCGACGACGTCGCCCGACTTCTCTCGCTGCTGGCCGATGAGCGAGAGGCGTGGGCCCGCGGGCGGACCCTCACGCCGATCACCGACCACTCGATTCTCTCTGACCAGCGAACAGTCGCGATCGTTACACCCACCGCACGGGTGACCTGGCTGTGTCTTCCCCGGATTGACTCGCCCCCGCTGTTCGCTGAGTTGCTTGGTGGGCCTGGCGCGGGCTACTTTGAGATCGCACCAACAAAGCCATCCGGTCCACCTACGCAGGCGTATGACGGCGACTCTCTGGTGCTACGGACGCGCTGGCCGGAGTGTACCGTCACCGACTATTTGGACTGTGGGTCCGGCCGAGCCTTTCAGCGAGCAGGTCGGACAGACCTCATACGTGTGGTTGAAGGTACAAGCATCTGCCGGGTAGGGTTTGCGCCGCGATTAGACTTTGGCCGTGTCGGCACCCGATTGACTGTGCGCGAGCATGGGTTGGAAGTCGTGGGTAGTTCAGAACTTCTCCTGCTCTACTCTCCCGGAGTTCAATGGCGCATCAGCGGTGACGGTGCGCACCAGATTGCGGAGGCCGAAGTCGATCCGCGGAACGGGCCGATCGTCTTTGAGCTTCGTGTCGGATCAGCCAACGACCGGCCTCATTCTCAACCCGAACCTCAGCGACGCCAAGCGACACAACGATTCTGGAGCGCGTGGGCGGGTTCGCTCCGTCTCCCCACGGTTGCGAGCGACCAAGTAAAGCGAAGCGCGCTGATGCTCCGCGCACTCGTACACGGGCCGACCGGCGCCATCGCCGCGGCTGCAACGACCAGCCTGCCCGAACATCTGGGCGGGCAGCGTAACTGGGATTATCGCTATTGCTGGCCGCGAGATGCAGCGATGTCGGCCTCCGCCCTCGTCCGCCTTCACAACACCGGTACAGCGATGCGGCTGCTTGACTGGCTGGCGCGCGTTCTGGACACGTGTGAATCGCCGGGCAGGCTGCGTCCTATCTACACCGTCGACGGACACGACCTTGGACCCGAGGCGGAGATCGGCGGGCTAGCCGGGTATGGCGACAGCCGACCAGTCCGGGTGGGGAACGCCGCTGCACAGCAGGTTCAACTTGACGTCTTCGGTCCAATCACCGATCTCATCGCACTCCTCGCTGAACAAGGTGCGCCGATCTCGCCAGATCACTGGCGCATGACTCGCTCAATGGTTGAGGCGGTCGAATCTCGCTGGCAAGAGCCCGACCACGGCATCTGGGAGATCCGCGGCGAGCGCGAGCACCACGTTCACTCAAAGGTAATGTGCTTTCACACGGTCAACCGCGCGTTGGTTGTTCACGAAAGTGTGACAGGGCGGAGTAATCCAGCGTGGAGTGAACTGCGAGAGCGGATCCGTGCGGATGTGCTGGAGAACGGCTTCAGTGCTTCGACGAATTCCTTCACGGGGGCATACGGCCGGGCCGAGCTTGACGCGGCAGCGCTCGCGGTTGGCCTCACCGGGCTTGTTGACGCAGGCGACCCGCGCTTCATTGCCACGGTCGACGCGGTAGACAAACACCTGCGAGTCGGTGGAACAGTGTTTCGCTACCTATTCGATGACGGTTTGCCAGGCCGAGAAGGCGGCTTCCATCTGTGTACCGGCTGGCTCATTGAGAGCCTGGCTCGCAGCGGCCGCTTGACTCAGGCTTGCGAACTCTTCGGTGAGTTTCTGCGCTGCGTCGGGCCGACGGGCGTCTTGTCAGAGGAGATTGAAGCGGAGCTGAACATTCCTCTCGGCAACGCACCTCAGGCCTATTCACACCTTGCCCTGATCAACGCCGCCCTGTGCCTCGAACAGGCTGGCGTCAAGTTAGATTTTAATACACTACCCGCTGCTCGTGAGCAAAGTGGAGACCGCCTATGACTCAACCAACACGCCGCTCTCTCTTGCCGCGATCGGTCCGATTCGGATTGGTTGTTGCAATCCTCGCCGCACTCGGCACTGGGGCCATTGTCTGGTACCAGGTCCGCGAAGAGAACCGGACAAGTATAGAAGATCTCGATCGCCGTGCGGGTGTGCTTCTTCATCGTAACACTCCGGCGGCTCGGGCCGCGCTCTCTCTACCGGATGACCAAGCGAGCGCGGCGATGGGTGATCGGCTCAATGGTTACTCTCGTCTGCTGGGCTTTGCCCTCTTCCGCGCTGACGGAAGCCTGATCGCGAGTGGCCAAGGTATAGCAGATCTCGAACCGACCCTCGCTCGCATCGTCGGTAACGTCAGCCAAGCCAAGCCCGAATCCCAGCAAGTCGTCAGGAACGAGGCAGGGACGACGCACGTCGTCGCAGCCGCGATTGCCGGAGCTGATGGTCAGCCATCTGGTATGCTGGTCGTTCTCCACGATGCGCTCTACATTGAGGATCGCCTCACCCGAGGCATGGTCCGCGGCCTCGCGTTGGCGCTGGGGGTCGCTGGCGTGCTGTTTGTTCTAACCTCGGGTATGGCGTGGGCATTGTTTGAACGCCCGATGCACGCGCTCGCGGAGTGGATGCGCAAGCTGCGGTTTGGCGGCTCTGCGGAGAGTCCGCCGCGAGGTCTGCCCGTCCGCCGCCTGGAAGATGAGAGTGTTCACTTGGCTGCCTCGTTTCGCGCCGCTCGAAGCAAGGAACGCGAGTCTGCGGAGACACTTACTCGTTCCGACAAGACCTGGACGCGTGAGCGTCTTCGCGCGCACGCGCTGTCTGCCCTCGGTGGCGACACATTGGTCGTGGTCAGCAACCGCGAGCCCTACATGCACCAACTCAAGGACGGTAAGCCGCAGCTGGTGCGCCCCGCCAGCGGCCTTGTCACGGGGCTTGACCCCGTGCTGCAAGCCTGCGGCGGCCTGTGGGTCGCCCACGGCGCGGGCGATGCCGACAAAATTACGGTGGATGCGAACAGTTGCGTCTCGGTTCCCCCAGAAGATCCACGTTACACGCTCCGGCGTGTTTGGATCACCAAAGAAGAGGAAGAGGGGTACTACTACGGGTTCTCCAACGAGGGCCTTTGGCCCATGTGTCATCTTACTCACGAGCGACCTATCTTTCGCGCGGCGGACTGGAATCAGTACGTGCGCGCCAACCAGCGCTTCGCCGCCGCCGTGCTCGAGGAAGTCGGTAGTGAATCTGCGGTGGTCATGGTTCAGGACTACCAGATGGCGCTGGTGCCCGGCATGATCAAACAAAAGCGGCCCGACCTCAAGGTGGGGCTATTCTGGCACATCCCTTGGCCCAACCCCGAGGCGTTTCGTATCTGCCCGTACCGCGTCGAGCTGCTTCAGGGCATGCTCGGGGCCGACCTCATCGGGTTTCACCTTCAACAGCACTGCAACAACTTCTTGGACACCGTCGACCGCATGGTGGAGGCCAAGCTTGACTGGGACCGGTTTTCCGCCGAACTGCGCGGGCACACCACGCTTGTCCGTCCGTTCCCGATCAGCGTGCAGCTTTGGTCGGAGAAGCACGTGGCCACGGGCGAGCAGCTTGCTGCGCAGGGCCAAGCCCTTAGACATAAGTTCTCGCTGGGAAATGTACCCATTGGCGTGGGCGTCGATCGGATCGACTACACCAAGGGCATCGCCGAGCGCTTTCGCGCGGTCGAGCGCTTCTTTGAGAAGCACCCGGAGCACCGGGGCAAGTTCTCCTTTGTACAACTTGGCGCTCCGAGTCGCACGCACATCCCGCGCTACCGCGATCTGGTGACAGAACTAGAGACGATGGCAGATGCCATCAACTGGCGTTTCAAGGCGGAGAATCAGGAATGGAAGCCGATCCATTTTCTCGTCGCGCACCATGACGGCCCGACGGTCTACGCGTTCCTCAAGATGGCCTCGGTGTGCGTCGTCAGTTCGCTACACGACGGTATGAATCTGGTCGCCAAAGAGTTCGTTGCGGCGCAGGGCGAGCCGGGGCCGGACGCGTCGGTCGAGTCGGGAGTGCTGATTTTGTCAGAGTTCGCTGGCGCGGCTCGCGACTTGGCCGACGCGCTCATCATCAACCCGTACGACACCGAGCAGTTCGCTGAGGCAATCCGCACCGCCGTCGAGATGCCAGCCGCCGACCGCAAGGACCGTATGGCACGGATGTACCACCAAGTCTCCGAGAATAACATCTACCGTTGGGCCGCGGAGTTTCTAGCCTCGCTGACGCAGTCGAAGGTGGTGGTGACCAAGGCTCTCAGCGAAAGCGGAGCCAAACCCTGAGCGATCCTGCGTCGCGAGCCCTCGAAACAGTCGTGTTTTCCGACTCGATCCAGTTCTGAATGGGTTTGGTCCGCCAGGCGGCTCAGCGCATCGCCGCTGGCGGCACCCCGCCGCGCTTAAGCTCCGGCCTTGCCCTTAACGAGCGTTAGGACCAGGCCGAGGACGGCGGAGGCGATGCCGCCGATGATGTACCACATCGTGCCCTTGGTGAACCGTCCGGTGAAGGTTTCGCTGATCTGATCGGCAAGTGACTCCGAGGAGTTTAACCCGATGATCAGCAGAGCGGCGCCGACCACGATCAATATAATTCCGACAATTCGTTGAGAACTCATGTCCAGACTCCTGTTGTTAACTTACGAGAAATCAGGGCTGAACGCTGAATGGGAGAGCCGCTAGCACCGTTGATCAACGGGTGCCGGTTACTCAGGGTCCGTGTTCGGGTTTGAAGCCGAGCGGGTGGCTGCGTCAGCCCTTCCACTTCTCCACTGTTACACCGTGACTTAATATAATAAAGGCGGCTTGCGGTGCGAGATTTGGACCCTTCCTGTGGGGGATTGTAGACATGGTCGAGCGCGGCCTGCCGCGCGACCGGGGGCGGCGATTGCCCGATGGCTTTACGGAGCAGCCGCGGCGAAATGGGGCGCGTAGTGGCGGTACCAGTCGCTCTCGAAGATGCTTGATGGATCAAAGCGGCGTTTGGCCGCGAAGAACGCTCGCGCGTTTGGATAACTTCGCTCTAGTTGCTGGGGGGTTGCGAAGCGATGATATGTTAAATAATAAGTACCGCCCAGGCTGTCCGCGAGGTCGATGAGGGCGCGGAACGCTTCGGCGGCGCGGTCGATGGCGGATGGCTTATGTTCGATGTGGAGGTTCAGGACAATGCACGCGAAGCGCTCGCGTGCCCAGGCCATGACTGTTTCTGTGTCGGGCTGGATGAGCCGGATCGTGCCGTAGATAACTTGCGCCTCGCGGCCGATCAGCAGCTTCGCCGCGGCGTGCAGGAACTCAACGAGGCGATCTGGAGGGACGTACAGCTCGGTGATCATCTCAGAACCGGGGCATGTTGCGCGGGTGCGAAGGTCAACTTCGTTGTGGTAGCCTTCGATGTAATCACTGAGCTGGTGGGTATCGCTCTGATAGAGCTGCCCGTCGGTGGCTAGGTAGTGCTGCGCGTATAACGTAAATGCTCTAGACTTATCGGAGTGAGCTAATGTTAATAGATTCAACCAGTCATCGCGGTGAAGCTCTCGCTGATCGCCGATGGGTACCGATCCATCGTCGATAGGTTGGTAGCCGCTGAAGACGCCCTTTGTAAGAAAATCGGGGGAGCGGGGGTCTATGTCGAACTGAAAGTCTCCGTAAAGGAAGCCCTCGCGGATGCGTCGCTCGGCGGCGGTGACGGCATCTTCGATGTCGATTACGCGGACGATGCGGCGGAGCATGCGCCTTGGGGAGAGCCTCAACGTAACATCAACAATGATGCCGAAGAGGCCGTACCCGCCGATGACGAGGGAGAAGAGTTCAGCGTTGTGGGCACGGCTGCAGGTGACGGGCTCGCCAGAAGCTCCGATAAGCGTGAAGGATTCGACATCGCTTACGATCGGTGCCATCAGCAGGCCGCGGCCGTGGATGTTGGCGGAGAGGCAACCGCCAAGCGTGAGTGCATCGGCCCCGGTCTGTTTCTGGGCGATGCCCCAACGTACACGCGGCTCTATCTGGTCCTGTGCGGCGATGATTCCTGCAATTAACTCGGGCCACTGAATGCCGCCTTCAGCTTTAACGTGGCCGCGGGCAACATCTAGGTGGAGGACGCGGTTCATGGCGCGAAGGTCGATCAGTTCGCTTTTGTCGGCGAACTGCTGACCGCCCATGGCGTGACGGCCGCCGCAGATGGCGACGCGCGCGCCCGATTGCGCGGCTCGCCTCACGATCTTGCTGAGGTCACTTATGTTGGTTGGCCGATGCACCCGCGCGGTGGCGTGGTTGAGTGCGGAATGAACATCGGTGACGGTTTCGAGGGGCGGAGGGGAGGTGGCGGACAGTCTGTTAGTGTACGCTAACAGGCGGAACGACATCAGCGGCGAGGTTGATTGCCCT
>CAYVFW010000161.1:0-7281 GCA_964450325.1 uncultured Phycisphaeraceae bacterium | reverse complement strand
CGCCCATCCGACCACAATCTCCACCGCCAACATAACCCTCCCCCGCAGCCCGATCATTGACAACCAAATACCCCGCCAAAAGCACAGCGTTGAGCCCGACCGCGCGCGCCCAACCAGCGTCGCGTATCAGTTGACCCGTACCCATAGTCACGCAAAAGTAAGTTGCACAAAGCAACAGGCCAGACCAAAGCTCCGCCCTGCCCATCGCAAATGATCATCCCCGCATCGACGCCAAAAGCTCACGCGGCGACTTGCGACCAAGTTGGAACGCCGCAGGTGCCGCGGCCAGCAGTGTGACGAGCGTGACAAAAGCCCACCCCACGGCGATCGGGCCGATCGGCGGCTTGACCGTCAACTCCAATCCGAAGAGCATGCGGTCCAGCCGCTGACCACTTATAATTCCCTGTAACCCCAGCGCGGTGCCCAGCAGAATGGCGGTAATCGCGATGATAATCGCTTCGCCCAGCACCAGGCGTACCAGCGTTCCACGCGAAGCGCCGATCGCCCGGAGCACACCAAACTCAAACCGGCGTGCATAGATCCCCGCGATAATAATATTAGCAACACCGAAACTCGCCACCAGCATCGCGAAGACCGCAATGGCGGACGCGACCACGAGCGAGGCACCGATGATCGACCGTAAGTCTTCCTTGATCTTCTTCCCGCTACCCACATCCAAAGCGCCCGAATCCGCGAGCACCGTGCGGATCTGCATGAGCGCTTGCTGGTCATCCGTGTCGGGCTTAAGGCCGATCTGGATCAAGTTAATAGCCTCGGACTGAAACTTATCTTTGAGGTCGTTTCGCGAGCCGAAGACGGCGTGGATGGCCTGGTCGGTGAACTCTTCACCGATGGAAAAGAACTTGCTCACCACCTCAAGGCCCGGGCTAGTGACAACGCCCACAATCTCAAACTCGTGAGAACGATCCTCGGCGATGGCCTTGAATGAGTCACCCAGTTTCACACCCTGCGCCACTTGGAACTCTCTGGCCACCAAGATCGCTCCGCCCTCCGAGAGCCGCCGCTCTGCTCGCTCCTGTCCCTCCTTGGTCGTTGGTTCAACCCACGTAAGCCGCGTCATCCGAAAGAACGGCTCGGGCTCAAAGGCAATGAACATAGACTTATAACGTTGCAAGGCCTTGACACCGAAAGCATCAGTGGAAATTGGCTGCAACGTAATGGCGCAAGTGCCCGTGATGAAAGGTAAGGTTTCGAGTTTCTGCTGAGCCGCAGGCGTGAGCGACAGGCCGGTGACAAACGCATCTGGAAACTCAAACCGGCCCAACCAATCATTCATAATTGATCGGCCTTGTGTCCACAGCGCAACCATAATCGCCAAGCCCGACATCATGGCACTCGCGGTAAAACCGTACCGGTACGGGGTGGCGACGATATTACGATTCAACAATCCGGCGGGCAGCAGAAGCGCGGCATTCACCAGACGGCCAAGCAGTAAACTGACCAAAAGCAGAGTCGGCACCCCGAGCAGGAAGTACCCGATAAACATGGCTGGGAGCCCCAAGGTCGCGTAACCCCAGAAGACTGTCTGCCCATCAGTCGGAAGAAATACTAGCCCCAGCTCAAGCAGCAACAAGCAAACTGCCGCACCGAGTAACGCAAAGATTGCCGATCGTTTCACCTTCTTGGCCCGCGCACTCAATCCCTCCAGCGGACTGACGCGCGCCGCTCGCCACGCCGGAAACGCCGCGCCTGCCAAACCGCTGCCAACCGCGCCGACAAGCGCGGTCGCCAGCCCGACGGGTGAGATGTGGAGCCCGGTGGGCAGTTGCTCACGAAAGTAAGTCGCGAGCGCAAAAGCGAACAGAACGCCAAGCGGGACCCCAATCAGACCTCCCACTCCGCCGATGATCGCCCCAACAAAGAGCTGAACCCGCGAGAGTTGCCACCGTGTAGCCCCGATACAGCGCAGCACCGAAAGCTCCCGTTCCTTCTCGGTGAGGCCCGTCGAGAGACCGGTCATAATAATAAAAGAAGCGGCGAGGAACGCCATCACAGTCGCGAGCACGAACCCAAGTTCGTTGCTCTTCATGTTATTGTTAAGGCTGCTCGTGATCCGCTCGGTGGTTTGCAATAAGTACTGAGGCCCCAAGGAAGGTCGCAACTGCTCGACAGCGGTATCCGGGTCGATCCCCTCTTTTAACTTAATATCCACTTCGCTTAGTTTGTTCTCCTGCCCGGTGAGCGCGGCAAGCCCCTCCAGCGTCAAGTATGCCTGCCACCGCACGCCCAAGGGCGGCTTGGGCGCGATACCGACGATCTTAAGTTTCTGCGGATCGCGCAGCACGCGGAAGCGCAGCAGCGTATCGCCCAGCTTAGGCTTATGCACCAGATTCGCCGTTGCGGCGGATTCAGCGGTAATGCTTTCACTCTTGCGATTTATCGCAACTTGCCCGGGCTGCGGTGACGCCAGCCCTTCCAAACTTTCTCGCGGCAAGAGTCGGTATTGCTGACCATTCACCCTGCCCATCGCGTCAACCAGCGAAGCATCAACAACGATCTCCTCGGCCGTCCGCGGCCATCGACCCTCAACCAGCGTGAGCGCGCGAAACGATGGTTCTAGGTCGGGGTCGATCCCCGTTGCGATCGAGTTGCCAATAATTTCGATCGGTTGCCAGGTCGGGTCGAACCTGACGCCAACTGGTTCGGATTGCGGACTAAAGTCCAGGGACGCGGGGGCGGCTATCTCTGAGTTGGGAATTAGCGCCCACCTACGGAAAAGTATTGTAAGTGAACCCGAGGCGCGACCAGTGGCCGACTGTGTCTGCGACCAACCGCGCGCTGTTTCCAGCGCCGAGGCCGGCATCATGCCACCCCGACCCGCAGACTTAAGCCGCAACTCCGCTCGCCCCACGGTCTGATCAAGTTGCAGACCGATGGCCTTGGTGATCGAAGCCATGGCGCAGGAAACCGCCGCGATCATCGCCGCTGAAAGAGCGACCGCCGCGATGAGCAAAAAGGTTCGACTGCGCCTAGCTGATAGACTGTTGGTAGCGAGCCGCCACTCCGGCCGCATCGAGCGCCCCCTCTTCTGTTACAGTCTCGAATGAAGTAAACACGGCCCCATCGCGGATGACAAACACTTTCTGGCAGTGCACCGCCGCGGCGGGCTCGTGGGTCACCATCAACACAAGCATCCGCTGCTCCGCGGCGATCCGCTCGAGCAGTAACCAGAGCTTATTACTGCTCGCCGAGTCAAGGTTGCCGGTGGGTTCGTCGGCGAAGAGCACCGGAGGAGAAAACAAAAGTGCCCTTGCAATCGCAACCCGCTGCTGCTCTCCGCCCGAGAGGGCATCTGGTCTGTGATTACGCCGATCGCTAAGACCAAGCACCTCAAGCAGTTCGTTACACCGACCCTCAAGAAAGCGTTCATCCTCCCCGGCTAGCAGCCCCGGAAGTTTTATATTATCCGCCGCGGTAAGAGATGAAATGAGATTAAACTGTTGAAAAACGATTCCCATCTCGCGGCGACGAAACTCGGTGGCTTGTCTTTCAGTCAGGCCGTGAATGGCCCGGCCAGCAATGTAAATTTCGCCAGAATCCGGGCGGTCCAGAGCAGCAAGCAAATGAAGCAACGTGCTTTTGCCGCTGCCTGATTGGCCCATAATCGCATAAAACCCTGGGCCATCGATCTCCAGAGTCGCCCCGCGAAGCGCAACGACCTGGCCCCCGCCATGGCGATAGGACTTCACGACGTTTTTCACGCTCAACGAACGCAACGGTGCGGAATGAACTAAGGGTGAGGGAGCCCCGTTGTTGTTTGATGAAGGAACACTGGACATAATGGTTGAAGTTGCCCCAGCGATTCACCCGCGCCCAAAGGCAGCGTAACCGTCCAGCATTTATCCATGCTGCGCAAAATACGTAGCCGAGTCGACGCACTTGGATAGGCCGGACTGATCCGTCACTTTGACTTTAATCAGCCAGCCCGCACCATACGGGTCTTTATTGAGCAGCCCGGGGTCGTCGGAGAGCGCTGCATTCACTTCGGTTACTTCGCCGCCCACAGCACAATAGATGTCGCTTGTGGTCTTCACCGACTCAACAGTGCCGACCACATCGCCCGCTCGCAGTGCCTGACCGGCTTTCTTCATCTCAACATAAGTTACGTCGGTCAGTTGATCGACGGCGAACTGAGTGAGGCCCAGCGTAAGCGTCGTGCCAGCAAGTTGGTGCCACTCGTGAGATTCGGAATAGAGACGGTCATTTGGCGGTTGGAGCATTGGCCCAGATTCTAAGCCGCCTCGCGCGTGCTGACCTTCTGAAATCAGAACGTCCATCGAGCCCATCGCGCCAGGGTAATCGCCGTACGACCTCGCCTCGCTATATTGGTCACAGATTCAATTTGACCATCTGGCCTGAGCTCGTTACCGTCCGGTCCCGCACGATGCGGTGGCGTTTGCGCCGCACCTCAGGCGGCTCTACTTTGTTTCTCCCCTCCGGACGGTCGGCACCTTAACTGGTCCGACCGTCTTTGTTTTCCCCACATTTGTTTCCCCCGCATTTGTTTTCCGCGCAAAGGTAGGGTCGCGAGCCCTCGCGACCTTGTTCCGACAAAGCCACGACCAGCTTCGGCAGTGGCAAGCTCATGAAAAGCGTTGCGATTAGAATTCCGAGCCCTTCTCGCTTCCGCGGTGAGGAGTCGAGTGTACCCTAGTGGTCCGTTGGGTCCACTTGAGTTGCGGGCAATCTGCCCGCGAGAGTGGCGTGGTTGTTGGAACTCGCGCGAAGATTGAAATTTAAGCTGGAATGATTGCTGCTGCACGCGTAAACGCGGCGGGGGCCGGTGTATAATCGCCTCTGCTAAGTCGATGGCGAGAATGTTCGATTGGGCTTATTTAATTATGCTGTTGACGCTCACCGCTTCTTGTCTTCGCAGCCTGCTTGTGCCGGCACCTCGTTCCAAAAAGCCCAAGATGGACTTGCTGGATCTGCCCGCATTCACTCGCGATACGCTGCAACTTAGCGGTTTTAACCTTTCGACTGACCTCCTCGTCGGCGCGAACCGAACTCGCCTCGAAGCAATCCGCGAGCGGGCGGACAGGGCGAGCTGCTCGTGCCTCCTACTCATCGAGCATGATCCCCAGAACTTCGGGTCTAAGGACGAACGACTGGGCCTTGCCGCGGCGGAGCGGATGGCGCGGGTTGTGGATGCTGCCCAGATTTTGGGGTGCAGCGCAGCGAGCGTCAAGATAACCGCAGTCGACGACGATGAAACACTGCTGCTCGTCGCCAGCCGGCTTAAGCCGATCATGGAGCGGGCCGAAAAGCTTGATATTAACCTCGTTGTGTCGCCGCATGTGGGCCTCACTTCACGCGCGGATCGCGTGACGGACCTTCTCAAAAAGGTGGGCGGGTTTCGCATCGGCACGTATCCTGACTTTGAGACTGCGGCTCAGGCGACAACTCTCTCCTCTCCGCCACCGTCACTAAAGAAAGAAAAGCCCAGCAAAGACGGCAAAGAGAAGCCTGCCAAAGAGGCCGAGCCTAAGAACCTGGCGGTGAGCTATTTGCACCGACTGACGCCCTATGCGTCGGCCGTGTGCGCTTCGACTACTGGATTTTGCGGCAGCGGAAAGAGTGCCGCGGATGCTAATCCTGAATCGCTTAAGAACGAGAAGCACTTACAACACGTTGCTTATGAACTCAAACCGCTGCTCGAAGCGGTAATTTCGGTGGGTTATGATGGCCCGCTGGCTCTGGATTACCGAGGCCCGGGCGATGTCATCGCAGGATTGGCCCTCTCACGGGCGGCGATCCAAACCGCCCTTGGCCTTGACGAACCCGACGACGACGATCTCGGGTTAGACGATGATCTGCTCGACCCCGAAGAGCCGGGAGTAGAGCCTCCGACCCCTCAAGCGGTCTGATACCAAACTCTTGGATGACGTGCTAAACCGCCTTACCCTCGCACACTCTCATGTGCGTGCTGGTTAGCCCGCATATTTCATACCCTCATCGGGCTCCGAAAAAACAGGTTCCTTACGTCGCCTGTTGAGGTTCGTGCCGCGTAGTGAGCGAGTTAAGCTCTTTGAGCGCGCACCGACCTTTACTCCATATACCCTAATTTCAGATTGTTGTGGTGTTACACCGCCGCCATCAACCGCGCGGCCGCCTTTCTGAAAGCCGCGTGCCATGGCCAGCGGCTTGAAAGTCGCGGCACAATCCGCCGCACCGACCCACGCGTGATCAGCGATACACGCGGTTAGCCGTCGGACAAGTTTGAACGCACGCTCGTCTTCCCGCGGCAACAACGCCCCGCCGTCGGAAGAGATCTGCCCACCGTTGAAGTCGGCATCGACCAGCTGCCTGCCGAATGCGGAAAAGCGAATGGAAGCAGACGCGGGAACGTAGTTACAGTCTGTTACAATGCGAAGCCCTTGGGTTAATGAGCAGATGGTGCGGTAACCCTTTACTCTATAATTACTTGGGCTTTCGCGCACTTAGGCGCGATGATTTTGGTTTGAACCATTCGGGTTAACGACCCCCCGGGGGCACCGTCTGAGAGCGCGAAACTCTCCGGCTTGAGAGAAAGTAACTCGCCCAGCCTCAGCCCGGTACCAAGCGCTGCCTTCACATCGAGAGCCTTGCGGCGCAAGTTGGCGGTTTCTATGGGAAGAAGGACTTGATGCGCATCGAATAGCATGTCGGTCGGCGATGCGACCGTGAGGCTTTCGGCGTGGTGCGCCTCATGCGGGAACATGCGTTACAGTGGCGAGGTGTAAAGATAACACCGCCGACCCCGCCCGAAAGGACACTTCGAGCAGTCAGCGAGCCAAGCTGGCTGCCATTCACGGCAACGGTCCGCCGGAAAACGGCAATCGACCGACGGCCAACAACTGCTACCATCGCCGCATGAGCCGACAACCGCGAGCAACTGGCCGCGCTCGGGCAACGCAGTAGGTCATGACGATCTCCGACTTGGCCGTGCACCTGCACAGGTGTCGCGATCGTCGCTCAACAAACTCGTCCAGCGCGGTAGCGTGCCATGCCACAAGGTCGGTCGCCACCGGCGTTTCCACAGGCTGTTCGTCGATAACTGGCTTCAAGATTCTTGCATCAAGCTCTTACGTCTCGTGAAGAAATGAAACCGTGATGATGTCCACCGAACGCGAACTCGAAGATCAGCTGGTTGCGAAGCTTCAAGAACTGAAGTTCACGCACCGCGCCGACATTCGAGATCGGGCGGCGCTCGAAGCTAACTTCCGGCAGAAATTCCAGGAACTTAATCGGGTCCGCCTGACCGAACGGCGTACCGTGACG
>CAYVFW010000160.1:0-7315 GCA_964450325.1 uncultured Phycisphaeraceae bacterium | reverse complement strand
CCGCAGCGCGCTGCGGGATCGAGTCTTACGATAGATCTTGCGGTCGCTGAAGAGTCAATCCAGCAGAAAGCCATAGTCTACGACGGGCGGGGCGACCAGCATTATGATTGCGCCTCGGCCCTGATTAAATCGGTTCGGGGTAGCGATCCCGACGCCGCGCTTTACTGGCTCGCAACGATGATTACCGCGGGTGAAGATCCCCGCTTTATAGCCCGGCGACTCGCGATTCTCGCCAGCGAAGATATCGGCAACGCCGATCCAAGGGCCATCATGGTCGCCGCGGCGGCGTGGGAACTCGTGGAACGAATCGGCATGCCCGAAGCTAGAATTACTCTAGCGCAGGCTGTTACCTATCTCGCGTGCGCGCCCAAGAGCAACGCGGCTTACCTTGCCATTGAGGAAGCAACGGAGGATGTGCGTGGGGGCCGAACGATCCCGGTGCCGGTTCATATTAAAGACGGTAATGTCCGCAAGGCGACACGATTAAGCGCGGGCTCAACGAACGCCAACGACCAAACTTACGACTACGTCCACGACCACGCAGACGGCGTAGGCCGCCAAGATTATCTCGGAGTAGACAAAACCTATTATCGACCCACCCAACACGGCAGTGAAAAAGCAATGGCGCAGTATCTGCAGCTCGTGCGAGAGGTGCGTGCGAAAGCGAGGGCCGAACTTCTCGCGACGCAGAGCGGAGCGGCGATTGAGCCGCGCGCCTTACATCGCGGCTTGCAAGCCGGAGATCAAGCCTCGCCCGAGCCACCCCCGGTCCACCCGCTTCGAGGCGCCCAGCCTTGACCCCCGATGTTCCTGACCCCAAGGCGGGCAAAGCTCGCCTGCGTGCTGAGATATCCGCTGCTGTTCGTGCCGTTCCTGCGGTCGCCCGCATCGAAGAGTCGCGCCGAGTCTGCGAATGCATTCTTGCCTCACCCTGGTATCCGCCCGCGCAGGCGCTGATGATTTACATTCCGCTCCGGTTAGAGGTCGATGTTGGCCCTTTGGCGACCGCCGCGTTGGACGCGGGCAAGGCGGTGTATGTGCCGGAGTTCGACCCTCAATCGCGGGCGATGTGGCCGGTGCGGATAGATGCTTGGCCTTCGGAAAAACGCTCGCTCGGCAAGATGGGCGTGCTCATCGCCGAGCATGGCGAGGAACCCGCGCGGGTGCACCTCCCGATGGCGACACTGATCGTGGTGCCCGGAATCGCGTTTGATTCCTCGTGCAACCGCCTCGGACGGGGGATGGGGTTCTATGATTACTTCCTGAAGGGCGTGGACCGCTCATGCGTGTTCGTCGGTGCATCGTTCCAATGCCAGTGCGTAAGCCCCGGCACGCTTCCGGTTGAAGAACACGATGTTACGATGCACGCGGTGGCGACACCCGCGCGACTTTACACCGCAGCGCGGCCTTATGGCACTGCCGCGTCGTTACGGGGCGGGTGATGCCAAGCGAGGGTGCGGTCACACAACGGCCCCGCCGCGTCGTCGTTTCGGCATGGAAAGCCGGGGCGAACTCGAGTGAAATGTGGGTTAGATGTCGGTGCGGTGCTACGCGGGTCGTAGGGTAAACTGTAAGTAGTTCAGTGTAATTTTCTTTGTCCGCTGTCTTGCTAAGGATGGTAATTCGATGGCTCTTCCCTCTCAGATCGAACGTAACACCGGGTCTAGTCGCGGCGGTCAGACTCGCCAGACCAACATGCTTACGTCGCCGGCTGTGCTGATCCTCGGTGGTATCTTGCTCATTTCTGCCGCCGCCTACGGCATCTACCAGCTCTGGCCGAGTTCCGCGCCCGCCGCGGTCAAGGAAGCGGCGTTGCCCGCCGCCAAGGAAGCCGCGACCGCACCGCCCCCGGTAAGCATTCGAGAAGGCACGCCCGTTCCCGTCACTCCGCAGCAAAAACCGGCGGGAAGTCTCGGCGAGGCGTTCACGCAAGCCACCCCGATTGCACAACCCGCGCCCGGCCAGCCAAGCTCGACACTCACGACTTCCACCCCTCAGCCTGCTGCAACCCCGGTCACTCCCACCAAGCCATCGCCGGTCGACGTCTCGCGCACAGATCTCAAGCCCGTTGATCCAACAAGCACAGCAGGCACCGCCACGCTGCCGCCAACTGTCACTCCCGGGCTCACTCCCTCATCCGCAGCGAACTCGATCACTCCCACAACAAGTACGAATGCGTCGCGTGCGCAAGTCGAAGCCGCCGATCGGGCGCTCGCCGCAAATAAGCCGCTCGAAGCCCGCACCGCGCTCAGCCGTGCGCTCTTTAGCACAGAGACTGCCCGGGCCGACCAGGAGATGCTCCGGCAACGGCTCGCGACGCTTAACCAGGATCTCGTCTTCTCATCGAAAGTAACTCCCGGCGACCCCCTCTCTGAGATGTATACCGTGGTGGGGGGCGATGCCCTTGAGAAGATCCGCCGCAAGCGAGAACTGACAACCGAGTGGATGCTGATTCAGCGAATCAATAAGCTTGCTTCGCCCGATTCGCTTAAGATCGGGCAGAAACTCAAACTCGTACGTGGACCTTTCCACGCGATCGTGCATAAGGCCAACTACCGGGTAGATGTCTATGCGGGATCGCCCGACGACAGCCCGGAGTCCTGGCTTTACATACGCTCGTTCAAGGCGGGGATGGGTGCGGATAATGGCACCCCCCTAGGAGTCTTCAAAGTTAGAAACAAGATGCAGAACCCCGGTTGGACGAACCCGCGGACCGGCGCGAAGTTTGACGCCGATGACCCGGCGAATCCGATCGGCGAATATTGGCTCGGGCTGGTGGGCCAAGGCGACTCCGCTCCGATCACCGGTTATGGCCTCCACGGTACGATCGAGCCAGCAAGCGTTGGCCAGCAACTGTCGATGGGTTGCGTTCGACTGCTAGATGAGGATATCGAGTTACTGTACGAACTCCTGGCTCCTAAAATTAGCATAGTCAAGATCCTGCCATAGCGGATACTTTGATGATAATCTGTCTTGGCCGCCGTCCGAGGGTGGCTCCGGCGAAAAAAATGAATCCACTGTCCAACAGAAGCGGAATCCTAACGCAACACGAGTAAAGCTGTGCCATCGCCAAATCCGTTGACCGCTAGTAGAAAATCATCCGAACGCTTCTTACTATTGGCCCCGATAAGCTCTGCCATCGACGAGGTCTTTGCTTCGGATTTTCAGGCTTTCAAAGCCTCCCCACGGTCGCTGCACTGCACACTTATGCCGTCTTCCGTCAGTGGGGGGTATACCCATCTCGCAACTCGCCTTCTTCAGAGGGGAACTCTTGGCTAAAAAACCGCCTTCCAAGCCTGTCAAACCATCCGAGAGAGGGGCAAACTCAAATCGAAACGCCTCCGCCTCTGTCGCGCGAGCCAAGAGCGCAAAGTCGAAAAAGCCCCAAAACCTTAAGTCAGACAAAGCCAAGTTGAAGAAATCATCAACGGTACCGGCCGCTCCGACCAAGGGAAAGGTCGATGTCTCAAAGCGCGAATCTTCCAAAAAGCGCGAATCCTCCAAACTTGGAGTGGTCAAACCCGAATCCGTCAAATCCGGCTCCGTTAAATCCGGCTCGGTCAAACTCGGCTCGGTCAAACTCGGCTCGGTCAAACTCGGTACGCCCAAGGGTGGGGCGTCGGCGAAAGACCGCCCACGGATGGACGCGGCGGCGTCGAAGCCAAGCAAGAGCACCGGTGGAGTTTCAATCAAGGCCGGTTCAGCAATCGAAAAGGACGGAGCGAAAGCGCCCAACGTAACTAAAACGAAGGATCTATCCAACCGAGAAAAAAACTCGATCGCGGGCGGACGGTCCAACGGCAAGTCAGAAGTGAAGGCGGACGAGCCAAGCAGTCGTCCGGCCAAGCCGCAGGTGAAACCCGAGGTAAAGCCAGCAGTGAAACCAGAAAGTAAGTCGGGGGAATTGCCCGCACCCAAGTCAACATCCACGACAGCGGCAAAGCCATCGGCGCAACCAGACCTCAAGCCCGATTCAAAGCCCGAGTCCAAGTCAGACTCCAAGCGCGACTCCAAGCCCGACCCCAAGTCCGAGCAAAAGCCGGGGGCAAAACCGCAACCCAAGCCCGAGGCGAGCGAGCCCCCTAAGACGTTGCACGCCCAGACCGAGCCAGTAGCAGATGCCCCCGCCGACCCGGCCAAGAAGAAAGCTCCAAAGGGCGCGGCTCCCGAAGATCAAAAGTTAAACTCGAAACCTGAAAAAAAGTCGCAATCAAAGTCGGCAAATCTCGCTCGGCAGGCAACCCCAGAGAAGGCCGCCAAGCGTCAAGAAGCCGTGGGCGGTTCAGGTGGCATCGGCGCAGCGAAAGGCGAGCCAGAGGCCTCGGGCCGGGAGCAGGATACAAGCCTTGGTGATAAGTCAACCTCCGTGAAACCCGCAGTTTCGCTCGCGCAGGCGATGCCCGGGACTGTGGGTGTGAAGCCGGCGGGCACAGCCCCCGCGCAGCCCGCCAAGCCGACCAATCCCAATCAACCCCCGCGTCCGATCAAACGGCCCAAGCCGCCGCCGTCGGTCACGCAGATGCCCCCGGGCATGGGCCGCCTTCTCGACGCCAAGAATCCATTCCGCGCGCCGCTCATCCCATCTGGCCCTAAGGCGATGGCCCAGCGTCCCTTGGGCGCTCACGCCCACGACGCCGGCGAAGGCCCCAAGATCGATGGCAAAACACCATACAGCAAACGCGAACTGGACCGTTTCCGCGCAATGTTAAGTCGTAAGCGCTCCGAGCTGGTGGGAGATGTAAGCACCCTCGAGGGCGAAGCACTCCGGGGCCAGAATGGCGCGAACGCCGGTTCACCAACTCACATGGCCGAGCAAGGCTCCGAAACCTACGAGCAGGGACTCTCGCTCGACCTCGCCGCGGCGGATCGTAAGATTATCCGTGAGATCGACGATGCACTCGAGCGCATCGATAAGGGAACCTTCGGCCTGTGCGAGCTTACCGGCCGACCCATCAAGGCGGAGCGACTCGAAGAGCTTCCGTGGGCGCGTTACTCGATCGAAGCCGCGCGAGAACTGGAACGTCAGCCCAACCGCTAATTGGGTCGTGGGTCCGATGGCGGTTAGGATACCTCTGCGTTTATCGGCACCCGGTCGGCGGGTTCCCAGCCCGCCGCGTGCTCCGCTCTCTAAACCCCGGCCGTTCAGTGCGGAGTCATGCGCACGCACTCCGCCCCTGAACGCCCCTTACCCAACCTAACGCAAAGCGACTGTAATGCCCTGAGCTAGCCCGTAACATAAGTAATCCCCGATCGACGCATCCAGAAGCATACCGCGCTTAACACTACTAAACCCACTCCCATCCCCGTCTACCTTCCCAACCCACCGCAGGCACGACGTTGACGCACGACCAACCACCAACCCCCATCACTCGCTCAGCGGCCTCCCAATCCGGCCCCCAGTCCGGCCAACAACCCGCACCCACGGGGGGCGAAGGTGCCAGCCCGGCCCTAACGCATGGGTCCCTCAGCGCCCACGGTCTCCGGGCCGCAGATGCCGCGTGGAGGTCGCCGCGTGCGTGGTTTTGGCTAGCGATTGTGACCGCCGTCGCGTTAATTGTTGATCTCTGGAGCAAGTGGCTCGCATTCAAGCACATCGCCCCCTTCCCAGCAGTCATAAACAAAACCGAGGTCTTGTCGACCGACTATCTTTCAAAGTTAATTCCTCCGCATGATTCCCTGGTGGTTGTACCAGGACTGCTCGAGTTTACTTTAGTGCTTAATCCCGGCGCGGTCTTCGGAATGGGCGCGGGCAAGCGTGCCTTCTTCATCTTCTTCACCGGCTTCGCGCTGCTCTTCGCGCTTTACATGTTCGCCGCGATGACGACAGTCTCTCAACGATTCTCACAAGCCGCGATCGGGCTTCTACTCGCGGGCGGGCTGGGCAATCTCTACGACCGCATCGTCTTCGCCTGCGTCCGCGACTTCCTCCACCCGTTGCCCGGCTTAACCTGGCCAGTTTGGGCACCAGCTCGCTGGGCGGGCCAGGAGGTCTGGCCTTATGTCTCCAACATCGCCGACCTTTGGCTTATCCTCGGCATCGGGGTGCTGATCATCCGCTCGCTACGCCCGCCGCCCGTGCCCGTGCCCGCGCCTAGCGTTAACCCTTAGTATGAGCCTCTGACGTAGTATATCTTTCACTTCGCGAACAGCGAGTTACGTTGCGACTTGCATGGCGACTTACGTTCACGCAGCCCAATACGCAAGTCTGCACGCTGCTTTCCGGGCTTTCGTACTTCCGCAACGTAGTTAACTTTACTCCGTCGCCGACTCCCCAACCTCCCCCTCCGCGTCCTCCTCGCGCTCCTCAACTTCACGCTCGGCAACCACTGGCTGCTCACCAAAGATCGCCGACCCTACGCGCACGATGTTCGCACCCTCCGCGATTGCTACTTCGTAATCGCCCGACATCCCCATCGAAAGGATGTTAAACGCCACGCCCTCCGCTAGCCGCAGGCCCCGCACCTCTTCAAAGAGTTCTCGGCAGCGGATGAAAGTCTCCCGCGTATCTTCGGGCTTCGCGGCTTCGGCGGCCAAAGTCATAAGCCCCCGCACCCGAACGTTCACCATCGTCGCGATCTGCTCGGCGAGCGGGATGGTGGCCGCGGGCAGGCAGCCAAACTTGCTCGCTTCTCCCGAGCAGTTTACCTGAATTAAGATATCCACCGGCGTCTCGCGCTTGAGCGCAATCAGTTGTAACTCTTCCGCCAGCCGCAGCGAGTCCACCGAGTGAATGATCCGCGCCACCTCGCACACCTTCTTCGCTTTGTTGCGTTGTAAGTGGCCGATCATGTGCCACCGAACTCCATCCCGACCGCTGGGCAACATGGTCAGCGGCTTGAGCTCCACCGCCGCCTGTGAATTAAATAATGTTTGCCCCGCCTCCTGGGCCATCGCTTTACGCGTTGTGCTGTGGATGGCTTGCCGAGAGAAAAACTCATCAACGACCGCCGCGTGTTGAAGGAGTGACTGCGCTTTGTTCTCGCCAAAGTCACGGTGGCCCATCTGCAACAGGGCCTTAATCTGCTCGGGCACCGCAAACTTGGTCACCGCGACTAAAATTATGTCCACGGGGCTTCGGCCGCTGCGCTTGGCAGCCCGCGCAATCCGCTCGCAAACATCTGCGTACCGGGCCGTGATCGATTCAGCCACACTGCCCCCATTGCCCGATCCTGCACCCGAACTTAAACTCGACGTAGTCGCCATATTAACGGAACTCCATTCCACTTACGTTGGCCGCGAAACTCCATCCGCCGCGCCGTGCCACAATGTCCATCCCATCCCACCCCATCCCATCCCCCACATCCAACTGTAACAC
>CAYVFW010000159.1:0-7423 GCA_964450325.1 uncultured Phycisphaeraceae bacterium | reverse complement strand
CACCCCTTGGGCACAAAAATCTTCTCCGTGCTCATACCGTTCATCGTAAGATATTCTAGAATCTCTTCGCTGGGCGCCTGCTCTCCCTTGCAGTGGACACATAACTTACGTATCAGCCGCTGCGCCAGCACCGCGTTCACCGCCGCCCCCACCAGAAACGGCTCCAGCCCGATGTTCACCAGCCGCGTCACGCTGCTGGGCGCATCGTTGGTATGCAGCGTTGATAAAACCAAATGCCCCGTGAGCGCAGCTTGCACCGCCACCCCCGCCGTCTCAAGGTCGCGGATTTCGCCCAACATAATCACATCCGGGTCCTGCCGCAGCAGTGCCCGCAGCGCCATCGCGAACGTCATCCCGATCTTCTCGTGCATCTGCGTCTGCGTGATCCCATCCAGATGATACTCGATAGGGTCCTCAACCGTGCAGATGTTCATCGCCGTCTTATCAAGCGTCCGCAGCGATGCGTACAGCGTGGTCGTCTTCCCCGACCCCGTCGGCCCCGTCACCAGGTTAATTCCATGCGGCGCATCAATAGACTTGCTCCAGATCGTCATCGCATCCTCGCTGAATCCTAACTGGTTCAGCTCGACACTGATGGACCGCGAATCCAAGATGCGCATTACCGTCTTTTCGCCATGGCCGCACGGCAGCGTGCTCATGCGCAAGTCAATCTTGCGGCCCCCAACCACGCAGCGGATGCGCCCATCCTGCGGCAGCCGCCGCTCCGCGATGTCCAGGTTGGCCATAATCTTAAGTCTGCTCGTCACCGCCGCCGAAAGGCTCGCGGGCGGGTTCAACAGTTCGCACAGCTCCCCATCGATCCGGTACCGCACCTTCAGCTTCTTCTCCGCCGGCTCGATGTGGATATCGCTCGCGCCCTCTTTCATCGCCGTCTGGATGATCACGTTCACCAGCCGGATCACCGGGTTGGCCCCCGCCGCCTTCTCAAGGTCCGTCTCCTCAACCTGTTTACGTTCAACCTGAACGTCCCCTTCCTCAACATCGCTCAGAATCGAGCTCATGTTATCTTCGGAAGTCTGCGCGGCCACGCTCTCGCCGATGATCTCGAGCGCACCCCGGATATCATAACCCGTCACCAATACCATCTTAATACTTGGCACCCCCAGCCGCGTTTTGATATCATCGGCCAGGAACACGTTGTCCGTCGTCGAGCCGATCACCGGCCGCTGCCCCTCCGTCCGCAGAGGCAGAACCATCCGCAACTTGCAGAACTCCGCCGTGAGCCGCTGCAAGAGTTTGCCATCAAACCCCCCATCCAGCCCCTTGTCCAAGTTGATCCGTTCAAAGGGAATCCCCGCCAGCTCCGCCACCGAAGACTGCACGATCGTCTCGTCGATCCCTTGTTCGATCAGCGCATCCACCAGTTTACGATTGGGCGACTGCTTGATGATAAGTTCCGCCGCGGTTAACTTATCCGCCGGCACTCCCTTCACCGCCAGCATCCCCAGCAAATCCTGCACCTCCGCCGGCTGTTCCCCACCCCGCCGCGCTGTCGCCATCGACCCATCAGCCGGATGATCCTGATTCTTGCTCCCATTGACCACGCCACCCGCCAAACCCGTGGCCTCCTCCTTGACAGGTTCGGAGTTAACCAAGTGGCCCGCCGCTCCCGATGTTAACTCCTCAACTGCCCGGCTCGTCGCGCTCACTGCCCCCCGCCCCTCCACTTGAGCAGAATCGCTCACCACCGCGGCATCAGCGCCCGCGCCAGACCCCGCGCTCCGGTCTCCTTCATTAGCCCGCACCCCACTCCCACCCTGATTCCCTGGCATCGCAGGCAGCGAGGTGAGAGCTCCCTTGTGCTTGTCAATAGCGTGCGGTTTACGCGCCAGCAAAGGCGCCACAGCCCCGCCGGGCGCGTTCGCATCCACGCCCAGCTCGCTTAAGATGTCTTGTAATTTATATTTGGCCACAACGTTACCAGAGAATGTGAGAATGAACAGACCGCCGCACCGACCGTGATTACTTTCACTTGCCCGAGGGCTTGCCCATCTTCATCGGCGCGCTCTTGTTCCCGCTCCGTGCCAGCTCGAGCGTGAGCGTAAAGTCCTTACCATCGGTGGTCAGCACGACCGAACGATCCGCGATCCGCTTGATGACGAAGACCTCATTGACCACATCGCCGATCCGGTACGTCTCCCCGTTGATCCGCGCGAGCGGCCTGCGCCCACCCATAACACTCTGAAGAAGAATGTCCGCTAAACGAGACTCAAGCTCCACCCGACGCGACTCCGCGCGCTTGGCCGCCTCCTGCAACGCAATCTCCTCCGCGGTGGCCGAAGGGCCAGCAACCGGATCAACTATCACAGCCGTGGATGAGTTGTGCAGCATGAACGGGCTCTTGCCAAACTCACTTAACGCTACATCCAGCGGGTTCTGGATTCTTGCCAAATCGCCCATGATTCGATCGTAACTCTGCGTCCGATCGCGGTTGGGAGCCGTATATTCGATAGGGTCTACGCCCATCGCAATTCCCGCTTTCATCCCCAGTTTCCGCATCCCGTAGATCGCCCCAGCACTCACCGCCAGCACAACCAGCATGATGATGGTCTGCTGCGGAACCTTCGCACGCTTGCGCACCATCGCGTGCTCCCCGCTCCCCTCGGCAGGGCCCGCAACCCCACCGAAACTTAACTTACTCAGTGACCCATCAGCCGCCGCCGCCCCCTGAGTGTTTCCCGCCTCTATGTTCCCCGTGCCAGCAGCACGCGCTCCATTGGCTCCGCTGTTCGCGTTCATCATTACTTAATCCCCCCGGCAATCGGAGTACCCGCATCTTGAAAGTAAATACTCAATGTAAAGTCCGCCTTCAGCTCGGCATCTTCGCGCGCCAATCCCACAATCTTAATGTCGTGGATCCGCGTGATCCGCGGCAGTTTTTCAATCTGTGCTATGAAGGAAAAGAAACCAATGAAGCTCCCCTCCACCTGAATCTCAATCGGCTGCTCAAGGTAAAGAGCCGCGGGCACCGGCTTTCCGCTCTTCATATCCGGAGACTTAAGCCCGCTCGCGACCGCCAGGTCCGAAACCTGCCGCACCACCGCGTCGATCTCCTTGCCGGTCGGAAGCCGCGCCTCGATTCTCTTCACCGTCGTCTGTAGCTGCGCGTTGGCCGCCGCGAGATCCTCGTTCTTGGCGGTCTCTACCCGCAGCGAATCCAAGAGCTGCTGCTTGTGCTCCACCTCCTTGCGGGCATCCTTGATCGCCTTGTTCTGCGGCTTAAACACGAGAAAGTAAGATGCCACCGGCATACCCACCACGATCAGCAACACCAACAGTCCGCGGATGCCAAGTTTCATCGGGGTGCTCCTTGCTGATCAATGCTTACGTCAGTGCCTTCCAGCTCAGTGCCCGCCGCCATCGCCGCGCTCCGCGCCTTCTCCCGGCTGGTTGCCTGCTCAGCCAACTTCTCCTGCTCGTCAACCCGAGCCTGCTTCAACTCGCTCGCCCGTGTATTAACAAGGTCCTGCAGCGACGCCGCCAACTCGCCCGTGCCAACCGTGCCCCGCAGTGTCGCCGTGATCTGAAACTTACGCAGCTCACGGTCGCCCTCTCGGGCAACCTTAATATAAGGCAACTCCACCTTATCAAACACCGGGCTGCGCTTGAGGCTCGTCAGGTAATCCGCCACCAGATTATTATCATCGGCCGTCCCCTCGATCGTCACAGCGTAATCAAACCTGGGTGCCTCCACCTTCACCCGTTCCGCGGGCGCCTTGCCTTTGGGGTCCTTGCTCGCCGCGCCGGTTGGTTTGCTTAATGTCTGGGGCGCGGGTGCCTTCCCGCCCGGACCCGGGGCCGCCGCGACCACCACCGGCACCACCCGCTGGCTCTTGATCAGAAACTGATCAAGCCGCATGCTCTTGGGCATCCGCAACGTAACCTCACCCAGCACCGCCCAACGCGGCAGCTTCTCGACCAACGCCGCCGTGATCTCGGCCTTCTCCATGATCGCCGACCGCTGCGTATCAAGTTCCTTAAGCTGAGAGATCTTCTTCCCCTCAAGCTCATACTCTGCGTTCACCTCGAGCTGTTGCTGCCGGAGCGATTGCCAGTGACGGTTGGTTACAAAGAACGCCCCCACAACCCCCGCCATCGTGATCGCGAAGAGCGTTAGCGTAAGTATGTTCGCCCGTGCATCGGTGCGATCATTGATGTAATCCTGGGGCAAAAAACTGTTTGGCGCGGGCGCCGAACTCTTCAAAAGTGATCTCATGCTCGCCGCCTTTTCATCTGGGTTCTCCGGCCGCCGGTCGGACTAAACGTAAATAATAACATAAATGTACCGTCACAGATCTGTCGGGCAGACACACAGGCCCATCGCCACCGCCCATCCCGGCTGTGGGCGAGTCAGATCAACATGCACTGTTGAAGATGGCGCCCCCCCCGGCCCCATGTCCCCCGGGCCATTGACCTTATGAAACCTGCCGAATGGATCAGCGATGTAAGCCTGAAGCTTGAGCACCTTGGAGATGTGAAGGCACAGCCCCCGGTCGGAGCTCTCACCGCCGACAAAGATAAGCCGCTGAACCTTACGTTGCGGAAACTGCCCCGCGTGAAACCGCAGACACATCTTAACTTCGTCCGTGAGCGTCTCCAGCGATTCGGTTAAGTCCGGGCCGACGCGCGTGGATTCTGTGAGCAGCGACATATGCATCGGGTCCAGAAGCCCCGCCGTCGCGTTCCCCGTGCGGCGATCAATCTCAACGTTGTAATCAGCCCCTGCAACCGCGAGCCGGCGCGGGTCGCCCTGCGCGGCCATCGTCGCCGCCCCCGCCCCCGGAGCCGTGCAGAGCCGCTGGGCGTGCGCGTCATTGCGCGAACAGCTAAGCTCTCGTGAAAGAGCCTCGTCAATCGAACCACCCCCCAAATCGATCACGCGGGCGAACGCCAGTTGCCGCCCGTGAGAGATGGCTACGCAAGTGGTCCCATAACCAATGTCAAGGTAAAGTGTATTGGTGTCCTCGTCACCCGCCCGCCGATGAACATAATCAAACGCGCCCAGGATGGCCATGAACTCGCTGTGCATCCCCACCGGTTCAAGCTTAGCATCCCGCACCGCCGTCATAAGCATTGTCACGAGGTCGCGCGATACCGCCATTACGATTACTTCGGGCTTAAAGCTTCCTGGTGGTGTGATCTCCAGAAACTTAAAACTTATGGTGCTCGGATCGCAGTTAAGTGCCGCGGGTATCTGTTGCAACACTTGGTCGGCAAGGCCGCTCGCACTATCGCATTTCGTAAGCTGAAGATGTTTGCAGACCGTGGCCCAAGAGGGAATCGCGCAGGTCACCCGGCGCGTCTTGGCCCCGAGCTTCTTAATTAAGGCTGGCAATGCGCGCGTCTGAAAGGCGAGCCGTTTGACCGCGTCGGATCTTAACTCTTCAGGCGTCTCAATGCTCGCCGCTCCGCCCAGCGAGGGTGCATCGCCCGGTTGTAAGTAAAGTGCCTTCAGAGAGCCCGTCCCAAAATCAAGCCCGATCGGAAACCCCACCGGCGCCGCGCCCTTCGCCTGTCCGGCCGCGAGCGCGCGCCCGGCCTTCATAAGCGACCTAAACCCCTTTAAAGCTCCGGGAAGCGGCATCGATCGGTTCTCCTCGTAACAGCCGCGGCGTCGCGACCCAAGCGGACTAGCAAATATGCCGGAAATGTCCGGCCGCGGAAGACCCGCGGCCTGAACCCAGGCTGTTGCTCGTCTCCTGAATCGGACCTTTGTGCCTAGCGGTTCAACGTCCTACTTCACGGGGCGCCTGATGCAACCGTTACAGCCCTCACGGGCGACCCGCACCCGAGGGTGGTGGTGGGGGGGTTGCGCGACTAGAAGTATCGGCGGGTGCCGGACTTGATCGCGGCCGCGCCGGATCCGTGATTCGGACGAGAGAACCAGTTATCCGGCCGCCGCGGGCCCGGCATGCGACTTCACCGCCAGATTTTCACCGGCTGAAGAAAATTCCCTCCCGCCGCGTTTGCCTAGAAATGGCCATGAATTCCGTGGAAGGAAGAGCCGTCTCTCCTCTTTGCCTGCGTTCTAACCAGTTCCCCGCCGCGGTTTCCTCGCGTAGTTGGCTCGATCACACCGAATACCGAGACCCGAAAGTTGCCTCTTCGCGGATAGCTGCGTAACGTTTCGGCCCTACGCGGCATGCGTAGGGATTTTCCTGGGCGAGTGCCGGAGTGGCCAATCGGGGCAGACTGTAAATCTGTTGACTAACGTCTTCGGGGGTTCGAATCCCTCCTCGCCCACTTTTTCGGATTTTTCACCGGGTCGCACCCGACACCGACCCCCACCAAATCCGCCTAGATTTGGGGGTTTTGTGTGTTGGCTTTGGGCGCCTTGAACGCTCCGGCTGCGGGGCGATGGGGCGGTGAGTTTGATGCCCTTTTCACGCGCAGCATCGATCAGCGATTTAACGATCTTGGGGGCGAGCCTGAGCACTTCTTCGTTACTCCTTGCTTGCACGTTCAGACCGGGACGGCTGGAAGATCGGCCGCGGTGAGAACTATCTTCAAGCTGGCGGACGCTCATCGGGAGAAGGAAAGGGTCGTGGAGAACTGGCTTGGCGGAGCGGCCAGCTTTAGGCATGGTTGGCACAGGAGAATGAGATGCGCTGTGTATCCGTAGGCGTGTGAGCCGCAGTTGGTAGTTACAATTCAAGTTTTTGCGTTCATGAGCATTTTCCATCGCTAGTTTGCTTATCGCTATCGCGAGTTACATCTGAGCATGAGGGCACGCCCTAATTGGCCGGGAATCGCCGCGAACAGTGTAATTATGTTACGATGGCTTGTTCGCAGCGTGATAAATTAATCCGACCCGCAGTGCCAACGGCAATGCGGGCCGGGAGTATTGCCGCACTGTGTATCTTGTACGTCGCTCGGCAGCCAGCGGTTCGGTTATGGTGAACCCGCTCGTGTTTCTGGCCTGAAAGGCAACTCTTAACATCCGCCGGCCTGCCACGCCTCGCGCCCTCCATGTGGAATCGCGCGGGCTTGCTGGAACAGGTCGTAGACGATTTTGTCATGGTCAGGGTTCATGGAGGTTGGGAAACCTGTTCGAGTGGGGCTGGGTGATTGTGTCCGCTTACGATCGGAGGGTAAGGGGCGGGGAGATGTATAGGGTGAATCTATCTCTTCGGTGCGGGCGTAGTGGCCGCTGGATCAATAAGGGCCTCGGCCTCGTGCAGGAAGCCCTGCGATTCGGCGTTGGTCTTGTGCGGGGGCTCGGCCATGAGCGTCCGCAACGCCGCCAGGGAGGCCTTGGCTTGGTCCGTGTGACCCAGTTTGGCGTGGGCCATGGCGATGACGGCCAGGTCGGCGGGCTGGGCGGTGCCCGCCTTGGCGTAAATCGCCGTCGAGCGGGCGAGGGTGGTGAGGGCATCCTCAAACTTGCCCGCGCGGTACTGGG
>CAYVFW010000158.1:3812-7426 GCA_964450325.1 uncultured Phycisphaeraceae bacterium | reverse complement strand
ATGCAGGGCAAGCCGACGATGATCGTGCCGTTTGTAAATGATGAGTTAAATAATGCGACGATGGCAGAGCGGCTAAGGCCGTCGGTTACGTTGCGGGCAGGTGGTGTACGCGACGTGGCCTGCGCGCTGTGATCTTGAAAGTAAGCGACCGCGTGAGCATGGAAGAGCGCGCTCGTTCGCTGGTGGCCATTAAGACCAAGGAGCGGGTGACGGCTGCGGAGGAAATCGTTGAGGTTGCGATGGCCCATCGCTAGAGGCGAGTTGGATAGCGGCGCGAGGGAATAACTTTTGGAAAGGTGGCCCGCCGGGTGCTGAATCAGCTCTGACTTCGAAGATTTCCAACCCAACGATCATGTAGTCCTTAACTAATCTTGTGCAACGCGCGAGCGACGCCATACCATCCCTCATCGGCGCAACCGTTAGTGTGTCGATACTAAGGAGAAAAGGACATGGTGCTCGTCAAGATTGCTCAAACCCGGCCAAGGCAGGCGGTCCGTGAAGTGCTGCGTGCCGCGGCGAAGCTGAAACTGCGGAACGAGCACGACGTATGAACAACTCACATGGCGAAACATCTGCGAGGCAGGCGACCACCACCGCCGCAGAAGAACCGGTAAGTGTGCTCTGCGTTGATGACAATCCGCACGTCGGGGAGTCATTGCGGCTCAAGTTTGAGCGCAGCGGCGGCTTTACGTGGAGCGGTTGGCTCTCCTCAGCCGATGCCCTGGTGTCCACTGTTAAGTTGGTGTGCCCAAAGATCGTTATACTTGAAACCGACGTGCCGGGTCGAAGCCCTTTCGAGGCACTTGTAGAACTTGGCGCGCAGTGCCCAGGAACACGAGCAGTTATGTTCAGCGGTCAAGTTCGCTTCGAACTGATTGACCGTGCGATGGAGGCCGGTGCCTGGGGTTACGTTTCCAAATCCGACGGCGAGGATGCGCTGGTTCAAGCGGTGCGAGAAGTTATGGCCAACGAGTTAGCGTTGAGCCCTGAGGTGAGGGCCGCTTATGAAAGGACACCACATCGGACACACGAAGCTTTGCTTAAGTCTGCCACTCTCCCACCGAGCGACGGTGTCATGATTAAAGTGCTGTGCGTTGACGATAATCGCGACCTGGTCGAAATGCTTCGCGCGATTATCAACTGTGAGAGCGATATGACAGCGCTTGAAGGTGTCTACGAAGGTGCTGGCCTGATCGAAGCCGCCGCGAGGCTGCGGCCGCACGTTGCGGTTGTGGATTTGACGATGCCCGGCGAAATCACGCCTATCGAAGCCATCCGCCGAGCCATACGTGCCACACCCGACCTGCGAATCGTCGCCTACAGCGGTTACGACGATCAACGCACCGTCAATGAGGCAATGGAGGCCGGAGCCTGGGGATTTGTCTCAAAACATGCCGAGCCCACAGCGCTCGTTGATGCGGTGCGAAAAATCGCGGGCGGCAAAGTAGCGTTCTAACTTCGCATAGCGTTGCCGATTTACCGATGACAAAGATCATCGGCCTGTCACGCCTAGCGCACGGATAGATTGAGTTATGATTAACTCACAGCTCGCCCCTTTAATAGCTACACAGATTATGTATTCACTCCAAGGGTGAGGAGCGCCCAACCAGGACTGAGTTAGGCAAGCCGGGGCGGCGGCTATCATTTCACCGATGTTACTCAACGCAAACACCGTCAGCAACCTTTTGATGCGCTACGTAACTATTGCCATCATTTGCGTGTCGCACGCGGTTGCGGGTGAACACCCGGACTTTGGACCCAACGTGCGGGTGTTGGAGCCCGGCTCGCCCGATGCGCAGCGTGAGATCGATTCCATCTTTGCTACGCAAGAGAGCGGAGAGTTCAACGCGAATCGGTATGCGATCCTGCTCAAGCCGGGGCGGCACGATCTCAACATTCATGTCGGCTTCTACACCCAGGTCGCGGGGCTGGGCAGTGAACCGGGGCAGGCGCAGGTCTTTGGGACGCTCGAGTCGCGTGCGGCATGGAAGAAGAACAATAACGCTACCTGTAACTTCTGGCGAAGTGCCGAAAATCTTGCGGTGACGCCAACCCTCGACAGCAATACCAGCACTTGGGCCGTCTCCCAGGGCGCATGGCTGCGCCGACTTCACATCAAGGGGAACATAAATCTTTGGGATGGAGGATGGTCGAGCGGCGGGTTCATCGCCGATTCCGTGATCGACGGTGTTATCAACTCTGGCTCCCAGCAGCAGTGGTTCTCTCGCAACGCGGCGTGGGAAAAGTGGCAAGGTGGCAACTGGAACATGGTCTTCGTCGGTGTCGAGAATCCGCCCCCAGGCGAGTGGCCAGCCCAGCCGTACACCGTAATTGACCGGACGCCGATAGTGCGAGAGAAGCCGTACCTATTCTTTGAGAATGATAACTACTTTGTAATGGTGCCGCCGCTTCAACGCGACCGGCGCGGCGTCTCCTGGACCGGCGACGCTCAACGCGGCGAGCGGATCCCCATCGAGCGGTTTCATGTGGCAAGGTCGGACCGCGACACGGCAGTTACCATCAACGCCCAGCTGGAATCGGGCAAGCACATTCTCTTCACGCCCGGCAACTACCAGATTGACCAGCCGATCAACGTAAGTCGGCCCGACACGATTGTGCTGGGGCTGGGATATCCCACGCTCGTGGCGACCTCTGGTAATGTTATTATGCGATTGGCAGACGTGGATGGGCTTAAGATCGCCGGGTTGCTGTTTGAGGCCTCGGAGAAAGAGTCTCCAAATCTGTTGGAAGTGGGTGAGCCCGGATCTACAGCCGACCACTCCAAGAATCCAACGTTTCTGTTCGACATCTCCTGCCGCGCTGGCGGTGCTCAGAACGGGCGCTGCCGTACGTTCGTAACTATTCATTCGTCGCACGTGGTCGGAGAGAATTTATGGCTGTGGCGGGCCGATCACGGGGCGGGCGCGAAATGGTACTCAAACCGCAACGCGCACGGGCTGATTGTAAACGGCGACGACGTAACGATGTACGCGCTGTTTGTAGAGCACTGCCAGGAGTATCAGACGATCTGGAACGGCGAACGCGGCCGCGTTTACTTCTATCAGTCTGAAATGCCTTACGACCCACCCTCGGTGAAGGAGTGGATGAACGGCAGCGTGCGCGGCTTCGCTTCATACAAGGTCGCGGATCATGTGAAGAACCATGAGGCAATCGCGCTGGGCGTCTATTGTGTGTTCCTGGATGCGCCGATCATCGCCGATACCGCGATAGAAGCCCCCCAAACTCCCGGCGTGCGCCTGCGAAACATGATCGCCGTGCGGCTTAACGGTAAGCCAGAGAGCGGGATCAATCGAGTCTTGAACGACCTTGGCGAACCCGTCATTCACTCTAAAACTTCAAAATTGCTTTCCAACAAGTAACGTTGTTACTTTCGTTACCCTCGTGCGCGACTGCGAGCGACCCTCGCTCTTAGAGCGGCCATCGAACACTAATAGATGCTCCCCCGATTACGTTGCAGCAGAAAGACCAAGTCGCACTAGCCCGGTACGATGTTACACTTCTCCCGCGGCGGCTACTTCGTACGCGATGCACGGCAATCGCCATTGAAACGGTGCAAGTATCCAGACAAATTACATAATAAGCCAACTGAATAA
>CAYVFW010000158.1:0-3712 GCA_964450325.1 uncultured Phycisphaeraceae bacterium | reverse complement strand
AAGCCAACTGAATAAAAAGCTAACTGAACTAGAAGCGGCATGATGGGTGCCGCGGAGTTGCAACCGCGACTCTGAAAAGCGAGAGCAGAGTGAGAACTTTCGGGTCCTCATGCAGGTCAAGCAAAGCCTTCCGCGAGGTCATCCGTGCATTTAAGAAAGCCTGTGCGATGACCTCTCATGAAACGCGTTGTCACCACCATTCTCCTTCTCATCGCCAGCAACGCTTTCACGGCTACTGCATGGTACTAACACATCAAGAAGCCTTGGACCCTCGCCGCGGCTATCAGCATTTCCCGGCTCATCGCGCTCCCTGATTACATACTTCAGGTGCCTGCGCATCGGCTGAGGCACATCGACTACGGGGGGCCATTCAGCGCGCCACGACTTAACATTGTTCAAAAAGCCATCACTATTGTTATCTTTGCGCCCTTCTCGGTGTGGGTGCCGTTACGATCGCCCACCTCGTGTTGGCACCGCGCGTGGCGCTCGCGAAGCTCACCAAACATTTCAAGCTTCATCCCCGCAACCGATACACGCGGGGGCACCTTCTCCCACCCAGCGTGGCTGGGCGTGGTGGGGCCTGGTGGGCCATGGTGGGGCATGGTCGCGCGTCCCCCTTGCTCGCCGATCCTTAACTTACGCCCGCAATCACCGCCGGTCTCAACCAAGCGTTCCGCCCCCGGTTAGGCAGTCTGACACTCACGCAGAATCTGGCATAACCTAGACGCGCCCGCAAAAAGGGTTGGCATCGCCGCTGATCCCGCCGCTTGCGTTCCGTTCATCCTTTCAAACCGCATTCCGAGATGTTTATGGCGGACCCCAAAACACCCCAATCCTCTACCTTTCTCGACCGTCTCGAGCGCATCGGCAACAGTCTGCCCGAGCCAGCTTTGCTCTTTGCCTTGCTTGCCGCGATAGTGATAGTCGTCTCGGCCATCGGTTCGGCCGCGGGTTGGACGGTTCAGCCGGTGACTCCGAAAGTCATCCTCACGCCCGAAGTCAATGAGGCGGGCCAGACCGTTCTCGACGAGCAAGGCAAGCCCGTGATGATCCCAAAGCTCACCGCACGCGGCAGGCCAGAGGTTTCCCTCGTGGGGCAAACAGATAATGACGGAGCACCGGTACAGCTGCGACCCAAAAACTTGCTCACAGGCGACGGAATCTATTGGATGCTCTCGTCGATGGTACGTAATTTTACTGGGCTCCCGGCCTTGGGCTTGGTGTTCGTTTCCATGCTCGGCATCGGATTGGCAGAGAAGTTTGGACTCTTCAGCGCGTTGATGCGTTGGCTCGCGCTGATGACCCCACGCCGATTACTGACACCAACCATCGTGCTGATCGGAGCCAACGCTTCAGTCGCATCCGATGCAGGTTACATCATCCTTCCTCCGCTCGCCGCTGCCTTATACCTCGCCCTCGGACGCTCGCCGATCGCCGGCCTCGCCGCGGCGTTCGCTGGCGTCTCCGGCGGCTTTGGTGCGGGTATCTTTCCCACCGCGGCGGACGGGTTTCTCGCCGGTGTCGCCACCCAAGCGGCACACATTATTGATCCCCTGCACCCAGCCGTTGCCGCGACACATAATATTTACTTCAAGACGGCCAGCGCGGTGGTGATTATGTTCGCAGGGTGGTTTGTAACAGACCGGATCATCGAGCCTCGCTTGCGCCGACAAGCCCCGGTCGCAGAAGGTGATACCTCGGCCATCACCAACTTGGCGCTCACATCACTCGAAAAACGCGGCTTGGCATGGGCCGGCTTGGTTGCAGTCTTGGTACTCTTGGCCTTCGCGTGCGCGATTCTCATTCCCGGCGCGCCCCTCTACGGCCCGGGGCAGCCGACACTCGCCAATGGCGCGGCAGCGCCGGGCGAGCGTCCCGGTGATCGCTGGTCGCAGGTTATTGTGCCGATGATTTTCCTTACGTTTCTACTCCCGGGGATGGCCTTTGGCTTGGTCACCGGAGTGCTGCGCAAGCAAACTGATTTCATCGACGCGATCTACCACGGTATCCGCTCGATCGTACCAGTGCTCGCGATCGCATTCTTCTTGGGGCAGTTTGTCAATTACTTTCAGTATACCGGGCTTGACCGCATGCTAGCCTATTCTGGCGGGTCGCTCCTGGTAAGGGCCGATCTTCCGGTGCCCATGCTCATCGTTCTGTTCGTCTTTCTGGTTGTGCTCGGCGACTTCGCGATGAGCGGCATGCTCAGTAAGTTCGGTGTGCTGGCTCCGATCTTCATACCGATGTTTATGATGGTGGGTATGAGCCCCGAACTCACCACCGCCGCGTACCGCATCGGCGATAGCGTAGTCAACATCATCACACCACTAAATAGTTACATGCTTATTGTGTTGGTGGTGTTGCAGCGGTATAAGCCAGGCGCTGGCTTGGGCAGCCTCATCTCGCTCATGCTGCCATACTCGCTGGTGTTTGGCCTGGTTTGGACAGGCTTCCTTTTGGTCTGGTATTACAGTGGCCTTCCGTTGGGTACAGATGCCCCGCTGCATTACTTGCCGGGTAGCGAGTAGATTAATGTCCTAATCAAGAGAGCTTCGCGTTGCTCCGCAGTTTTATAACATTACCTCAGTATGCATGCATGAGTTACACTTTGCGGCAGCCGCCGTCGATTAACTCACAGCCCTGTAAGCCAGCCCGCACCCCCGGCTCACGCCACTTATATTAAACTTCACTCCCCCCGCCCTGGCGGGTCTTCACCACACCCTTTAACCACACCATCCTCTACCGATTACGCCCTACGCTGACCCTCCAACTCAAACCAAACCTGCATCCCCACAAACATAAGTGGGTACTCAATCTCCAGACGGTACCGATTATAATCACCGGGGTCTTGCCGCAACTCTCCCATCGCGTGCCGCATCACACCCAAATGAACGTCGGCCCTGGGTGTGCCCGCCTCCGCAAAGCCACGGCCCATGTGAACAAACCCAATCGTAAGTTCCAAGCACTCGCCCCGGCGAGGCAGAGGAAGTGTGCAACAAGTCGGTCGGCTAATTCAACACGTACTTCTCATCGAACTCCACCCCGTGAGCGAGAAGTATCCGCAACAGCTCCGACTTAAAATCTTCCTTCTTCTGAGGCTCAGCTTGCCCCGCGATATACTCCTTGACTGCCCCCTCTTGCGACTTGCTGACGGAGAACACGCTGTATCCCTCTTGCCACGCAAACGCGGCAAGGTTCGGATACGACTCGTGAATCCACTTCGATGACCGTGCCTTGACTGTGCGCATCAGGTCCGAGATGGTCGCGTCGGGCCGCCACCGCAGATACATGTGGATGTGGTCCTCCACGCCGGCGATGTCGTACATTACGCCCTTCTCGGCCCGGACGATGCCGCCGATGCTAATTTCAAGAGGCGGTACAGCAGTCTTGAAGCCGACGATCGAAGAACGCGGGAGCTTCACCGCGTTCCGCTGCTTCTGACCGACGGTATGCAGGTCTCCCTTTCTGCTGGCGAGCACAACAAAACCAACCTCCCACCCCGACTTCAACCCCGGCGAACGCGGAAAAACCTGCGTCTACACTGCCCGCCAGCTCAACACACGCGGAGAAAAGGGACCGTGGTCGGAGATCGCGATGGCGACGGTGGCGGCTTAGGGTGTCGCGGTGACGGCTTCCGGCTTCGCTTGCTTCGGGTCGCGCTCGGGGATGTGCGGGATGTGGCCGTCGCCGCTTCCGCTGCCGTCGGTTGCCG
>CAYVFW010000157.1:0-7429 GCA_964450325.1 uncultured Phycisphaeraceae bacterium | reverse complement strand
GCGTTCCCCCCTCGCGCGCCACGCCCCCGATGGCGACATAAGCCCCCGCGAGGATGAGCGTGCCCAGCGGCACGCTGAGCAACGGAAGAAGATAAGCAATCAGCCCCGTGAGCTTGCCCTTGAGGTATGACGAAGCGGTGATCGGCGTCGTTAATAGTAAATCAAGCGTGCCATCCTCGCGCTCTTTACTGATGGCCGTCGCGCTCGCCATAATCGCAACCAACGCGATGACCACCAGCTCAACCCACACCGTGGCCAGAAGGGCGAACTGAAAGGTTGTGGCGTTGAGCGAGGCCGTATGGTAGAAATAAATTAATCCGAGCCCGAAGAGAAAGCCCAAGCCCACAAACAGCCAACGAGCCACGATCTTGGAGGGCTGGCTGTTGCGAGAACTGGCCTCGCGCCAAGCGATGGGGTTCACCCCTACCTGCCGCGGCGGGCGGTGAAAGGTGGGCACGTCGTCGCCCGCATCCTTGCCGCGTTTTGAGCGGGTTCCGAAGGTGCGTTGGTAGAGCGAGAGTCCTGAATCGTCGGTGCCGAAGGATTGAAGGCCGCCCATGCGAACAGTAAACATTGAAGCAATGAGGAAGAAAGACGAGAGCAGCCCGCTGCCCACGCAGAATGTTGCGATGGGACGCTCAAGCATCCAGCGTGCGAAGATGCCATCCTGGCTGCCGGGCGTGGCGCGAGGGTAAGTGGCGGGGTTCAGGAGGGCCTTCAGCGAAAGAAAGGGATTCAGGGCCGTCATGTACGTCACGCCCGAACCGTTAAGCGCGCCTCTATTGCTGTTGACCATCCAGTAGTCAACCGCGATCGTCACGCCGAGATAAGTTACGATGGCGATGTAGAAGGTAAAGAAAGCCCGCTTGCCCACCAGGCGGCTGACGGCCAGCGCGATCGCCAACGCCCCCACCAGCGTAGCGGCGCACGCGGCGATCACATAACTTACGAAGATGGAGGTGCCGGGCACGCCGCCGAAGTATTGCGTGAGGGCAAAGAGTGGCAGCGAACAAAACAAAAGTCCAAGAATGAAGAACAGGCGGCCCAGCAGGTTACCCAGCACGATCTCGCCGGATGTAAGCGGCGTGGTCAGCAGAATGTCCCACGTGCGAGGGCTGGATTCCTGCGCAATGGCCCCACCCATAAAGACAGGGGCAAGAATGCAGATCAGCAGAATCTGAAGATAAGCGATGACGGTAAAGGTGCCCGCGCCCGCCTGCGCAAGCTGCTGGTAATCGAGCGCCCGTGAATCGGTCGTGGCCAGCAGCGTCCAAAGGAGTACCACGATGAGCAGGGCGAGGTAAGCCGCCCTTAGATACATGTGCTTGGTCCGCCTCGATGCGTTCTGCACGAGTCGGACGGCGATGGGGTTGGTGGGGCCTTGGCGAAGAAGCCAACGCAAAATGATGGGCATGTTGGTGAATCTTACCGTTGCGGGCGGGCTTTGGTTCTTTGCCCGGCCAGCAAGCTTCAGGGTCTGGGGTGGTTGAAACGGGCTTTAGAGGCTTCTAGGATGGCTCCCAGGCGAGTACGAGGGCCTTGATCGTAATGTTTGACTTTTTGGGTTTAATCGCCAGAGTCTCCAGTTCTTCAGTCGTAGGGTCAAAGCGAGAGGTCGCCGCGTCAACATCCGCCTGGAACTGGGTCTCAAGTAGTTCACGTTGTTCGAGCAACGCGGCGGCACTCTCCTGGGCCCGGGCGACATCGGAGGATTCTTTGCTCTGGCGGTTAAAGCCCCTCGCCGCAGAGGCGGCCTTACTTACGTTTCCGGCCGACATGATTTTTCGCCCCAGGAATGCGCCCAGAATAGCGGTGCCCACCGACATAAATGTTGATGTCTTGGCCGCCGCGGATTGTTCCTGCTGAACGGCGATAGTCTGGTTAGCTTTGCGGATTCGTTCTTCGAGGGCGGCGAGCTTAGGGGCATACTTAAGGCGAAGCTTTTCAGACGCGGCGTCGCGCATCTCCCGCGCTCTCTGAGCCAGCCGGGTGCGAAAGGCGTTCTCTTTTTCGTTAGGCAGACTTAACTCATCCAAGGTGGGGCTGCGCAGCAGTTGAAGACACTCGCGGCGAAAGAGCGCATCCGCGAGTTGTTTCTTCCAAAGGTCAAAGTGCTTGCCAGCGGAGAGTTCGGGGGGAACATCGGCAAAGGCGTGATTATCGGAGCCGACCGAGGCCGGGGCGGGGTCCAGGTCTTCTTGAGTGTAATCGGTAGGGGCGGCGTGGTCCCAATCCAGAGTGATAACACCGCCCGCGAAGGTGGCGAGATAATTTACGTTGTGAGTCGATTGCACGCCAAGCTTAGCATCAGCGTAATAGATCGAGGCAATGCCAAGAAGCCGTGGGTGGTACGTAATCGGTGTAGTTTGGCGGGTAGGAAGAAAGTATTGCGCGACCGAGGGGGGAAGAACAGGGGGCTTATTACTTACGTTGCCGCGAGTGGAGCCCGGCGGCGGCGAGCCCTGAGATGTAGTCGCCATCGGCGTGGGCGTGAGTGCCGGCGCTGGCCGCTTGCCATCCATGAGTAGCTTAGTTTGCTGGCGGGAGAGTGGGCCGCGGAGGTAAGAGAGGCACCAGCGAGTTTCAAAGACGACGGGGCCGTCTTCGTGTACGTTATTCATCAGGAAAATGCGAGCCCCCAGCGAGGAGAGAGCTCTATCGGCCGTCGCGCGGTCAAAAGATGTGCCCGCGGCGGCCCCCTCAAGGCCATCCAGCACGCGGTCCTTATCGCGCTGGGTCTGTAATCTTCCGATGAACCAGGTTCCAGCGTTAGAGAGCCCTTTATAATCGATATCGACAGGGTTCTGGGTCGCGAGAAGGCAGCCGACGCCAAAGGCGCGAGCCTGCTTCATAAGCGTAAGCAATGGCTGCTTGCTGGGCGGGTTGGCAACCGGCGGAAAGTAACCCGCGATCTCATCCATATATAACAGAGCGCGCAGGCTGGTAGTGCCGGTCTGGGCGCGAGTCCATGCGAGCATCTGATTAAGCAGCCGCGAAACAAAGAACATTCGTTCGCCGTCGTTCAAGTGAGCGATCGAAAAAATAGCGATGCGCGGCTTGCCGCTGGGCCCGTAGAGCATCGACTGGATATCGATGGGCACGCCCTCCATCCAAGCGGAAAAGCCAACCGCGGCAACAAGGTTATTAAGTTGCATCGCCAGTGCGAAGCGGTCTTTGGCCGGGAAGATAGATTCCAGTTCCATCACGCCGAGTTTACTAAACCCCGGCGTTTGAATGGCGCTGATCAGGGCGGGCAGGTCAAGGCTCTGCCCCTGATTCCACGCATTGGCGAAGATATTAGAAAGAAGTGTAAGCTCCCGAGATTGAGGGCTGGTGTCAGCGTTCAAAAACGCGAGGAGCCCCGCAGCGGTCGCCGCCGTATGCTCGCGAAGCAGCTCGGGATCATTTAATATTACATGTGCCGGGCGATCAAAGGACTTAAGCACGCTGACCTGAACCCCCGCTGCGGAGCCCGGCGTATAAATAGTTACATCCGCGGCGTCCTTAAAGCGGCGGATTCGGGCCGGCTCCTGCCCCCACTCCGCCAAGCCTCTCCGCCACAGATCGGCCTGCTGCTGAGCAAAATCCGCGGGAGTCACCCCTTTTTTGCGAGCATCGTCTTCGTTAATCCACGGCGCAAAGTCCGCGGCGGCCAGATCCGGGAACGTAAGTAGCAAGTTGGAGAGATCGCCCTTGGGATCAATAATAAGCGAAGGAATTCCGTCAATGGCCGCCTCTTCGATCAGCCCCAGGCACAGCCCAGTCTTTCCGCTTCCAGTCATGCCGACGCAAACAGCATGGGTAACAAGGTCTTTGGAGTCGTACAGCAGAGCTTCATCAAGGCGAGTCTTGCTGGGAAGGTCATAAACTTTCCCCAAATAGAACGCGCCAAGTTTTTCATAATCCTGCATGGCCCAAAGGTAGGGGAAGCGGTGATAGTCCTGAAGGCACGCCAAAGAGCGTTTGGAGCGTCAATTTCAACCCGCGCGAGGCCACGTCGTTCAAATAGCCCTCGCAACGCGGCGAAGCATTCCGCCCTCTTGCTTCCGCGCCCCGCCCAACAGCCGCAACTCTTGCGACAAGTTGCACAGAGCCGCTACGCGATCCACGCGAAAAACCACCAACAACCAGCAACAAACGTAACATAATCCACCGCCAGTGGCGAAGAACTCTCGCAAACGCCCGATCAAAGCACGCGGCCACCAGCCATCACGCACACGCTCCCACCGGCCGCGGCGTCCCCTTCTCCCGATGCCAGCCCCACCAGAGCACTGGCCTTGGCGGCCCCTCCGCACCACCCCGCGTCTCCGTGAAACCCCGCCCCTCGCCTCGCCTCTTCAGCCGCTCCCCTGCCCGCGACCCGAAGGCCGAAATGAACTACCGGCTGGCAGCCTTCTGTTGGTTTCGGGCCGCAAGTGTATAATGTTTGGCATGCCAATCGACTGGATCAAACTCTATCAAGCCTTTGACGTAGGACCGCTGCAAGCAAACCAGTTCGAGGATCTCTACGTTGAACTCGCCGACGTCCGAGGCGAAAACGAGCCCGGCTCGGTCGCGTCGTACCTCGAAGGCTCGATCCGCAGTTCATCAACCTATACGTGCCAAATCGTCTCAGGCCACGAGGGTAGCGGCAAGTCCACCGAGCTTCGTCGCGTCCAGAAGAACCTCGAAACCGGCCCCAAGCGAGTTTTCTGTGTAGTTGCCGATATCGAAGGCGACGTGCCCTTGGACGATGCGGACTTTCCCGATCTGCTCCTCGCCATCGTCCGCCAAACTGCGGTAGCGCTGCGAGATCGGCTGAAGATCGATCTCCAGCCCGGCTACTTCGCGGATCGTGCCCGCAAAATCAAGGAACTCCTGCTGACCGAGGTCGACCTGAAGGAAGCCCGTCTTGATACCGCTCTCGGAGTAATGGTCGCGTCGCTCCGACAGGCTCCCGAATCGCGAGAAAAGATACGCCAGGCGCTCAATCCCCGTGTGCAATCTCTCCTTGAAGCCGCGAATGAGGTCTTTAGCGAGGCCCGCACGCGGCTCAAATCACACGGCTTTGATGACCTCGCCATCATCGTCGATGGTACCGATAAACTGAAGCGCGGGTACGGCGCCGACACCGAGCGATACCCCGGCGAACGGCTCTTTGTCCATCGCGCTGACCAAACCCGAGGCTTTGAGTGCCACATTATCTATGCGGTGCCCCTCGCGCTGGTACATTCGCCGCTGGTGTCAGACCTGGAGCAACTCTACGGCCAGCAGACCCCGATCATTCCGGTCACCAAACTCCACGATCGCGCTGGCAAACGCCTAGACCTCTCCTACGCCCGCTTTCTGGAAATACTTCGCAAGCGCGTAGCCTTTGCCGGTGAATCCTTCGACGCGGTCTTCCCCAACCCTGGCGCGACCGATGACCTGATCCGTTTCAGCGGTGGCCAGCCCCGCGTACTGTGCGCGTTGGCCAGAGACTGTCTGCGTCCGCAAGCCCCGATACATAAATCCGTCGTCGAGGCGGTCGCAAGAAAAGAAACCATGGCGCTGCGCAAAGCGCTGGAGCTTCCGCACTGGCAAGTCCTCGCGGAGTTCCTCGCCGGAAAGCAGCCGCTCCCGGCTCCGGAAACCCGCGAGGTCTTCCGTGATCTTCTGATTGTCCGTGCATTGCTCTACTACCGCAACAGCCAAGAATGGCTCGGCGTCAACCCGCTGGTGGGGAACTTGCCCGAGGGTGTGAATCGGATCCATGTCTGACCCCGCTCTCCCGCCACGAGTGCCTGATTCCGCGCCAAGTTTTGACGAGGAGCTGTCCGGCACTCTGTCCGTCGTCGGGCTCTCCCGCGGCACCGGCAGCATCAGTTTCGCGGTCTGCGACTCCTTTTCAACTCGAGACCGCCTGGTGCAGCGCATCCTAACCGTGTTACCGAGAGGTGCCGCCATCACCATTCCGGCGGACGAAGTCGATGTGTTCGGGGCCGTGCAAGCCGCGGTGGGCGTGCGAGATTCTCTCCCCGACACGCTGCTGGTCACCGGCATGAATCTGACAGACGGTGAGCTGGGAATGCGTCGCGCGTCGGCTCTGAATCTATCTCGAGAACTGTGGCGCAAGCGCTGGCCCCTTGCAGTGATCTTCCTGATTGAGCCCGCCGAGCTTCGCGTGCTCATGCGGCACGCGCCCGACCTCTGGTCCTGGAAGAGCCACCTCTTTGATTTCTCAGACGAACAGCGACAAGTGCGCGGCATCTCGGTAGAAGATATACACGCCACAACACCGCTAACACGCTCAACTATTTCTAACGGCACCGTGGCCCTTGGCCATGTTTCATCCTCCCGTTCCACCGACAACCTCGCCGCTGCGGGAGTACATCGCAACGCTGCCTTCATCGGCCGCGTGAAGCCGCTGGATGATCTGGCCGCACTCATCAATGACCCGAACGGTCCTGCCGCAGTCGCGATCCTCGCCGGGGCGGGCTTCGGCAAGACCGAGCTCGTCAAGGAGTTCGTCAACACCCGCGCTCATCCCGCACCCAAAGACGCGGACACGGCCTCGCTCGCGCCCGATCAGTGGACCAGTCGCTGGTGGTTGGATGGCTCCACAAGCGGCGAGTTAGCCAGCCTCAAGTCTCACTATACCGCCATCACGAGCCAGCCCTTCCCCGATGAGCCACGGCTCGCGCCTAGCGACGACCCCGCCGCGGTCAGCGCCGCCTTCCGCTCACAACTAAGGCGCGCCATCGCCGCCGCCTGCTCGGTTGGCAAACAACTGCTGATCGTCGACAACGCCGAGACTGTCGAACAGGCGCGAGAGTACCGCCCGGTCAACCGCGGCAGGTTGATCGTGACCACGCGTCGGCAGCCAATTCCACGCGCGGTGGCCGCCTCAATCTACTTGGACACTATGTCCATCGAAGATGCCCGCGCGCTGCTGATTGCCGCACGCCCTGATTTGCGCGAAGCACGGCACGTGGCACCACTCGACGCCATCGCCGCCCATCTTGGCTATCACGCCTTGGCGCTTTCCTACATAGCGGCAGCGCTGGCTCGCCCGCCGCACAAAACCCCGCAAGAGATTCTGGCCCGTATTACATCCGCCGACATCGGCGACAAGGGAGACCTTCTAAGCGAGTTCACCGATGAAGATATCGGCGGCGTGACTCGACGAGGTCTGAGCGGGTCGCTAGGCTTGCTCCTAGATGAACTAGCAGACCGCGGTAGCAAGGCCCATGACCCGCTGGCGGTCCAACTCGCCGAGATGGCCGCATTCCTTGATCCTCAAGCGATTCCCATTACCCTTTTGGAGAGTGCGGCGGGGCAAAGCCGATCCGCGGTGGAAGGCTCGCTGCGAGCTTTGCGTGAGCGCTCGATTATCACACTCACCGACACGGCGGCGATGCACCGGCTCACGCAGTCGCTCCTGCGCGGGCGGCTCAGGCAGAACGGTGGC
>CAYVFW010000156.1:0-7434 GCA_964450325.1 uncultured Phycisphaeraceae bacterium | reverse complement strand
GTCCTCGCGCCTGCAACCCTCGCCTGTGTCTTACCCCTCCTACTCACCCGCCGCACGCGGCGGTCCTAACTCTCTCCCATCCGCCAGTTCCGATAATCACATTTACTCTAGCGAAAGTAAAAAAACGCCACCAAACCGCCCCGCCTTCCAATAATCATCCGGCGCATTACGTGTCGCGCACAAACCAAGTCGACAGCAATTCGAGAAGTTTTTTTCCAGTCCCCTGTGAATCAAAAGTCCCTACAGATTCAAGAGTTAACGCTACACTGGCACTCGCCAAGCAGCAACCCACTTCCGGCCAGCGTGGGCGCAAACTGTGTCACGCCGCGAGGTAGTAGAAGCCCTGCCTGCGAGCGACATCGCCTTTATGTTTGCACGCCTCATAATGGAACCATCATGGAACCACGATGGAACCACGATGGAACCATAATGGAGCCACGACGGAACCATGATGGAGCCATGGTGCAACATAGTTTCGGTGCCACAAGCAAGTAGTGAGCTTCAAACTTAGGTTGGTAAAACGCCCCACCCCCTTCGCGTTTTTAAAGAGCGGGAACCGGGGATCGCCCCGTGGCGCAAATCAGTCCTCATCAGGAGTCCGAGTTATGAATACCTTCTTCCATAAACATTCCACGCTCGCCGCGGCTGCCTTGGCGCTCCTGCTCCCCATAGCTCAACTTGCATCCACCGCGCCCGCACAGTCCTGCACCGTCGCGGGGGCCTTTCAGCCCTACTCGCCCGCATACCGAGGGGCGGGAGGCTCCACGGGCATTCAGATCAGCGCCTTAAGCATCTTTATCGATACCGACCGCGACGGCGGCACCGGCCCCAGCGATACTGGTGATATGTCCTTCCCGCTACCCGTAGGCATGCAAGGGTCAAACCAACCCATTAATATGGCGCTCTCGCCCTCGCAACAGTTTCTCTTTACTGCGGGCGGCCAGGCCGACCTGAACTCCGGCTTCTGCAACACCGCCGCCAACCGCCTGCGAATATACCGAGTTCCGGCCACGGCGGGTCAGCCGCTCACGCTCATCGTTGATGATTGCTTAAACTGTCCCCCTCTCAACGGCAGCAGACCGGTCTGGTACGATGCGGGAATTACTCCAGGCGGCGACGCAGGGCAACCCCCCATGCCCAACGCCCTGCCGATTTCAACACGCCGTTTCGCGGTTGTGAACACCAGCCCCTCTAACTGCGGCAGCCCCAACGCCCAGCCCCAGCTCCGCTTTTATAACCTCGTCACCGGTGCCAAGTCAATCTACACGACGGGCTTGGCGCCCGGCACCGGCATCTTGAATGTCTCCCCCGCTGGCGACTTCATGGTCGTTCAGCACGACCTCACCCTGAACCCCGCCCACAACGACATCGAAGTTCTGAATCTGTGCAATCTCTCCGCAATCTTCAGCATCGAAACCGGATTTCCTTCGGTGATGGATAACGTAACGTTTAACCCCTTCTTCACCCGGGTCGCGTCTTCAACCTCATCCAACGTAAATATCGAAATTACCGATGGGGGCAACGTCGCTTGGTCGGCCACGGTTCCCTGCTGCAGCACCGGCGGCGCTCCCGGTGCCTGCTGCGTTGTAAACACCTGCTCAATTACAACTGCCGCAGAGTGCGCCGCCCAGGGCGGCGTCTTCTCCGCCAATACCACATGTAACCAAATCTCTTGCGGCGCCGCCGCAGCAGCGCTCGACCCTGTCATGAGCCCCCCGGTCTCAATCGCCGTGAACACCCCGTTCACGGTCCCCGTCAGCGTCACCAACACGGGCGGCACCGTCGCCAATAACGTCCGCCTCGTATTCGTCTGGCCCCACAGCTCAATCATTACATTCAACAGCGCCAGCAACGGAGGCACCGCCAACGGATCGGTCGTCACCTGGACGATCCCCTCCGTCGCGCCCGGAGCGACGGTCAACCGCACCGTCTCACTCACGAGCACCTGCTGGACAGGCCCCCAAGCACTCAGCATCCAAGCTTCCGCAGACTTCGTTCCACTCGCGGAGCGCGACGCCTCGCTGAACGTTGACACGTTGGTCACCGGCCCAGTCACCGTCACCGTCGCGTCGGTCCCTTCCGTCTCTCCGCCGCTCATATTGGGCGACACCATCAATCACACAATTACGCTCACCAACCTCGCCGCGTTCAGGCAGGAAAACCTCTTCCTCGTCGGCTCGTCCAACGGAATTACCGCTGGCAACAACGCTGCTTTCGACGGCGCGCAAACCGCTACCGTCGGAACCTTGACGGTTGTTAATACCAGCCAAGTAACTTGGACTGGCGCACTCGACGCCGGCCAAACGTCCACAATTTCGCTGCGAACACAGATAACCGATTGCTACCAGCCCGGCTTTTTCAGCCGTACCGCGCTCGGCGGCGGCACATTTATCCAAGTGCAGGCACCCTGTAGCAACGTTGTCGGCCAATCCGCCTCATCCACCACGCAATTTCAGCTTCGTCCACCCGTCATCGGGACCCTGCGGGCAACCAACATTCAAGCGGGATTGATCGGCCCAGCCAACACCTCCGCCGCGTCAGCCGCAGGCAACACCTTCCAACCCGTGCGAGCCCTCAGTAACGGCTCACTCCCCGAGCTCCGCATGCTCGCCACCTTCACAAACCAGACAACCTCCGCGATCAATCCCGCAATCCTTATCGTCCCGATCGCATTCAACTGGACGCTTTCGCAGCCCCCCACCAACGGCGCAGTCTACGACTCGAACACCCGTATAATTACGCTTACCACCGTCCTTGCCGCCGGCGCATCGGCCTCCTTTGAGTTCAGCGTAGTTCCGCCCCCCCGTGCAACCCTCTCTCAAAGCCCCTCGCTCAGCCTCCGTCGCACCACCCCCATCTGCTTAACTTCACTGGGCGGATTCACGCCCCAGGTTGTTCCCCCGCTGCCATCCACCCCGTTCGTCCTCTCGCTGAATAACTTCTTCGGCGGGCCCATCTCTATCCTGACTCGCAACGTCAATAATGAATCACTCGCATTTATTATCTCCGGAGATCGCTTCTACGGGATGGATGTCTCCGCGGCCAACGACACCTGGTACGCTGGCACAACCGTCTCACGATTCAACTACGAAACCCTCGACAGCGATACCTACCCCGAAGCGGTCGCCTTCGCGATAGCCAACGGCGGTGCCGACGCCGTAATTCGCGACGTAGTCTTCCACGATCCCTCCGGCGATGCTGTGCTTTTCGCTCAGGCACCCGGCGCTGCCACCGGCATCCTCTTCCGCATGAACCGCTCCTCGCACGTCTGCACGCTGCTGGCAAACGATGCACCCGCAACGATCACCGAGCTCAACGAATGTAAGCTCAGCCTCGATGCAGGGGGCGACATAATTTTAAGTAATCACGATCAGCTCTACCGGTACCCCGGTAACGCAACTTCACAGCTCCCACCCAACAGCGGTCAGCAGATTGTAATTCCAGGCCCCTCCTACTCAATCCCCGATTCCGGTACCCAGGCCGCCCAGCGCGTCTGGGCCCACGCCCCCCTCTGCGATGGCACCTGGGCCGTCCTTCACGCAACCGAGTTTGATAACCCCGCGGGCCTCGCCTTCATCACCGGCGTCCGCCTCTTCGCTCTCTCCCGCTTTGACCCCGCGTCCAGCTCACTTACGATCATCGATTCTCAGTTTGCCGCCGCTATACGCTACTCCAGCAGCTGGTCCATAGGGGGTGATGCAAGCCCCACCTTCACCGTAACCAATCCCGCCCCCATAGAAGTATCCACCGCCTCACTGATCGAAGCCGAGCCCGGCGAGCTGATGTACGGCACCAACAGCTATCCCGCATTCGCAATCTCGGCGGTCAATATGAACACCGGAGCCCTCACCCACCTCCAAACTCCCTTCGGCTTCCAGTTTCGTGCCGCCGTGGACCTCGCCTATTACCAGCCCGCCTCCACAACGTGCCCAACCGGCACCGTCTGTATCGGTGATTACAACCAAGACGGCGGCGTCGATGGCAGCGACGTCACCGACTTTTTCATCGGTTGGTCCGCCGCTGATCCCGCCGCAGATGTAAATCAAGATGGTGGCATAGACGGCAGCGACGTCACAGACTTCTTCGTCGCCTGGAGCAACGGCTGCTAAGTTACCTTGGCCGCGCCAGGTTCAGGAACATCTTAAATTGTTATAAAGCGAGAATCTGCTGACGCTCACTCCCCCGTCAACAACCGCTGACGCACGTTGGGCCGCCGATCGCCAAACTCGTCATAAATATGGCTGGGCGCACGCTGATCGCGGATCGCGTCGAATCGGTCGTACTGACTCCGAGGCTCATCCGGAGTGAACACCGGCTTTTCGCACCCAGAACCAAGCAACCCCGCGAGCACAAGAGCGCCCGCGAGAATGCCCGCCCGCCGCGCCACCCCCACAGAACTTGTGCCCACAGAACTTGTGCCCGGAAAACCTGTGCCCAGATGACTTATGTTGTGGTGTTCGCTCTTCATGCCTTCGCCGATTCTTAACCGCCAACCCGCCGAGCGTTCATGGCCGCCCGCACGCGCCGTGAATGATACGGCCGCGGCCAGCCCCAAAGCCCTCAGAAAAAAAGAACGCCCAACCGCAAGCGCAAAAAAAAGTGCACCGCCCGGAGCAACAGGCGGCGCACACCAAAGGAGAGAAGAGTTCATGCCCCTCGCAAATCCAGCTGCTTCGGGGCACTCTTCTTACGCTGGCCGTGCGGGTTTGTTCGCTCCATGCCGGGCGCGAACATCCAGCCCGCACCACCGCCCTCGGTGCCCCATGAAGCCCGTGTAAGCCCGTGTAAGCCCGTGTAAGCCCGTGTAAGCCTCATTATTATGTTATTATAAAGTTAGTCTGCCAGCGCCGTCCACCTCAACCTCGCCCTGGGCGATCAACCGCCCAACGCCCTGGTAGACCGCCGCGCATACCACCGTGGCGAGGTTCAAACTTCGTTCGCCAGCGAGCATCGGCAGATGTAACAACCGATCCGAATATTTGGCTATAATCTCGGGCGCAAGCCCCGCGGTCTCTCGCCCGAACATAAATAAATCGCCCCTCTTAAACGAAGCGTCATACAGACTCCGCGACGCCTTGGTCGAGAAGACCCAGACCCGCCGCTGTTCGAGCAAGGGTTCAAAGGCGTTCCACGAGGCGTGCTCGGTCAGGTCAAGCCGCGGCCAGTAATCAAGCCCCGCGCGCCTGCAGGCTTTCTCAGAAGTATCAAACCCCAGCGGGTGAACCAAGTGCAAGCGGCACCCACAGGCTACACACGTGCGGCCGATGTTGCCGGTGTTATTAGGAATCTCGGGCTCAACGAGCGCGACTTCAAAGAGCGGGCGCATCAGTTGTGGCATAGAAGTAAGTTAGCTTAAGTTCCGGGTTTGGAGGCCAAAGGTTACTCTGCAAAAACTCACTTTCCCATGGTCTGCTTGATGTACGCGGCTTCGGCGGCGCGGCGAGCCTTTACGCCGGGGTCAACACTTAACATCCGCTCCAACGCCGCGTCAAAGGAAGGAAGATAACGGAAGCCCCCCCAACGCAGAAGCCCGTCGGAGCTTACAAGCGCTACGACCGGGAGGTACCGGGCTTTGCCGCTCGTGCTAGATTCCTCGCCGTTGGCCAGGTTGTACAGCGAGCCTTGCAGATCAAGCATGTGGGCGGTGCCGGGGGTGCGCTTGGTAAGATATTCGCTGAAGATCTTCTTGATCTTGACCGGGTCCACCTCGGGTTCGGTTTCGCCCGACTGCCCGCTGACTTTGATCGGCGCAATCGCTCCGATCACCGTGACGTCCCGCCCGTACGTGCGCTGGGCGGTGTCGAAGATGTCCATCATCTGGAAAGAGGCGCGCGATTCGGGGTGCCAGAAATACACCAAGGTAATTCGACCCTTCGTAGAGGGCGCTGGCGTGAGGAAGTTGGCCGGAGTAATCGGGAACGGATCTGGCAACTTCTCATCCAGCTTCTTCTGCTCTTCTACGGTGGGCTCGGTAAAGCCCTCTTCCGGCTGACGAGGGTTAGGCATCTTGGGCCACTTGGCCGACTTATATTGCTCCACCGAGGGAGCGGTGAACTCCTGCTCAGGCAGGCTGGTCATATCCACCGACTGATTGATCGCTCCGCTCTTTCGTGCGGCCACTTCCGCGTCTTTGGCACGCTTGGCGAAAGTTTCGTTGATTGCTCCCGCGTCTTTCGCGGTCTCTTTGAGAAGTAAAGCAACCCCGGGTTCCAGCGACGCTTTGTCGACATCAGCAAATCGCATCTGACCAGCCCGGTCAACAACGTAAACATCGGGGTCCTGATCGGCTTGCAGAGCCTTGCGGATAGCGTTGTCGGTATCAAGCCCCGCGAAGAGAGCGACATCCTTGGTAAACTTAAGATTCTTAGTAGGGTCCCACCCCTTGGTGTTATGCAGGGCGATGACGACCACGCCGTCTTTGCCGTACTGCTCCACCAATCTCTTGGTCTGCGCAACCACACGCTTGGAGGGCGGGTACCAGTCAGACCACAAAAGCAACACGACCACCTTGCCGTTAAGATCGCCCGCGCTTGGCGCGACGCCCCCGGCCCACTCCGTTGCCTTGCTGACTAGCCCAATATCAAAGGGCTTTAACTCCAACGCGGTAAGTGACTTGCGGCGGCCACCCTCGCCCTCACGCCGAATATCGTCGCCAAGGGTGGTGGAAGCCAGGCCCGCGAGCGCAACTAACGCGAGGCATCGGACGATCAGACCGCAAGATAAAGTGTTCGTTTTCATCGATTCAATAGCCTTCTACGCACAATTCGGTCAGTTGCCCGCCGCGAGTTCGCGGCACAGATCACGCTATTACCCTACGCGATAGTACGTCCTTCAACCCCAAAGGTTTGATGCGCCAACCCGTGCAAAGTGCCCGCGCACTACTCCCGCACCCCGGCAGGCACGTCCCAGCACCGCGGCAGGCAGGTTGTCCGTAAATATGCCAAACGTCACGCCGCGGCTTCAGACGCCAATGGCCTTATCGATACGTTTGGCCAGCGGTGCTGGCACCGGCATGACACTTAATCTTGATTGCTTAAGCAGAATAAACTCCGCGAACAGAGGGTCGGCCTTCATGGCCGCTAACGCGAACGAGGTTTTCGCGGCACGCACGGCCGCGAGGCGCACGACCGCAAACTTAGGTTTGCCTTCGAGAGTCAGGCCCGGCCTTGCGAGGTCCTCAACCGCACCAGAGATCACCTTCGCGATGCCCACCACCGCCCGCTCGTCCCCGGTATGATAAATATAAACATCGTCACCGGCGACCATCGCGCGCAGGTGGATGAGGGCGGTGTTATTACTTACGCCGTCCCAGAGTGCGCCCTTCACCCCCGCGGCTTGCAACTGAGCGAACGAGTATTCGGAAGGCTCGGTCTTGACAAGGTAGTAAGACATAAGAGTGAAAGGTTACATCCGCAAGGGTTGGCCGGGGTGGGG
>CAYVFW010000155.1:4075-7496 GCA_964450325.1 uncultured Phycisphaeraceae bacterium | reverse complement strand
CCACTCACAACTGGTTTCGTCATTCTTTAAGACAGTTCGGCTGGCTTCTCGCTAAATGGCTTGTCGGGCTTTGATTGCAAGCGACCGCCCATTGTTGAGCGAAGGGGCTGGTTATGCCATCTCAAAATTTGATCCGGACTACTGTCTGGAGTTGACCGAGTGACTTTTGCTGACCCGTTTCTGGTCGCTGCAGCGGTGTTTTTGACCGCCCGCCTTCATGAAGGGCAAGGCCGGATCACCGCCCCAAGCCTTCTCGGCAAGTTCGCGGCAACCCAGGACGTTCGAGGTGCGAATAATAACGATGTCGCGATTGTGATTTCCGGCCATGGCGTCCGGGCACGCCGAGGGAAGGGAACCGACCACGTTGTAGGCGCCGCTCGGTCGATCCGTTTGTTGTGAGAATGTGACTCGCTGTTCGGGTTGATTGCGGTTAGCACTACGAGCATCGGTGCTGGCCCCGCTGACGGACATCTCTATTCTAATCTAGTATCGCTGGAAGCGTCGATTGATCTAGAATCGTTGGAATATTCTGCTCGTAGAGCTAGGCATCGTTTGACGAGCAAGAGTTTCAGCTATGCCGGCTTGGGCGAAAGGCTCAATGAGTCGACTACATTGTTTCGCATCAAACTACTGAAACCAGAACGAAACAGTTCTACGGACGTATATCAGTGTCGGGAAGAGCTGCGGTGAAGGCAGGTCAAACCCCTAACTTCGCAATCAGGCAGTGCACTCAACCAAAACAGTTGGTTTTAACAGAAGCAGAGAAAGTCCAAGCAATGATGATGAAGATAACCGCTGACAGTCGCCTCGATTCTGTGCAAGTCGCCACCCGGGGGCGTATCGGTTCGCTTGTCGGCGCGTGCGGCAATGCCTGTGCCCGGTTTTTGGGGTTATCCAGCGAGCACGCGGCGGTGCAGCCCCTTGAAGGCCGCACGCTGATGTCGGCATCGATCATCACGGAAATCCCTGATCGCGCGGTGCTCCCGGGTGCCTCGGCGGCCACCATTAGTCTCGCGGGTCGGTATGACGATCCCGCGCTCAACAGCACGATCGCGCGGTTCGCGACCAGCGAGGGAGACATTTACGTTCTGCTTTATGATGGGGCGAATCCTGGTGTGGCCCGCACCACGCCCGCAACCGTTGCCAACTTTCTGAGTTATATTAATGCGGGGCGGTACACCGAAACGGTTATTCATCGCAGCGTGGCGGGTTTTGTGATTCAAGGGGGCGGTTTCTCGCGGCCCCCCACCGACGGCGCGGCGCCCGTAGCCATTCCCACTTTCGCGGCGGTGCAGAACGAGCCGGGCAACTCAAACGTTCGCGGCACCATCGCGATGGCCAAACAGGGCGGCAATCCGAACAGCGGGACCAATCAGTGGTTCTTCAACCTGAACGACAACTCGGGCAATCTGGATAACCAGAATGGCGGGTTCACAGCGTTTGGGCGCGTGATCAGGGGCTTGGACGTGGTTGATCGCATCGCCAACATCCCGCGCTTCAGCTTTGGCGACCCCTTCACCGATCTTCCCCTGAAAAACTACGCCGACAACGACGTAGTGAACACCGGCGACTTTGTGGCGATGAATGTCACCACAATCGCTGAGATGACTTATACCGTCACGAGCAGCAACTCAACCTTGGTGGCTCCCACGCTCAGCGGCACTAACCTCAATCTTTCGTACGGTGCGGGAATCAGCGGCATAGCCACGCTAACAGTACGTGCAACCAGCGCTGATGGCACTTTCGTTGACGATGTCTTCACGGTGCGCGTGAACTCCGCCCCAGTGCTTGCCGGTTTAAACGCCGGGTTCTCGCAGAATGTTGGACGCAATACGCCGTTCGTTCTTGGCTTCTCTACGGCAACCGATGATGGCGGAATCGCCCGCATCGATTTCTTCCGGGACACCAACAGCAACGGCACGCTTGAGATCGGGACCGACGCACTGCTCGGTGCCGATTCCAGCGCCGAAGGTGGTTTTAACTTCGCAACCAACACTAACGACTTCCCCTTAGGGCAGCAGCGTTACTTTGCCAAGGCGGTTGATATCGACGGCGTTGAGAGTGCGGTCGTAAGCTCCGACGTTTCGATCGTGAACGCCGCACCGGTTGTCTCAGCTTTTACCGCCTCGCCTAATCCTGCCGAAGGTCGCGTGCCGGTTACTCTCACCGCCGCGGCGAGCGACAATGACGGCGCTGTCGCGTTTGTCCGTTTCTACCGCGACAGCAACCAGAACGGTAACTTTGATGCGCAGACCGATGTGCTGCTCGGCGAAGATAATAATGGTTCAAATGGATTCACAACCACTTTTGAGACGGCATCATTCACCTTCGGAAACAACCGCTACTTTGCAGTCGCCACTGATGGTGAGGGGCAGTTGGGAACGCCGGTGAGTGTGGTGGGGCTTATTAACTCCCCGTTCTCAATCGGTTCGCTAACGGCACCCGAGACAATCCTCCGCAGAGAACGATTAACCATCGTGGCGTCGGAAATCTTTACTCCAGCGGGTCGGACATTGCGAACGCTGGAGTTCTACGCGGACACCAATGGCAGCGGCCAGTTTGAGGAAGGTCTTGACCGGCGGGTCGGCTCTGCCAACAGGCTCTCAAGCGGCACGGCCTCGGTACGAGTCTCGACCAACTCACTTCAGGCGGGCAATAATGTATACTTCGCGCGTCTCCAAGATAGTGCACGTGAATGGAGCCCGGCCACAAGCGTGATTGTCAACGTATTGAACAATGCGCCCGTCGTGCGCTCGCTCCGGGCAAACCCCTCCACGGTGAGGAATCTGGGCGACGCCATCAGCCTGAATGTAAGTGGCCAGCGAGATGTTGACGGGCGGATTGCGGAGGTTCGCTACTACCGTGATACAGCAACCGACTCTGCCGCGCTGGACGGCGTGCTTGATCCCGCGGTCGATACGCTGCTGGGCACCGTCGACCGTTCTTCGGGTGGTTACAGGTTGTCAGTTAACTCAGATTCATTCGTTGTAGGCGTGAACCGATTCTTCGCGGTTGTTGTGGATCTTGACGGGGCGGAATCCGCCCCGGTGATAGTAACCAATATTATCAATGCCGCGCCGGTGCTCGAACAGTTCGTGGTGACCCCCGAAGCAGGAGCGCGCAATATTGCGATATTTAACTTCACCGCGTCAGGTGTGGGCGATAGCGATGGTAGCGTCAGGTCTGTCGAGTTTTATTATGATACCAATAGTGACGGAGTTCTGAATACTCGACAGGACCGCAGTCTTGGGAAGGCCAAGTTCATCGACGGAGTTTGGACTCTCGACGTGAAGGGTAATCGGATTCCCTTGGGTACGGTCACGCTTTTCGCCCGGGCGGCAGATAATACCGGTGCTTTTAGTTCGCTGCGAACCGATCAGGTAGTTGTGTCGTAAGTACTAGTAGGCCACCATCAATGGCC
>CAYVFW010000155.1:1402-3975 GCA_964450325.1 uncultured Phycisphaeraceae bacterium | reverse complement strand
CTTGCTTCAACGCACGATGAGATTCTGCTTGCTTGCTCTCTAGCCGAGCATGCGGGCATCCGGGCATTCGAGCACCAGATCAGCGGTTAATGTAAAGTAGCTCCACAGTCTGCAAGACTTTCTGCGGCGCGACCGGACCGACGACAGTTGGCACTTCACGAATGTATTGGTGTGGCCTTAGGGCCACGCTTTGGTGGTCTGGTAAGCACCCCTACAGCCGCGATAAAGCGCCCTTCGCCATTTCGCATCTCCTCACCCAAGTTAAGTTAATTCGCACTACTTAAACTTAGCTGAATGTGGCGTAGATAGAAAAGGTTGGCACCGTGGCCAACTTCGTCACTTCCCGAGTTCGCCCTTCGTTGGCAAGCGATCGGATCGCCGCGGCGATCAAACATGGTTCGCCACGTCGTCTACCAAACAGCGTACTAGCACGCCAAAACACTGGCTGCTCATGGTAAAATTGAGATGGTTTGAGTCGCCCTCCGGCATTAACAAATGCCGCGCTGACTCGCCGTTGATTTGTCTTCCTCTTTCCGGGCAACACACCCTCCCGCTTTTGGCGGGGTGTTGCCTTTTTTGGCGGGGCTGGCGTTGGCCAGCCAGCAACATGCGATCTCCCTCGATGTAATATTACTACTTACCGGCGCCGAGTTTTCGTCGCGGTTTCAGTTCTCGCGCAGTGGGGCTGGCTCACGCAGGTGCTCCACCGAAATCTATGTTAACGCCTGCACTCGGCTGCTTGCTGGCAAGCAGCGCAGCGTGAGGCTAGCAGCGTCGGGCCAGCAGCGTCGGGCCAGCAGCGTCGGGTTGGCTAATCCAGCGATTCGTGCCGTTCTACCGCTGGCTCATAACGCTCACGCACCCAACGCGATGCAGCGTTGCGGGGCGCGGTTTCGATAGAAAGATGATCCAGGTATCGCCGGAGCGATTTATCATCAAACTGACGTAAGTATAACTCGTTAACGGTCTTGTTAACGCTTATGATGGCGTCGATGAGTTGAGTGCGTTTGAGGACGTGCGGAATCTCGCCGCCATCTCGCTCGTCCATGAGCAGTTTTTGTTCCAAATGTTCTAGCTCCTGTCAGTACCCGGCATTACTTACGTTAAGCCGCGGCGTCCTTGCCACGGCCCATGATTATTGCCCGCCCGCGCCGCTCAAGCGTCCGCTCCCCCGATACGATCGGGCCCCGTGCCAATCCTTCCTCAAACCCTGCGCGGATTTCTACCCTGTTCGCTCTATGTAAGTGCGAATCACGGTGAGCTTCACGCTATTGAACCGCCGCAGCCCGGAGGCAGCTCGTTTGGCGTGGTCTCGCTCAATGAGTCGGCCGCGGCAATCGGCACCCACGCCGCAGGCCGTGAAGAGTTGGCCGCCAAGACGGTGGCGGACGCCGCGAGGCTCATCTCTCAAAACCCACTAAGCCAACTCCGGTTGATTGTTCCCAGCGGGCGATTAGGAAGCGTTTCTGAGGCGGGATCTTTGGCTTGGCTGCCCTCTGCACGGGCTGATTTTTCGGCGTGGTGTACAGCGATCGAGCGGGTAGCGCGGGCGGACATGGAGCTGGTTATCTGGCCGCACGCATCGGGTTCCATTTCGGACGTTCCTTCTCTGCAGTCGTTTTTGAGAGAGCGGGGCGGGCGGTGGAAGTTCCTGTTTGATCCAGTGGCCATGTTAACTGAATCAATGTTGCCTCGACAGGAAGATCACTTCGATCGACTCTTTGACTCGCTGGCCGGGCACCCGCTCGCGGCCGCGGTGGTGGTGGATCAAGCCGTGTTTGAGCGGGCGGAATCGCGGTGGCAGGGGGTTGCGTTGGGGTTGCTGGTACGCCGGGCTTCGTGATGGGGCGGGTGAGGCCCGGGGGAAAGGTGGACTAGGGTTAAGGAGACGGGGCGATCCTATACTTGGCGGCATGTCGCAAGCTCCTGCCAAAGTCACTCTTGATCACCCAATCTTTAAGATAATTAAAGAGGCGTTCCCCTCGGTTAAGTTCAAGGGGACCGAGTATCGCGGGCAATCTTCACTGCTGGTGGAGAAGGCGGACGCGCATGCTGTTCTTGCGTTCTTGAAATCTGACCCGCGCTGTGCTTACAACTTTCTGAGCGATGTGGGCGGGGTAGATTACTTAGGATACCCGGCGCCGATGCCGGGGCGCTTCGCTGTGGTTTACAACCTTTTGAGCCACTCGCGCGATGACCGTTTTTTCGTGAAGGTCTATCTGAATCCGTCGATGCCTACCGATGGCATTCTCTCCGACCCCGCGTTACACGTTGATTCGGTGTGCGACCTTTGGCCCGGGGCTGAGTGGCCAGAGCGAGAAGTCTTTGACATGCTGGGCATCCGCTTTGACGGCCACCCGGACTTACGTCGCATTCTGTTATGGGAAGACTATCCCGCCCACCCATTGCGCAAAGATTATCCGGTGCGAGGCCGGGGCGAGCGTGAACAGTACACGGTGGTTGATCGAACCTCGGCTTAAGATTTTGTTAGTGCATTGCGTTTGGTTTTTCGGTAACTGCGCACGCGGTCGGGCTTGGCCTGCTGACCGGGCGAACTGGCCGGGCGAACTGGC
>CAYVFW010000155.1:0-1302 GCA_964450325.1 uncultured Phycisphaeraceae bacterium | reverse complement strand
CCGGGCGAACTGGCCGGGCGAACTGGCGCTAGATACTTGCCGTTATTCTGGTTCCCCGGGGTGACCGTCGTTTTCAACTGACATTTAACTTTGACGGTAGGAAGATGTTGGGAGCGGCGCTCGCACCTAGATTCGATGGCAACTGGCGTGCAGGCGGTGACGGAAAAGGTGTGTGGGCGCATCATAACCTATTGTTCAGGCCGCGTGCATGAGAAGCGAATCTGCGGGTCGGCTGTCTGGCGTAGGCCACGGTCGGGAGGGGTACCGGCGGCGAGAGTAAGTCATGTCTCCGAATCAACTGTTAACTCTGGTGGTTATGTTGGTCGCCGGCTTTGTGCTCCTGTGCTGGGGGTGGCTGGGCCGAAGAATCAACGATCACCCGGTCTGCCGCGACTGTAAGTTTGACTTGGATGGGGTTTGGCCCGATGCCATCACTTGCCCCGAGTGTGGCTCGGGGTTAAAGCGCGATGGCGCGGTGCGGGACGGAGTGCGGCGGCGGATGTGGCCGTTGGTCTTGGTTGGTTTGCTGGTTACGTTGACGCCGATCGTTCCGCTGGCCGCTGTAGTTGTCGCCGCGATCACAGGGCGAGACCTGGACCGATTCAAGCCGGTGGGTTTGCTTTTGTGGGAAGCCGGTCAGGCGGACGTGGTGCGCACCGAAAAGATTGCCGACGAGTTGATGACCCGTACCCTGGCGGGCACGCTCGCGGGTGCCCAGTTGCAGGATGTTATTACATTCGTTTTAGACCTTCAGGGCGATGTAACAAGGCCATGGGCCGAGACGTGGGGCGACCTGATCGTGCAGGCGGAGCTCATGGGTGTGCTTACATCCGAGCAATCCGGTCGGTTCCAGCGCCAGCAGCCGGTTTTCGCGGTGAGCGGCCGCACCAGCGTGCACGCTGGCAGCACCGTGCCGCTCATTGTAACTTTGAAGGAGATGCGTTGCGATAGCCGAGCAGCGCGAACTATTACGTTAGCACTCGGTAACGTGAAGGTGAATGGCCGAGCGGTGGACCAAGAAGCCGGGGAAGGCCGCGAGAATGGCCGCCGCGGAGCAAGTGGGAGGAACCTAAGTCCCTTCGGCATCAACGGCCCTTTGGGAGGGCTTTTTACCACCGGGCAGCAGTCGCTAGGAACCGTGTACGTGGGCGGTAAACGGGGTAATAACCCTTTCGGGGGGCTGTTTGCGACAAGCACTTCGTTGGGCGTGGCGGTGAAGGTTCCCGAGGATCTCGCGCCCGGTCCCTATGAACTTACGTTTGATCTTGAGAACGCGGGTGGGGTGGGTGGTGGCGGCTTTAC
>CAYVFW010000154.1:0-7574 GCA_964450325.1 uncultured Phycisphaeraceae bacterium | reverse complement strand
GAGGACTTATGTTGCTGGGTGGGGAAAGAGGATTGGAGGGGGGTGAGGATTGCTAACGCGATGTGAATCTGGTGAGATGCGCCGCTGGTGGAGTTATGATCTTGGTGGATGTAATATTCGGCGAGGGAGCAAGCGCGTGCAAGGGCTTCTTCGGTTTGGGCGGGGGTGGAGCCGAGATGGCACTCGATGAGGATGTAACAGGAGCGGGCGCGAACGAACTCGCGCACGCGGAGGGTGCCCGAGCGGGCTGAGGCGCGCCAGGCTATGTTACGTTGTGGGTCGCCGGGGCGGTATTCGCGGAGGGAGAAGAACTCATCGCCCAGGCGGGAGGCGAGGGTTTGGGCTTTGGTGGCATGTTCGCCGCTGCGCCAGGGGGGCGTGTGCGGAGTTACAACGCGGCGGGCGGGGAAGATAAGTACCTGCTGGCGGCACTCAAAGATCACCGACTTACGTGTGAGGCCGAACGGAAACGTGCTGGTGACGCGGAATCTGGAGCAGTTGGCGACGCCCCGGACGAGGGCTTTGGGAGAGGAGTTGCAGGTGAAAACAGTGCCCGAGGGAACGTGGAGAGCGCAGGCGGCGGCGGGGCCCAGGTGTGTACGCGCCCCGGCACCGGCGTGGCCGCGATTGGCCCGCGGCGCGAGGCGAAGAAATGATTTTACTCGCCCGAGCAGAGTTAGTTTGGTGGTGGAGGGTTGTGCGGAGGGTTGTGCGGGGGGTTGGGTGTGGGGTTGGTGGAGAGGCAGCTCTTCGATGAGGAGGCCGAAGGCGGGAAGGAAGCGGTTGATGTTGCGCACGGCGTAACGTAATGTTACATGTTCGCCCGCGTGGGCGTGGCCTGGGGTTTCGCGGTCTATGCGGATGCCCATGAGGTTGGCTCCGCTTAAGACTCCCGAGACAATAAGACCGCCCACGGCGAGGCCGAAGATAATAAATAATAAGTTATTCTGACCGTTGATGGCGCCCAGCACAAGCACGACGGTGGTGACGGCGTAGGTAATTCCGGGCGAGTGGAAGAGGTAGCGCCGGGCCACCAGCCTAGCTCTAAGTTCAGACGGGTGCGCGGATGGGGCGGGGGCCATTGGTGCGAGTTGCGGCGGGGCTACGAAACGGCGGGGCCGCGCTTTGCGTAGTAGCTCTTTATTGAGGTTTGAGTTCGTTCGAGGTGGGAAGATCTTTGATGGTGGCCATGCCGAAATGGTCAAGGAACTGGCGCGTGGTGCCGTAGAGCATTGGCCGGCCCAGCTCCTCAGCGCGGCCCTTCACCGTTATAATTCGCCGATCCATCAGGCTTTTGAGGACTTCCCCGCATGAGACGCCGCGGATGGCCTCGAGCTGCACGCGGGTGATGGGTTGTTTGTAAGCAATGATGGCGAGGGTTTCGATCGCGGCCCGGGTAAGTTTGCCGCTCATGCGGGAGCGATGAAACTCGGCGATTACGGCGGCGAACTGCGGGAGGGTCATCACCCGGTAGCCGCCAGCGATGTGTTCGATTCGGAAGGAGCGGCCCGTGGCGTCGTACGCGGCGTTGAGGGTGGCGACTGTGTCAGCGACGGACTGGCAAGCGGCGGCGACCGCAGCGGGTGTGGAGGGTTTACTGGCCGGTTTGGCAAGCTCGTTGCCTTCGGTGGCGTCGTCATCGAGACGGATGAGTTTGAGCGCGGCAGCGACACGTTCGGGGGGAAGTGGGCGATCGGCACTGAAAATGAGGGCCTCGACGCGAGAGTGGAGCGGGAGGCTATCGCTGTGTGCGGGGTCTATTCGGCATTGGGCAGCGGGGAGCGGTGCTGCCGGGACTGCATCCTCGGCCGCGTGGTGGCTATGGCTTGCAGGGGCACCTGACGTGGGCGACACGGAACGAGGCACAACTTGAGCATCCGCGGCGGGTTGGGGCATGTCAGACAACGGTAGGGAACCTAGCGCGTAAACGGATTGGCGGGGAAAGCGTGGGCGGGCTGCCTGGTTGAGACTTACGTTGGGGGATTATGCGACGAGGCCGACGGGTTTGAACGTGTGGGAGGGGAGCACGGCTTCAAGGTTGGTGTTGCCGAGGTGGACGCGGACAAGCTCGGCGAGCACATCGCGGAAATCGGTGGTGTGCAGGAGGTCGCGCTTCTCGTGGAGTTGGTCGGGGGCGAGGCCGGGCCACTTGGTTATGACGGGGCCATTTTTTACGTTCGCGGCGATACGAGCATCGGAGGCTTTTTTGACCGCGCCACCCGCTACGAACATGCAGTTGGCCCAGCCGTGGTCGGTGCCGCCGCTTCCGTTTTCCGCAGCGGTGCGGCCGAAGTCGGTGAGGGTGGCGACGACGACGTCGTCCATCTGGTCTTGCAAGTCGGCCATGAACGCCGCGATTGCGTCGGCGAGTTGGCTGGCGAGGTTGCCGAACTGGCCGCCTTCGCCGCGGCCTTGGGCTTGGTGGGTATCCCAACCGCCGTAATCAACCTGGGCGACTTCGAGGCCGACATCGGCGCGGATAAGGCGAGCGACTTGCATCAGACGGCGGCCGAGATCAGTCTCGGGATAAGGCTTGGCGGGTTTGTAAGGCTGATCGGCGATCTTGCGGAGGTCTCGGATTGCTTCGAGGGTGCTGGCGGCGGTATCGGCGAGAAGGCCTCGTGCGGTATCGCGTTCAGAGTGGCTGGGCGTGCAATAAGCATGCTCGATTGCCGCGGCGACCTTCGCGGCGTCCAGACCGTCGGCACGCGGGGGCGAAAGGTCTTCAACGCCTCGGAGGGCGTACGCGGGAACTTTGCCTCGGAGGATGCGGGGGAGGGTGTCTCCGATGGCGACGGCGCGGATTCGACCGTGGCCCTGGCTGGTTGCGAGGTGGCGGTTAAGCCAGCCGTCGGAGCCGACGGTGTTACCGATGACGCCGGTCTCCCAGACATCTTGTTCCTCGAAGTGGGAGCGGGTGTTTTTGTCGTAACCTACGGCGTGAGCGGCGACCATAAGTCTTGAATCAAAGAAAGGCTTGAGGGGTGCGAGGCGGGGGTGAAGGCCGAAGTAACCATCGAGATCGATGGCGTTGCCGCGGCCTTTTCCGGGGGCGTTGATGGCGAGGGAGGGGCGGAGTGTGCTGTAGTTAGGATCGCCGAAGGGCAAGACGAGGTTGAGGCCATCGGCACCGCCGCGGAGGAAAATAATTACGAGCGTCTTGCCTTTGGCGGTGGCTTGCTTGGGCAACATAAGCCCTGCATGTGCTGTTGCCTCAAAGGGTGAGACGCCCATATACGCTGCCAACAGGCCGGAGGACTGCAGGAAGAAGCGGCGGGTGAGGTTCATAGGTGGGTTAGCAAGGGTAAGTGTGGGAGGGCGGGGGTGGGAACGAGCGTGGGAGAGAAGCGGGGTGTTTTGTTATAGTCGGGCGGCTGGGTGCGGGATGTTGTTGTGAAGAGTTATGTTAGCGTAAGTTACATTCGGGCATTTGTGCCACCAGCTCGGCGATGGCGCGGCAGCGGTCGTTGGCGGAGCCTTGAGCAGCTTCTGCGGCGGTGAGGACGGCTTGGTTGGATTGTTCGCTGAGCACGAGGCCCGTGAGACGGATCGCGGCGGAGTCGGTTACGTTTTGAGCCCAGGCTGGATCTCTGGCTGCATTGCCCCAGCGCAGACGCGGAAACGGAAGGTTTGAGATGGGCCAACGGAGCTGGTGGGCCATGGCCCACCGCTGGACCATGGAGTTTGAGTCGGCGTAATCGGCATCATCTTGGGAGTAGCCGTCGGGGGTGGCGCGATCAAAGAGGCCTGCGCCGCTGCGCTGGAGGAACTCGAGCGTGGCCCAAGGGTTATTAGCGTTTGTGGTGCGAACTAGTCGCAGGGCGTAATCTAAAGGGTGGGCGAGGCGGGGCTGCATCTCTGCGAAGAAAGCGGGGTGCGCGGCGAGCGCGAGGAGGACTTCGCGCATGTCGCCGCCGGTGGATTCAAAGACTCCGGCCAGGTGGGTGACGAGCTTTGGATCAGGCGGGGATTGCGTGTAATGGGCCGCGAGCTTGGAGCAAACGAAAGTAGCGGTGCTGGGGTGGGCGGCAAGAAGTTCAAGGACTGATCGCACGCGATCATAACGCTGCGAACGCTCTGCCTTGGGGAAGGTGACGCCCAGGATCGTGGTTTGATCGCCTTGAGCGAGGGCGGGATCAAAGCGGAAGGAATGTAAGCGGAGTTCGCCGCCGCTGCGGCCGTCGCCGATTTGAGCGGAGGTCCAGCCGGTGAGCAGGTGTGCCAAGGCGGTGACATCGGCTTGGTTATATCCGCCTTTGACGCCCAGTGTGTGCAGCTCCATCACTTCGCGGGCATAATTTTCGTTGACAGCTCCGGCGAAACTCGCGTCCTGATCAAGGTAGCGAAGCATGGCGGGGCCGGTTGCGCTGGCGAAGAGAAGCTCGGAGAAGGGGGCGACTCCCAGCTGAGAGAAAGTGATATGTTCGGACCACTTACGTTCGCCCTCGGTTTTGTTGATCCAGGTTGAGAAGTGGTTCTGGGCCCAGAGCGAGAAACGCATGCGGACAGGGTTGCTGGTGCCGATCGCCTGCTGCAGGGCGCGGCCTTTTACCTCAAACTCAGAGCGTTGATTGCGGTAGAAGAGCAGCCCGCGGCCGAGCGCGGTAAGATCGCCGGTTTCGGTAGTGCGAGAAGTTAAGTGATTGCGGAGCCAAGAATCTTCGCCTAGCGATAAGAGCTGCGCTAACTGCTCTTCATCCGGCCCGAATGCGAATCGGTTGAGCAGGCGGATGGCGCGCTCGTAGCGGGTTGGGGTGGGAGGTGCATCGTCGGCGAGGCGGGTGAAAGTGCGGTCGGCGCTTGTGGTTGTGTTCCCGGCTTCATCGCGGACCCGCACCGCGATTGTGTGCGGACCGGGCTCCAAGCGGCGGGCCATGATTGGGATTACGACGCGGCCGGGCTCGCGGGGCATCCAGCGAGAGAGGCCGGTCTGCACGCCGTTGATGATCAGTTCGGCTTCGACGAGCACGCGATCATCTGCTGCTTCAATTACAATGGCGTCGGCGGAGCGGCCTGCCCAAAGGTTGTCGGACCCCGGCTGCTGCGGCTGGGGGTAGAGAATACGAACGGTGGGGGGCGTCTGGTCCGTTGCTTTGGTGACGCGGCGGAGCGATATCGACTGCACTGTAACATTACGATCGCCCGCGCCTTCTTCGTAAAGATCATTTACAAAGGCGATGCGGAGGGTTTTAGGACCGGAGGGGAGATCAACCTCGCCAGCCTCGTGCTCGCCCCACCAGTGCGGGATGGGGGTTAAGTGGAGGGGTGTTACGGCGTCGCTGCGGAGTAACGAGGAGGCAAGCTCGGGCTTGCCCTTATATTCGGTGCCCTGGGCTGAAATTAAGATTTGGAAGCGGCCGGAAAGATCGTCGGGGAGTTTGACATCCGCCGCGGCGTTGCTGGTGAAGGAGAAGGCGGAGTGCTCTTCGTTATCTGCGGCGGTGAGCAGGGAGTGTGCGGCGGAAGCCCATGCTGGATCGCGGACGCCGTAGCGCAGGAAGTGGGGGCCATCGGCGGGTGTGATCGGTCCGAACCACTCGACGGACTGCAGGGGAGTGCGTGCGGTGGTGCCGTCGGGCGCGGTGGCGATGAGCTGCACTGAGTTACGACCGGGCTTCCACGCGGAAGAGTCGGGCTCAAAGACCGGGGCGGCGGACCACTGGCGGGCATACTCCTCACCATTAATAATTAAAGATGCGACGGGCGCGGGCGAGCCGGGGGTTTCAAGCTCTTGCCACCAGACGCGGCCGGAGATCCGGAGATCGCCCGGGACGATTTGACCGTGGAGGGGGCGTTCAAAGGCGACACGGAGCGGGAGGGATGCTTGGCCCCAGGGGTCAGAGGAATCGGATGCGTTGGGGCTGGCGGCCATCTGGTTGGCCATCTGGTTGGCCATGGAGTTGGCCATTTGGCCGGAGGCGGGCTTGGGGGCCGTGGCTGTCATGCCACCCCCCATCATGCCTCTCATAGTGCCCCTCGCCATTGCCGAGGCTGCTTCAGCGGGCGCGATGGCATCGGCCGTACGGACCACTTCAAGCCGATCAATCTTAAGATTACGATCGGCCAGACGTTCAACATAAAAATCAGTCTCGAAGTAGGGCGTGAGCACGCGCGCGCCAGCTTCGAGCTGCACGGGCACGCCTAAGGGAACTCTGTGCCAGGATTCGCGGATGATGCGGGTGTTGGTTGCGCCATACTCCGCTCCATCAATGATAAGCGAAACTGTTGGGAGGGTGCCTGCGGCGGAGGAGCCACCGAATGTGCCGATGACCTGATACCAGCCCGTTTTTTCTACTCGCACGGGGGCGCACATGGCGGGCTCGGATGAATAGTTTGCGAGGAAGCCGCCGTTGCTGCAGGTTTCATCGACTCCGACCGAAAGGCGGGTGTCGGCAAATCGCGCGGGCCTTTTTACTTTGTAGTTTGTTTCGGCTTCGAGTGTAAGTAAGCCGGCATCGGTGGGGCGGATGACGCTGAGTGTAATAGGTAGACCAGCAGCGCGTGAACCATCCTGGCCCACCGCGATGGGTGTAAGTGTAACTACATCGCTCGCCGCGGCATCGGCATCGAGATCAAAGGTGGCAGAACGCAGCGGCCCCCACCCTTGCGCTGAGACTGATGCAGCGGTGAGGGTCTTCGCGGACTTTATACTGGGACCGCTTACTTCAAGCTCGACGGTTGAAAGTAAGTTTGAATCCGCAACTTCAACGCCTACGGCGATCTTCCCCCAGATTACCGCGCCGTTGGCGGGCGCATAAATCTGCGGCGCGTCCGGGGCGCCCACGCCGGAGATTACGTTGACGACCGTGGGCGTATCGGCGATTGACAGCGTGGCCTTGCCCGGCGTGACGCCGCGGACGCGGAGGAAGATTCGGTCTGCGGAGATGGAGGTGCGAGCGGTTCCGATTACTTCAAACGGGGAGTTTGGCAGTGGGGTAACAGTTATGTTTGGCGGGAGCGATGCGATGCCGACCGCGCGCACGGCAATCATCCGCGTCTCGCCTACGCGTACGGTCGCGGCGGGAGCTGGCAGTTTGCCGTCACCGGGAGCGACGAAAACGGCGAGCAAGAGCGGAGTGAGCGTTGCGATCATTGTTAGGCTTTTAGGGGATGAACGATTAGGATTGGCCGCGAAACAAAAGAGCGATGGATTGGAGGCCCTAAGCAGTGGCGGGGGCCAAGCGGGGCGAAACTCTGAAACCGCCATTCTGAAACCGACAATCTAAAACCGCCGATAGGAGTAAGTTCGGCTCTCCGGCGAAGAGGTTCCCGGCGACCGGGCGATCCGCCCTCGGGGTCTACAGGCAAAGTGTACACAGACCGTAAATCAAGGGGGCAAGGCGATCCCGCCGCGAGAGGGGGGGTGATGCACGCCGCGGGGTGAGACCGCAAACGCGCGCATCGCGGCACCAGAGCGGCTATTATTTCGCTGTTGGGGCGCGTAGCTCAGTTGGCTAGAGCGCGGCTGTCACATAGCCGAGGTCACAGGTTCGAGCCCTGTTGCGCCCATTTCTGCACCTTTTGCTGGGTTTCGCCGGACACCACAGCCCGCTGAATCAGCAAGTTTTGGGTAG
>CAYVFW010000153.1:698-7679 GCA_964450325.1 uncultured Phycisphaeraceae bacterium | reverse complement strand
CGCATGGTCTGCCCCCCTATCCCGATCCAGAAAAATGAAACTCAGACGAGCCGCGGCACGGGTCCTGGCGACTCGATGCAGCGTGGCAGTTCAGCCATCCGGCGGCAAAGATCATCAGCAAACCCGAGGACGCTGCCGCAATGCAGGGAGCTTACTTCGCGGCGAACCCCTCGCGCAGGTCGTTCAATCGTTGGGCTTAGTGAATAGCCAGGCCACAGATGTCGGTGGCCATGGACGGCACGCCTGCCGACGACGCCATGCGGCTGAAGTTGTTAGAAGCTGAGAACGCACCCCTTAATCGATTAGTGATGGCGCAGCCACTCGACATCAAAACGCTGAAGCACGCCAATAGCCACATTTGAAACCCAACGCCCCTCGTATAGGTGGGGTCCAGAGCCGCAGAGCAGCTTAAGCTTTACACGAACAGGGTCGAACTACCCCAAACCCTCACCACACTTCATCCCCCCAACAAAAAATCCGCCACAACCTTGGCGACGGCGGCGGGGGATAAACTGTTCTGCCTTACATCCAATTTCCGCCCCGTCCCGCAATCCGTTGACACAACCCACGCGCGGCTACATCTGAACCCCTACTGGACTTTCCCCCTCAACCTTCCAAAGATTTCAAAATAAACTGAAACCTAATCTCCACCTACACCGAATAAAACCTTAGTATCGGTCTCTTTCCCCGCCCCACCTCTCGCCCTGGCTTTCGCCGCTAATGTGATTACCGTTCCCCTTTCCCCTTTCCGTTTTTCCCGCTCCCCGCTCCTCGCACCCTTCCCCGATGTCCTCCGCCCTGCAAATCTCTCCCCCGCGGCCCGCTCCTCAAGCGACCTGGGCACCCATCGACTTTGATCCTCGCCTCCCCGGCGCTGACCCAGCCCTTGAGGCCATCGCGGCGAAAGTAGACAAGGGCGAGCGGCTCTCTCTGGCCGACGGCCGGGTCCTCTTCACCACCCGCGACCTTTGGAGCGTCCTCCAACTGGCCAACGCCGTGCGCACGCGGCTGCACGGCGACCGCGCGTATTATAATATTAATCGCCACTTAAATTATAGTAACGTCTGCGCGCTCTCTTGCAAGTTCTGCGAGTTCTACCGCAAGCGCGATGAGGATGGTGCCTACACCCGCGACATGGATTATGTTCGCGGGGAGGTCAGGCTCGCCGTCGAGGGCGGCGCGACCGAAATTCATTCCGTAGGCGGGCTGCACCCTTACCTCCCATTTAGTTACTATACCGATCTCGTCTCAACCATCCGCGATACCGCGCGGGCGATGGGCAGCCAGCTCCACGTCAAGGCCTTCACCGCCGTCGAAATCGTTCATCTCGCCCGCATCGCCAAAGTATATAAAGGCGCCAACGCCCCCGGCGAAGAAGGCCGGGCCGCCCGCGTCGAGGGCATACGTTATGTTTTGTCAGAGCTCGCCAGGGCTGGCCTGGGCTCTCTCCCCGGCGGCGGTGCGGAAGTCTTCGACGACCGTGTCCACGATGAAGCTTACAAAGGTAAGATCCGCAGCGATGTCTGGCTTGATGTTCACCGCGAGGCCCACGCCCTGGGCCTGAACACCAACGCCACGATGCTCTACGGTCACATCGAAACCATCGACGACCGCCTCACCCACTTTGATATGTTGCGTTCAGCCCAGGACCAGGCCCTCGAGGCCATCGGCTACCGCGGCGTGCAACGCGACGCAGCCTCCCAGGTCAGCGATGGCCACTTAGGTTACACCGGCGCCGAGGGCGGCTCCTCCGCGGCGATCACCCTGGGCCGCCCCGGCGTGCCCCTGCCAGAGCAACTTACATTCGCGCAGGGCCGCCCGCAAGACGGCACCGCCAAAGGTTACTATCAGACCATAATCCCACTCCCCTTCTTCCCCGACGGGTGCGACCTCGAACACCTTCCCGGCCCCAGCGGGCTTGAAAATTATCGGACGATGGCCGTCTCGCGCCTGATGCTTGATAACTTCCCCCACGTCAAGGCCTTCTGGATCATGCAGACCCTGCCGATGGCCCAAATTATGTTAGAGAGTGGCGCGGACGATATCGACGGCACCGTGGTCTGGTACGATATAACAAAAGTCGGCGGAGCCTCAACCCACCAGGAAGTCACCATCACCTCCCTGCAAAAAGCCATCCGCGAAGCTGGCTTCACCCCCGTCGAGCGCGACACGCTCTACCGCCGCGTCATCCGCGAAGGCAGCTCCTGGCGCAGCCAAGCGGACCCACCGCCGGTCGCCCGGGCCTAAACCCCAACCAATCCGTCCCCTATAGCGGCGGAAACCCCCGCCCGCGCATCTGTTAGCGGCGTCCGCTTACCATTCCCCTCCAAGGGAACGCAGGCCAATCGTCCGGCGGCGCTGGTGACGAGTTATTAATTATGTATGAAGCACGATGCGTACGCGGCACTAAGACATAAGAACTACCGCCGCTTCGCCGGCGGTTTTCTTCTGTCCTCTACCGGCCTGCAGATGTTATCTCTCGCCGTTGCCTGGGAAGTCTACGAACGAACCGACGACGCCCTCCACCTTGGTTACATCGGCCTCGCCCGCGCCGCGCCCGTCATCGTCCTCGCCCTCCCCGCCGGCCACCTGATCGACACCTTCGATCGTAAGAAAGTGCTCGCACTGACGCAGGTCGCCTTCGCCGCCGTCGTCGCGGGGCTGGCCGTCGCCTCCGCCCTTCAAGCCCCGCTATGGATCACCTACGCATTACTTATGTTAAGCGGCTGCGCCCGCGTCTTCAACGGCCCCTCCCGCGCCACTCTCCTCCCCCAGATCGTCCCGGCTCAAGACTTCCATAACGCCATAAGCTGGAACAGCGGCGTCTTCCAGCTCTCGGCGGTCTGCGGCCCGATCCTCGCCGGGCTGATGCTCAAACAGTTCAACGCCGCCTGGCCCGTTTATGTTGTCACGGCCGCCACTTGTCTCGTGTTCGCCTTCCTCGCCCTCGCTCTCAAGCCCGCCCCTTCCAAACGTAATACCGACCCGTGGTCCGTCCGCGGCGTGACCGCCGGGCTCAGCCACCTCTGGACCGAGAAGACAATCTTCGCCGCAATTACGTTAGACCTCTTCGCCGTGCTGCTGGGGGGCGCCACCGCCCTGCTGCCCATCTACGCCAAAGATATATTACATACCGACGAGGTAGGCCTGGGGATTCTCAAGGCCTCCGCTTACGTTGGCGCCTTCCTCATGGCCCTCTGGCTCGCCCACCGGCCCGCCTTCGCCCGCGCCGGCCCCGTCCTCCTCTGGTCGGTGGCCTGCTTCGGCATCACCATCATCCTCTTCGGCGTCTCCACCAATCTCTGGCTCTCCGCCGCGGCGTTGGCGGTGGGGGGCGCACTAGATAATATTTCGGTTGTGGTCCGGCACGTTCTGGTTCAAATGCGAACTCCCGAAGAACTGCGCGGACGAGTCTCGAGTGTTAACAGCGTCTTTATCGAAAGCTCCAACGAGCTGGGCGCTTTCGAGTCGGGCCTGGTCGCGACTTACTTCGGCCCCGTTGTAAGCGTAGTGAGCGGGGGCATCGGCACGGTGCTGGTGGTCGCCGCCGTCGCCGTGTTCATCCCGCAGATCCGCCGGCTGGGAAAGTTATAAATTACGTTAACAGGTTCAGTTTCTCACCTGCCCTTCGCCGCGTACCACGTAACGCTGGGTGGTTAGCTCTTCCAGCCCCATCGGGCCGTAGGCGTGTACGCGGCTGGTGCTGATGCCGATCTCCGCGCCCAGCCCCAGCTCAAATCCGTCGTTGAACCGTGTGCTGGCGTTCACCAGCGTGCAAGAGCTGGCGACGCGCGCGACAAACGCGGCGGAGCTAGCCTCGTCGCGAGTTAATATTACGTCGGTGTGGTCGCTGCCGAACTCGCCGATGTGGGCGATAGCTTCATCTAAGTCTTTTACCACCCGCATCGCCACAGTTAAGTCAAGAAACTCACGGCCAAAGTCTTCCGGCGATGCCGCCACCAGCCCCGCAGCACCGGCGCTCTGTTGCCCGGCCAGCGTTAACGTTTGCTTACATCCCCGCACCTCTACGCCCCGCTCCACGAGCGCTGCAACGAGCGCCGGCACGACCGCCGCGGCCGCGCCTTCATGGATCAGGATGCACTCGGCCGCGTTGCACGCGGCGGGCGCGGTGGTCTTGGAATCAAGGCAGATCGCGATGGCTTGAGTTATATCCGCCCTCTGGTCGATGTAAATATGGCAGATTCCATGATAATGTTTCACTACCGGAATCCGGGTGTGGCCGCACACAAACTCGATGAGCGGCGTGCCTCCCCTAGGGATCACCAGGTCGATGTAAGTGTCGAGTGTAAGTAGATGCTCCAGGCCCTCCCTGGGCAGGCCGCACAGCGATGTAAGTATTGACAAGGGCAGCCCGTTGCGATGCAGCACCCGGTGGGCGAGCTGCGCGAGGAGGGAGCTGGATCGGATGGATTCCTTGCCGCCCTTCAAGATGCAGGCATTCCCGGATTTAAGGCAGAGCGCGAAGGCATCGAGCGTTACCGCCGGGCGGGCTTCGTAGATCATCGCGACCACGCCAAGGGGACTGCGGACTTTAGTTACGTTCAGGCCGTTGGGCATCCGCCGTTCGACTGTAACCGTGCCGATGGGGTCGGGAAGCTTTGCCACTTGCAGCAACCCAGCACTCAACCTCGCGAGGCTCTGAGATGTAAGTTCAAGCCGGCGGAGCTTGGCCGGCTCCAACCCAGCCGCGGCGGTCATATCGGCTTGGTTTGCCTCCAAGATCGCCGCGTGAGAGCCGTCAACTTCGCGGGCGAGATCTGTTAAGACGCGGTCCTTGGTCTCGCGCGAGATGGTCGCGAGGAGCCGCGAAGCCTCCCGCGATGCTTTGGCCTGCGATGTAAGTTGTTGATTATCCAGGGTGAGCATTGAGTAGCCGTCGGTTAATAGTAAGTAAATAGGGTGGTGTAATGGGTGCGGGCGGGGAATGCGCGAAAAAGTTACGTGGAGGCCGGTACTGCCCGGCTCAGATCGATCGTCGCGCCCGGCGCGTTCACCAGTTCGAGGCGATCGCCGCTGAGCAGCCGCAGGGCATTCACCAAGGTTGCGAGTTCGCCGCGGAGGGGAGCGGTGAACTCCATCGGCTCCTCGGTGATAGGGTGGCGGATGCCGAGCGTGCAGGCGTGCAGTGCCTGGTGATGTAATATTACGGGTCCTGGCAGGCGGGGGTCTAAAGGAAGCGAGATGGGTTTGCCGTTGTACATTCCATCGCCCGCGATGGGCCAATCGTGGTACGAGAGGTGCACGCGTATCTGATGGGTACGTCCGGTCTTAAGCTCCAGTTCCACTAACGTAAATGTATTTTCCGAGGCCGTCCCGTCCCTGGGGCTTGGCGCGTTGATTGTGTAACGTTCACGAACCCGGGCGATTGTAACTGCGTGGCGGCCCGCATCGTCGTGCCGCACGACGTATTTCTCTCTGTAGCCCTTTTCGCGGGAGGGGTGGGGGCCGATGGGCAGCTCGATCACCTGGACATCGGGCTTAATATGGCCGTGGGCCAGGGCGAGGTAACGCTTATCTACCCGGCGATGCTCGAACTGATGACCGAGCTTCCAATGAGCTTCGTCCTTCTTTGCGAAGACGATGCATCCGCTGGTGTGCCTATCCAACCGGTGAACGACGCCCGGGCGGGCGAACTCTTTTCCGACTCCGGAGAGTTTACCTTCACCGGAGTGTTGCAGGTGCCAGGCCAGCGCGTTGATCATCGTTCCCGAAAGGTTAGACCGGGCGGGGTGGACGATTATGTCCGGCGACTTATTAATTACAATGATGGCATCATCCTCATAGAGGATTGAGAGGGGCACATTCTCCGGCTTGATCTCGGTGCTGGGTGGCGGCGGCACGACCACTTCGACCACGTCGTGCTGGCGGAGCACGGTGGAGGCCTTGGGCGTGCGTTGATTGACCAGAACGCCGCCTTCATCGATGAGGCGCTGCAACTGGGTGCGGCTCATGAACGTAATTCTGTCGGTCAGATACTTATCGAGGCGCTTGCATAAGTCGCGGTTAAGAGTAAACACAACTCGCCGAAGCTCCCCATCGTCCTCAACTCCGAGGGCCGCGGCGGCCTCCAGTGCCTTGTGCATCGCCTGGTCGTCTACGCGGCCCCCGGGGAGAACGAATCCGTGGGTCGTAACCGTTTCGGCGTCGCCTTCTGCCTGCGGCACCGCAGGCTCCGCGGCAGGGGGTGTTGGCGCTCCGCGTTGCTTGAGATGCGGATGGCCGCGCTGGGGATGTCCTCGGCCGCTCGCCATGATATAAGCCAATCAAGTTAACTATCATCCGCACATATTAATCACGCGGTAGCGGGCTCCGCCGTTCGGTGGTCCTGCCGCGGCAAGATCGTTGATTCACTCACTCGTTCAGCGCGTGCTGGCGAGGATGTGTTACTTTGGCGAAGTCGGAACGGTTTCGGGGACCGGGGGTGTGACGGGAGCGGGAGTTGGGACCGGAGTGGAAGCGGGCGTAGCCGGAGGGATAGTGGTTGGGGTAGGTGTGGCCGGTACTGGAGCCGGTGCTACTCCTGGGGTTAATCCTGGTAATGGCTGGGGATTTGTAGGAAGCGGGTTGCTGCCATCGGCGGGAGCAACGGGGGGAGCAAGGGGCTCGCCGACAACGGCGGGCGTTAACGTAAGTCCGGGATCGATACTCGCACCCATGGGCAGGCTGAAGGGTGAATCGCCTGCGGCACCTGGAATAACCGGGGCCGCGGGCGGGGGGGCGAGTTCGGGAAGATCGGCCTTGGCGAGCAGTGGAGGAGTTAACTTAAGAGTTTCAAGCGCGGCGGCGCGGGCTTTGGCGACGGCCGCCAAGGATTGGAACCCCGGTTCGGAGGCTGCCTGCTCCACCTGACCATACATTAATTTAGCTTTCTCGAAGTTGCGTTCGGTTTCGGCGACTGCGGCGAGGCCGAAGAGGCCGTTAATATGCCATAATCTCTTGCTGGTGTCTGTCGCGGATTCA
>CAYVFW010000153.1:0-688 GCA_964450325.1 uncultured Phycisphaeraceae bacterium | reverse complement strand
GGATTCATCGGCGACGCGCTGGAATTGTTCGGTTGCTTTCGCGGCGTAGGAAACGCGGTCTTCGGGGGTCAGCACGTCATCAGCACGCTCGAGGGTTCCATCGGCCCCGACTGCAGCGCCGATCTTCACGCCGCGACGAAGTGCGCTGAGGTATGAATCCGCGGCGTCGAGGCGGGCGATGGTCCCGACAGCGCGAACGCTGGCGTGTTCGTCGGCAACGGCGAGAAGACTGTCGGGGCTTACGTTATCACCGCCAGCTCGTGCATCTTCGAGGTCGGTGAAGGCTTTATCTACCTTTCCATCGCTGTAAGCGACGAACCAGCGTTTGGCGGTTGAATAACCGCCGATGAGGACGACCGTGAGCAGAATCCAGATGCCGTACTTCTTGAGAAAGTCAACGAAGTCCTCGTTGATCCGTGATTCTTCAAGGCCTGCCCGTTCGCGAATTTGTGCTTGACGTTGATCCATATGGTGCTCGAGCCGCGTGCCTTCCCCCGCCCTTCACCCATATTTTAGGGCGCGAGCGAGGCGGCTGTCGCTAGATGAGTGAGACCCCTCAATCAACCATGCGAGGCAACTGCGTCAAAACCCCTTCCAACCCAAATCTGTAGCCCCCGACCGCCAGAAAACCATCTAATCTAACAGATGATCCCTTCCACGAATATCCAGTCTCTCAACCCGTTTTCCC
>CAYVFW010000152.1:0-7869 GCA_964450325.1 uncultured Phycisphaeraceae bacterium | reverse complement strand
TCTCGCAGATTCTGCCGGTGTTGGTCCTGTGCTACTACGCCCCCGAAGGATCGACAATCCTCTTTGAGCAGCCCGAGATCCACCTGCACCCCAGCGTGCAGCGGGGCCTCGCCGATGTGTTTATCGACGCCATGAAGGTGCGGAAGGTCCAGATCATCGTCGAGAGCCACAGCGAGGACTTCCTCCGCCGCCTTTAGCGGCGCGTTGCTGAAGCGGTGGACATCGACGAGAAGCAGGCCGCGATTTACTTTTGCGACATCGAGAACGGCGAGGCGAGGCTTGCGCCGCTCGAACTCGACACGTACGGCAACTTCCTTGCCTGGCCAAGGGACTTCTTCGGCGACCCAATGGGAGACATCACCGCGATGCAGGCCGCCGTGATGAAGCGGCGCGGGATTAAGGAGGAGTAGATGGCTGTCGTCGTTGACACTAACGTCGCGATGGTCGCTTAGCGCCTTGCGCCCCACGCGGATGATCGCTGCGTGGCCGCCTGCATCAGGTGTCTTACCGAGATTCGGGAAAGCGGCGGCTTGCTCGTGGACGAATCTGGCCACATCCTGCGTGAATACACCAACAATCTCGGTCATTCCGGGCAACCCGGCGCGGGCCACGCCTTTGCGAAGTGGGCGCACGACCATCAGGCCATTCCGAGCATGGTCGCGTCCGTTGTAATCACCGCAACCGTCAACGGTGGATGGCGGAAGTACGAAGAATTTCCCAGTCAGCTTGCGCTTCAGCGCTTCGACAAAGGCGACCAGAAGTTTGTAGCCGTCGCATTGGCGAGTGAGAAGAATCCGCGGATCCTAAATGCCGTGGACTCTGATTGGTGGAACCATCGCGCGGCCCTCGCTGCCGCTGGTATTAAGGTCAGTTTCCTCTGTCCTCAGCATATCTTCTCTGCGTGATGGAATCACGCGATCTGCATGCGGGCCATCCCCCACGTAGTTCATCGCGGTCGTGACCTTCGCTCACCGGTTAACACCCTTGGCAAGCAAAACGAACGCGACGATCGGGCGGGCCGACGCGAGGATGACCCCCGGCGATGGCGATTGCCAGAGTTAACGTTACGGCTCCCCGGTGAGCAGCCGGCCATTGTTAAAATAACTTCGCGGAGCGGGAAAGGCTCCTCGCGGCGTGAGTCTGCTGGCCTGTTTCAGTGTAATATTACAAAGTGCTCGTGTGCAATCACGAGCGGCGACGGCGTTGATGCTGAGAATGCGCCGTATTTAATGATGCAAGGGGTGACGTGGGGAGTTGCGAACGCGTACCGAGGCGAGCGTGCCATCGCACATGCCCGACCCCGAAAGTTTATCGGGTTGCCGTTCGTGATCGGCCTAACGAGCAGCCTTTTCAGGCTGCGGGAACAACAGGGGCGTGCGCGAGCAACAAGGGCAAGGGGTGTGGGTTTTGCCGCTATCCGGGGGTGTCGTCGCAGAGCCTCCTCCACGCCCCGGCTACGGACGGTCTGAGCCTTCGGCCTGAAGAGCGGGGCGTTGTGTGCTTAACTTGTGTCACCTTTAAGGCAAGTCACAGCGCGTGCCTGGGCGCAATTTTAAGCGAAGGATCGCGGCGGTTGAGTGCAAGCATCAATCTCCGTCAAGAACGATTGCCGTTGAAGGATAATCGGAGCGCGTGCGACTGGTACCGCGCTCCGTTGACTGATGTCCAAGGCGTGACCAGCCATGCGCGGAGCGCGATGATCGGTAAGCGAAGGGCGAAGGCTTGCGCACGCCGCATGAGCACAGGGCTGAGGCGGATGAGCGTGGGCTGTTGATGCCAGAGGAAGAGGAAGCTGCTTCCTTCTGCACTTCCATCCCAGGCAAGGGCAAGACACGATGGCTATCGACCCGGGTCCAAAGCTCTTCTCAGGGCGGGGTTGCGAGGGCGGTAGCTCTGCATCAAGGAAGTCGCTACTCTAACGATGAGGAACCCTACGGAGGCGGGTGTTGCGCCATGATTGAACGCTTGTACGTCCACAACTTTCGGTGCCTTGAGAGCTTCACGCTCGACTTTGCCGGCCAGAGTTCGGCGTTGCTGATTGGCAAGAATGGTGTGGGAAAGTCGACCGTCTTGCAAGCGCTGAGAGTGTTTCAGAAGATTTGCCGAGGCCCCAATCGCGTCAAGAACGTAATCCGCGCGAGCGATTTCACCCGCCATCGCAAAGAGCTGCCCATGCGGTTCGAGGTGGATGCGATCGTGGTTGGCAAGCGGTTCAAGTATTCTGTTTCTTTCGAGTGGCCCGACGACTCTTATGAGGCACGCATTCTGGAAGAGAGTCTTTCGAGGGATGGTGTCAGCATCTTCACCCGGCAACAAGGGCAGGTTCAAATGTCTGGCGGGTCGCCGTTCGGGCTGGATTGGCACGTCTTCGCACTGCCGGTCATCAATGAGAAGCCTCCGGCACGTTCGATTCAGGATGTCAAAGCGTTCTTCGCAGGCATGATTCTACTTGCGCCCATTCCGCAGAAAATGGATGGATTCTCGGAGGAGCCCGCGACCGAGTTGGATTATCACGCGAGCAACTATGCGTCGTGTCTGCGCGCCATGCTTCAGCAGAAGCCCAGGTCGTACAGTGAGTTTGAGGCGTTTGTCAAGGGCAAGACGGAGGCCGAGAAGGGTGTGCTCCCAGACTTTTCTTCAATTGAGAATCGCGAACGCGGCAAGGACGGTGGCAGTCAACTGGTCGTAACCTTTCAACCGCCCAACACCCACGAAGCACTCTCGTTCGATTTTGATGATCTCTCAGACGGTGAGAAGTGCTTCATGCTTTCCGCATATATTGTCGCGGCTAACGCTGTCGGGCCGCCTGTTGTTTGCGTGTGGGATGAGCCCGACAATCACCTCTCTCTTTCAGAGGTTGGGCACTTTATCACGGCGATGAGGAAGATGACCAATCGGGGCGGACAGTTCATCGCGACGACGCATCACCCAGAGACGATTCGTAAGTTCTCAGACGAAAATACCTATGTTTTGACGCGGAAGTCTCATCTGGAGCCGACGGAGCTCAGGCCGTTGCGTATGTTCTCCTACAAGGGCGACTTGATTCACGCGCTCGTTCGCGACGAGATCATCGGATGAGCGTGAATAAGTACAAGCCGCATCTCTATGTGATCCCTGAGGATGATGCCGACCGGCAGATCGCGGATGGCTTCGTTTTGCACGCTCGTGTCGCTTCGCGACAAGTGCAAGTGGTTGAACCGGCCGGAGGCTGGAGCAGAGTGCTCGATATCTTCAAAGTGGAATATCTGCCGCTCCTGCAGAATTCAATGACCCATATTGTCATGCTCGTCGATTTTGACGGCAGCCCTGCTGAACGCCGCGCGAAGTTCGAGTTTGAGATAACGGAAGAGCTTCGATCTCGTGTCTTCGTGGTTGGTCCGCTGGACACGCCAGAATCCCTCCGGCAGTCGATCGGGAAGGACTACGAGAGCATCGGGAAAGCGCTCGCAGACGATTGTGACCGCGGCACGTCAGACGTTTGGGGGCATTTGCAGTTGCTGCATAATGAAGCAGAACGGGTCCGGTTAGTCGGCACCGTTAAGCAGTTTCTTTTCGGCTAAGTAATGGGGGCGCACTACGTCACCTCACTACCTCAACGAGAAAACTCTGGGGACGCGGTATCTTTGGGTGCTTCTCTGACCACGCCTAAAAGGCTAGGCCTACGAACGTGCAAGCCCGCTGAAGAGGGCTGGGGGGCGAGCATGATGACGACAGCAGAGTGAGGCATCGATAACTTAATTTGGCTGGCACCTCCATCTTCAAAAAGCCGGTATTAACTGAAGCCCTAGCGGATGATGAAGAGCACCATGAGAATTATGATTATGATCGGCCGCGGCCCCCTGGCTCTTACGAAAAAGTTACCAGTGACAGCCAGTGCGCCAATGTACATTGCTATGTGCCACAAGCGATGGACCATCGGTTGGTACTGCGTCGGACCGTAGAACCAATATAAATCCGGACCCACCTCCATCGCGACAATCATCGCGCAAAGGAAGGTGATAATCGCGGTTTGAATGTACCGGATTTCCTTAGCCGCCGAGATGCGCAGGGGAGGGCGCAAAGACTTGGAAATCGCAAGCCCGCACTCGGGGCAGACGCCATCGCGCTCAAGACCTTCGAGAGAGTAATCGCACTCTACGCAGTTCATCCTGAACTGTACCGCGGCTGGATCTTACTTCGCCAGCGCATTTGCTTTACATTATCTCGGCTCATCGTTTTGAGTCGCCCACGCTTCGCGGCAGCGGGTTGATGGGCTGGCCCTGCGCAGGTCGCGCCGCCGCGGCTAAGTCCGCCGACGCAGCACGCGTGGGTAGCGTGGCTCAGCAAATCTGCCGCGGGGCGGGGGGGGGAGGAGGCCCAGTCGGGCGCACGCGCGGGGGCTGGCGTCAGGTTAGTAAGATCGTGGTCTTCTCTGGTTTTTTTCGGGACGCCAAGAGGGTTTCGAGCAAGCAGGTGCCCTTGCGTTGTGGCCATCAAAAGACGACCGCTGTGATCTCACTCCGCCCATGCTTCATATTGAAGCGGCGAGCGTTCGCCAGATGGAAGATCAAGCTCATAATGGACGGACTGGGAAGGGCCCTCGATGAGCCGGAGTACGCACCGATTTGAAGAGCAGGGCTTTTGCAAAATCACGCGGCGGTTTGTATCTCACTTGTCCGTGCTACGGCGGGGTGGTCACTCCGGGACCTCAACCCAGCCTCTGCGACGCTCGTTGATGAAGGAAATGGTTTCGCTATTCTGCTGAATGGTGACGCGGCCAATTGTGGTTTCTACCTCGTCACTTTCGCCTCGCGTGTGGGTGACGCCATCGGTGACAAAGCACGTGCCAGGTCTCCAAGAAACTTGCTCGCCCGATGAGGCCAGAGGGTGAAGCCAGCGGACGCGAGAAATCTCACCGTATATCCTCGGTAGCTACCTTTGAAGTTTCCGGAGAGGTGACACAGCAACAGCTCCCCGTCGGTGGAGAGATCGCACCACTTGGGGCAGAGTTTTTTGCGTACCCACACACCCGGTTCGAGGAGTCCTTCACCCAGTCGCCAACGCAGAAGATGAAACCATTGGCTCGGGCTGCGGCGGAAGATCGAGACCACAAGAGCCTTGGTCGCGAGGATTCCGTAGAGCCGCGGTGGTGGTAATGGCAGACCGTAGGAACTGCTCATGCTGGGTATTTTACGCGGGGCGGTGACAGCCTGGTCTCCTCCGCCTTGGCGGGGCGCTGAGCGTTTGCGTGACGCTTTTCACGGGTTCGGCGACGCTCGAAGCCGCGTAGCTCCAGCTGCGGCTACAGCCCATTACCCTCGCTGCCCCCCCGAGGAAAAGAGGGAGAACGTTCACTTTGCCCTCGTCGATAAGACTGGCTCGCAACGCGTGCGCGGCGAGAACAAGACGGTCCTCCTCGCGGCAAGTAAGATCGAGTTCGGCGATCTGCTTGGGCCGCCTGGCCGCGTCCGGAGAGATCTTGTGTTCGATCCGTATCCGCACGATGTGCGTCCGCGCGATGCGCGGTTCAGTTAGGAGCCTACGGCTTTTGCTTGCCGCGAGATCGCGGCGTCTGGTGGCCGTTTCCCAACTCTTCGATCGCCGCGATGTGCGGGCATCAAACGGTGGCGGCGCGGTCGGATCGGGGCTCGGCAACGAAAACTTTGGTTATCATTAGCACGATCATGTCTGGGCCGCTCACCTTGTATCCCTGCCCGGTGGTAACCCGAATGACAAATAGCTCGAAAGAGTGACGGGCGAGTCTTTCCTTAAGGGTGCCGGAAATCATGGTTAAATAATACTTGTCAAACCCGCCGCGGCGGGCGATGGGCAAAGCCTGCCAACCCAGCGCACGAAGGAAAGCGGCCACGCCCCCCCGAATAGTTGTTCCGTGCGGCAGTCTTCTAACAAGCTATGGCAAAAATAGATTGTCCTGCAGGAGGGCCTAAAAAAATAGGTTGTTTCGTAGCTGGCGACGCTGTACCTTTCTAGGCATGACAACCCATTGGGAAACATTTGTGGCTTTCTCTTGTTCATGTTGTACGCCTCGCTTGAAAAACACGTCTACACTCTTGTCCATGATTACCCCCATAAAATCGGAAAAGAACATCGAGGCCGCAAAGGCGGCGGCACAACTGGAACACGATCAGGCGATCGAAGGGGCTAAGAAGCGCCTTCGTTCTCGGCTTGAACACCTGGCGTGGATGGCCACCCTTGCCGGGCCGGCGCAAGTAGCAAGCACTGCCAAAGCCCCTGCTCGCACAACGAAGTCGTCAAAGTCCAAGCCAGCAGCAGCACCGGGAAGCTTGGCGACGCCGGGCGACGCCGGCCCGGAGTTGAACGTTGCCGCGTTGGTCCGCTCCAAGCTGGAGTCTAACCCCACAGAGCGTTACGCAGTCACAGACTTGATGGCCATGGTCGGGCAACTTGGTGTCGCTGGCCCCTCAGTCCAGTACACGATTGCAGCTGCGCTTAAGCGCGCGATCAAGGCAGGACGCGTCTCCCGTGTAAGAGCGGCAACTCGTAAGAACCCCGCTCTGTTCCAGCTGAAGCCACCGCCCCAGCCGAAGGTGTAAGTGACCTCAAAAAAACCACCCCGCCATTGGAATGACGGGGCGAGTCAATGTCAGCGCGCGGTTTAGTCGTGTGTGGCTCGCGAGCCCGCTACGACTAAAACTTAACTTTGGCATCGATCTCGGATCTAAGTTGTTTTCCAACCATTGCAGAGCGGCGCTGACGCGCCGCTTCTGCAATTACTGAAAGCTCGCTCCTGGTCGGAGGTCTTTCTTTGTCCCCTTCCCTAGGTAACTCAAACGCGAAGTGTTGACCCATTGCGAAAGGGATTGACGCGCGTTCTCCGCTGCGCATCGCGGTTTGGTTGCAAGCATTCTTTGATTCTAATGCGCGGCAACTTCGTCTCATTGCGGTCGGCTGTGACGGGCCACGCCGAAGGAGAACGAAAGGTTATTTCGCGCGGGGTATGACCCCGGCGATGGCGATCGCCAGAACTAATGTTACCGCGATGGTGATGGCGCGGAAGCATTTATCGATGAACACTTTGGCTCGCTCGCCGAAGCAGTGGAGAAGCAGCGCGACGATAAAGAACCGCGGGCCGCGGCCGACGATGGAAGCCAGAATGAAACTAAATAGCGGAACGCGCAGTGCGCCCGCGCTGATCGTAAGTATCTTGTAGCGGTGAACCGCCCAGGCGGTGAGCAGCCCCGGCGGTGAGCAGCCAGATATTATCGACATAACTTCGAGGAGGGGCGAAGGTCTCTAGGCGGCAGAAGTTTGCCAGCCTGTCCCAGTGTAATTTCGCGACGAGATCGCGAACGAGCGAGAGTCCGAACAGGCCGATGAAGTAACCGACCGATGCTCCCAGCGCGCTGGCGAGGGTGTTTACCGTGGCGTACAGCCAGACGCGCCGGGGCCGCTCCAGCTTTAAAGCGATCTAAAGAACATCGGGGGGAATGGGGAACCAGATCGACTCGGATAAACTGATGAGCGCCAGCGCCCAGGTGGCGTGCTTGTAGTGGGCTAACAAAAGAGTCCTGTCGCACATCCGCCGATGTAAGTGCCACCACGGTACCGGTTTAGTTGCTACAGCGGGAATCGGTAGCTCTGCGGGCAAGCGCAACGCCGCGTGCGGGGCGGCGGAGATCACCCGCTCGCCGGGGGTGGCGTAGTTAGGGGAAGTTTCGCTTTACAAGGGCGTGGAGGCGCGAGTGACAGGGATAAAGCGTTTAAGCGAGTCGGGGCGACTGTGTGAAGGCACTTGTAATATTACAATTTGCGGAAGGCGCGGGGCGTGTATTGGGGAAACACGGGCGAACAGGAAGCTGATTGGCCGGGGCTTGCCGCGAATCTGTCAAGTGCTGATGGGTGTGGGGG
>CAYVFW010000151.1:0-7893 GCA_964450325.1 uncultured Phycisphaeraceae bacterium | reverse complement strand
TAATCTTACGATGATTCCGCAGATCAATCCGCGCCAGCAACATACGCAGCGCGTTCACCGGCAGTGCCACCACCACCCGCACCCCCCCCTCCACCAAGCTGCGGTACATCTCGCTCCGCAAAAAAGACTGGCTCCCCACCGCGTCTACCAGCACCCGGCACTTCACTCCCCTCTTCGCCGCGGCGATCAACGCTTCGCTCACCATCACGCTACCCCCGGAGGACTGCCAAATATAATATAATAGATGGCAATGCCTCCGGGCCCGGGCGATGTCCGCCGTGATGCGGGCGAGCACCTGTGATGCATCGTCCATCAGCTCAACAACATTCCCCCCAACCGGCGGGAAGCTACCAACGGCTGAACATAAATTGGCAATCGCCGCGTGCGTCGGATTTTTCTCAAACGTCGCCCCCACCCTCGCTCCCCACTGCGCCATCGCCAGACGCGATTGAATCCGGCCCGCCGCGTTCACTTTCAGAGCCTTCCGGGCACCCAGCCGCTTCTCTCCAAAGAGCAGGTAAAAGAACTCGCTCACGAACGGCAGAAACACGAGTAAAATGAGCCACGCGAGCGACACGGGCACCGAAACCCGCCTCATGATCACCCGACACATAAGCCAAAGTCGCACTACGATGTCGAGGAGCGCCAACGACCAGAGCAACCAGCTGTCCCACAAGTGTTCAACTAGGCCCAATCTACCTCCTTAAAAGCTCACCAGCATCACGAGCCCCCTGCGCGACCGCAAACGCCCGTGTTATCGCTGGCTGGCCACCAGAATCCCTGGGTCGGAGGTCCACAAGCACCCCTATCGCCGTCGCAACGAACACAACTCTGCGTCTGCCGCCTCGAACTTACCGAAATACACTTTATGCCCGAAGCGGTAGACCCCACTCCCGCCAGACGCTTCCCCTACGCCTCACGACTCCTCGCGATGGCCCGCGCCCTTTGATTCTATTCCTTTTTTATGCCGTTCTCGTCTGGTATTTCTGCCTCCGCTATCGGCGGACTTGGAAAGGCATCGCCGCGCTCGTGTCGGGGCTGCTCTTGGTCGGCCTCACCGCGAGGGTTTATGAGTGGGCAATGCTTTGGACACAGCTCCGCGGCAGTGTGCTCTTTGAGTCACGGCCCGATGCTCGCATTTTTTCCATGCTCCTAGGTGTTGAGGCCGTCATTATTCTAATCGTCGGCGTCTTTTTTCTCGCCCTTCCGCACCGCGCTGCGATCAAGCCTTGCCGCAAATGTGACTATGAGCTCGCAGGCCTGGAACTAATGAATCCAACTTGCCCCGAATGTGGGCTTACCTTTGCTGCGGTCAAGCCGATCTCTCGCGCCTGCCCGGTTTGTGATTACGTTGCGCTGATGGACCCTGCCGCGGCCAGTTGCGCCGCTTGCGAGCAGTTGGTCAAAGCCCGCGACCGCGCCCCTACCGCCTGAGTACCGCCAGCGCCGCGCCCGCCAGTAATGCAAGTGCCGGCAAGCCAGCCACCACCGCAAGCCGAATCCGTCCAAGCTTTCCATCCGCAATTGGTCCCACCATGGGTGCCGCCGACGCCGCAGCACTCTGTGCGATAAACTCATCTTGACCCGCAAGATAACTTACAACCGCGTCCAGTAGTTCAAGGTTGCCAGGGCTGAGCGCCACACGCCTTCCATCTATTACAGCCCATCGGCCCGCTACCGCATCAATAAACCAGCTGTTAGAACCAACCGCCACCACCCGCTGGCGTCCGGCGCGAGCAACGTTTCCCGGATGCTTTCGCTCACTCTGCATCGCAACAGGCCACCCGCCTATTTCTCCTCCCTCCCGGCTATCCCTCCCCAAATCGAACTTCGGATAATCGCTCAACTGCGCCCGACGATCACGCGGCGTCTGCCATAGAGAGAGCCACTGCGATTCAAGCCAACTTGAGCTCGAAGCCTCGATACTAAGTATCGTTCGTACCCGCGCCTCTCGCCCAGCGACCTCCCGCATGATAAGCGGCCAGGGAATGGTGATCGGGAGGCCCGCAACCGCCGCGGCGATCGCATCCTCATTGAGCGCGCCCACCGCACCGCTCTGCGGCGTTGGCTGTAACACAAAATCAGTCGTCACACCCCGCACACCACCCACAAGCTGTTCACGCAACAGCGGACGTCCGCTCTCCACGCCAATACCAACTTCCAACAGCGCCTGAGCAATCGGATCTGCATCACCATAAGTCGCCACTATGGATGGGTTTAAGCTTACACACACATTCTCGCCCGCCGCTATCAGCGCTTTCACCGCGTTACCGATCTTCTGATTACGTTCAATCCCGCTCATGCCTCCCGCCCCCCGGCCCGGCTGAGCCGCGTCGCGACGACCAGAATCAGCCGTCGAGTCTGCGCTCATAACCAAATACACCACCGGTCGTTTGCCTTCCGCATCGAGCTCCCCAATCCGCGGCCGCTCCGCCGCGATCACGCACGGCCATTCAACAAATCCGATGCCGCGTGCCTCCAGTCTCCGCCGCGCCAACCCCACGACTCCAACTTCTTCATGCACAAACGCCCGCATTTCACCGTGTACCAGCACCACAATCGGCCGCGCGTCCGAGCGCAACGTAAGTAGCCCGCCCACAACCGCTTCTTCGATACGTTTGCCTTGATCGGCACTTACGTTTAGTTCACCCTTCAGCCCGGTCGGCAGCAATGCTTCCAGGTCCAGCGCGACCAGTCCCCGCCCCTGCGTGCCAACAAGTATCGCGCCGCTACCAGCGGCCAACCCATCCGCGACCCGCAGCACGTCCGGCCGCTGCATCTGCCTAATTGAATCAAGCAACACCGCAGCTTGGTCACGCCGACCACCCAAAATCCCAGATAGTCGCTTCGCATCCTCCCACCCGCCTGCCTGAACGCCCATCTTCGCGTAGGCCTCCAACTGCGTTTTCGATGCACTCAACTGCGACACCGCATTTTCAAACGTCCCAACCAGAGCGGCTTTCGCCGCATCCGTCCTTGGCAGTGCCACCGGGCCGATTGTCGACTTAAGCTCCTTCGAAGCCGCCGCTGCCCCCTCGCTCAACGATCGAGCGGCCAACCGCATCTGCGCTGCGGTCTGATTAAAGTAATCGCGATTAGCTTTCCCGGCCGCAGTCCCCGGCGAAACCGCGCTCTCAAGTTCCAGCAACTTGGGGCTTGCCACCTCATTCAAAAATGCCGACAGCCCCTGCGCCCCCGCTGCTGCGAGTCCGATCGCGGCCGACTGATCCCGCAATGTCACCGCATCGCTGGCAACCAATCCCTCAATCGCCCGCTGATACGTCCCCACCCCCGCGGCACCACTCACATCAATAACGGTGTAATCAAAACGGCCATTCCGGGCTTGCATCTCGTCTAATGTATCAGTCAACTTCGTGATATCTTCTCGTGGTGTCGTCGATAAATCGGCAGCGACAAGCAGGCGATGGTCTCCATCAAGCCGATCGAGCACCGCCTTAGAGCGAGCCGCCAGCAGGCTTCCCCCAGGCACCGACAGGTCAATCCGCAGTCGATAGCGATCACCCAGCGCAATCCCCAAGACCATCAAAAGAGTCGCACAGCTCATGGTAATAGCGATAAGTCCCAGCGCACCACGCTTAGGATTCGCACCCACATGGCGGATTGCGCCAGCACGATTCGACGTTTTTCCGGTCACCTCCATCGGCGAACCTCCATAACCGCCGCGCAGGCCAAAATCAGCCAACTGCTTACCAGGATGAAAAATAATAAGTGTGCTGTATCCAGCGCACCCCGCGAGAAATCCACCACGCGCGGGCCGATCGAGAACCCCGCCAGCACACTTGCAAGCCTCGGCGGCGCCACCTCAGCGGCCATCGGCAGGAAAAGCACGCCAAGCATGGCAAATAATGTTACCATAAACGCTAGCGTCGCGTTGGATGTAAGGCACGAAACCAGCAGCCCAAGCGCCAGGTACACGCTCCCAAGCAGCAGCAGACAAAGGTAACCAGTCAGCATCGGGCCCACCGAGGGGCTGGGCGATGAGTATGCAAATAGAAGCGCAGGGTAGATAATTGTGGGAATCAACATCGCCCCGATAAAGCCCAGGCCGCCCAGATACTTTCCCACCACCAAAGATAACGATGATACGGGCGATGTAAGCAACTGCTCGATCGTCCCGGAACGTAATTCATCGGCTATGAGCCGCATAGAGATCGCTGGCACAACCGGCAGCAAAAGCCATCCGCTCAGCGCGAAGAAATCTCGAAGCGATGCCGCCCGCCCCGGCACTAACACCGATGTAATAAACACAACTCCGCACAATAGGAGATAGAGCGCAATGATAATCCAACCAGCAGGTTGCCGGAAGTACCCCGCGAGCTCTCGAAGCGCAATAGTCCCCGCTGTTCTCATGGCTTGGCCGCCCCTTCCCCTGTTCCCCCTCGCGCATCCTCACCCGCTAACAATCGCGAGAAAACCACCTCTAAACTCACTTCAACCCGACGCAGCTCCCGCACAAGTGCGCCGCAATGAACCGCCCCCGCGGCAATCGCCTCCCGCAGATCAGGTCCACCCGCCTTTGATTTAATTAAGTAACTCGCCCACTCCCCGCGGTTCTCCCCACGTCGCTCGATGCTCTGAACGAACGGCACACGTGCCCAACGCTCAAGCAGCAGCGCCTCGTTTACTTGGTCCCCAAGCCGACACTCCACCACGTACTCCTGACTGTCGGTCGCGCTCCCGCGGCCTACTTCCCAAGGGTGACCGTCAGCACAAACCCGTCCCCCGCTCATAACGATAACCCGATCGCACAACCGCTCCACTTCCGGCAAAATGTGCGAACTCACTAACATCGTCCGCTCTTTCGATAATTCTCGGACGAGCGCACGAACCTCCACGATTTGCGTCGGATCGAGCCCATTCGTCGGCTCATCCAACACCAGCACCGGAGGATCATGAAGCAGCGCAGACGCCAACCCCACTCGCTGCCGATAACCCTTGCTCAAGGCGCCGATTCGGCGCGTGGCCAGTTTTCCCAGTCCGCATCGATCGCAAACCGTCGCCACTCGCTGGCGCCGCAGCGCTCGCTTCATCCCAAACAGCCTCGCCCGATAATCCAAATACTCCTCCGCCCGCATCTCGGAGTAAAGCGGGGTCGATTCAGGCATGTATCCTACCCTGGCCCTCGCCGCGGCTCCGGCAGTCCGAGTGTCCTTCCCTTCAATCAGCACACGCCCTCGGTCGGGCATGTAATACCCAACAATCATTCGGATAGTGGTGGTCTTCCCCGCGCCGTTCGGACCCAGCAATCCCGTGATCTGTCCAGGCGCAAGCTCAAAGCTCACGCCGCGAACAGCGTGAACATTGCCAAAGTACTTCTCGATCGCTTCAACGATTATCATCGCGCACGTTTATCTCCCCAGCCCGATCCACTCCAGTTTAGTCCCCGCACTGCCGCCGCATTCATAGTGGCGACTAGGGTCTTTCTAGCAATTGGCGTTCCAACACCGCGGAAGCCGGTCGCGCTAGGTAGGCAACTTACCTTATCCCCCTCTCTCGCAGTCGCACGGCGCGGATGAGTTTCTCGCGGTCCACTTCTGCGAACTTCTCACAAAATAATCGATCTAAATGTCGGTTGTTGGAATCTGGTCCTAATGATTACGCGAACAGTCGTCATCTGCCAGGGTACGGATTCGCGCAATAGTCGATACTTGAGCGTCGGAGAGCCACTTATTTTCTATGTCAAGCCGTCCGCACCCGCTATTGTCCATTCGGATGGGTTTCGTGGCGCTAATTCAGGCGGAGAACCACTGCTTGGGCACTTTGCCAGTTATTTCAGGCCGAAATCACAAGGTGAGAATCTAGGGTTGTCAGTCAACGTTCAGATTACTTGAGTTTCTACATTCTCATCAGCCCTGCTCAAACTAATAACCGATTCGTGCGTATAACTGATGGTGATGCGTTATGATGACCCCTCGTGACCATACAACCCGAGACCCCCAGTCGCAGTTCGCCGCGTCAAGCCATCAAGAGAGCTGTTGTCGAGGCACCGAAACGCTCAACCAGCGACGCGACTCCGACTCACCGAGCGATTCTTTAACCCCCGCTCAGCCCCTCTCCCCGTTGGTAATTCAAGTGGTTGGTATTCCTAACGCGAATACTGAAACCGTTTCACCTGTTTCTACCGTTTCACCTGTTTCTACCGTTTCACCTGTTTCTGATGATTGGGCTGTTCGATGCGGAGGCTTCTCTCTTCCGCACGCTACCCTCGTCGGCAGCGTGACTCAGACTCCAACACATTCGGGACTTGCGCCCGCCACGATCGACGACGCACTCCGAGGCGTAGGCCGCGTGCTTCTCAATGCCATCGGAGAGGGCGTCGGCCTGTTCACGCGCACCGGCGAACTTGTCTGGGTCAATGAGTTTATCGCGGCCCTGCCAAGCGCGCTGCGAGAACGCTTCGCCGTCGCCGCCCGCAACTTCGATCGCGCTCACCCGCACCCTCCCAAAAGCGTGTCGCTTCCCCAAACTTACGAGCCACCGCGCGAAACGATCGCCATTACCGAAGAAGATAAGCATTACACGCTGACGCTCTCTCCCCTCCCCGCCTCGGCGGCCTCCGCCGGGCTTCCTAGCGATGCTATCGTAATTGTTGTCACCGATGTAACCCCTACCCGCCGACTGCAGCAGAAAATCGCCGCTATCGACCAAGCCGGCGCGGATCTGATGCGGATTGACGCAGAGGTTGTTCGTAAGTACAACGCGATGGAGCGGCTCGAACTACTCGAAGAGCGCATTGTTAAGATCGCCGCGACGCTCTTACACTTTGATCATTTCGCTATCCGCTTGCTCGACGAGCGTGCCGACCGCCTCGTGCTGGTTATTAAACATAATGTCCCCCTCGAGTACGATGCGTTTATTCTGCGCCCGCGGCTCGAGAATAACGGCATCACCGGGCACGTCGCGGCCAGCGGTCGATCATATCTTTGCAACGATATCTGCAAAGATCCCCTCTACATACAAGGCGTCGAAGGGGCCAAAAGTTCGCTTACGATTCCCCTCCGCGTCCACGACAAAATCATCGGCGTTATGAACGTTGAAAGTATGAACGCCGCGGCATTCAGCGAAGAAGACCGGCAACTGGGTGAGATCTTCGCACGCTACGTCGCCATGGCACTCAACATGCTGGATCTTCTCGTGGTCGAGCGAATCGTAACCAATCAAACGATCACCGTCCGCGTCACACACGAGCTCGATGAACCGCTACAGGATATCGCCCATCAGGTTGATCTTCTGCTCGTTCACGACCAGGCGGATCCTTATGTCAAAGAGCACCTGATTAAGATCAGCGACGATCTTGTCTCGATCCGCTCTCGCATGAAAGCCTGCGCCGCCGGTCCGCAATCCCTGCTCGACGTCGAAAAAGCCATGGCCGATCGAGAGCTTGAGCCCGTGCTCATCGGCAAACGCGTACTCGTCGCAGATGACGAACATAATATTCGAAGGCTCATCGGAGATTATCTTTCGATGAAGGGCGGCATCGTCAGCGTCTTCGAGAACGGCAAACTCGCGATCGAGGCGCTCGCAGCAGATCCCGGCAAGTTTGACTTTGTGATCAGCGATATTCACATGCCCGACTCCACGGGTTACGAAGTCTTCGCCGCCGCCCGAATCTACTGCCCCGGCGTGCCCGTCGTACTCATGACCGGCTTTGGTTACGATCCCCACCACTCCATTGTTCGTGCTCACGAAGATGGCCTGCAGGGTGTTCTTTTCAAGCCCTTCCAACTTCAAAAACTTATCGAGACCGTCCGCAAAGCCCTCGGCGTCCCGACGTAATATCCGTCCCACTTCGCCCCGCCCCGCGCCCCCGTGGGCCTATTCTTGCCTCTTATGTGCGGTATCGGCGGCATCCTTTTCCGCGCCCCTCTCTAC
>CAYVFW010000150.1:0-7955 GCA_964450325.1 uncultured Phycisphaeraceae bacterium | reverse complement strand
AGGTGCGCTCAAGTCGCTACCCACATCAATTACAATAGTGGCGCAGATCTCGGTCGCAGCGAGGGAAACCAGCGGGTCAGCGCCTGCGGCGTTCGCTTCACCACTGGCCGTCCAGCCTGGGTCCCACGCGAGTGCCATGGCATGCCACAACGACGCCGCAGACTCAACAGGTATCGAAGCTTTATCCAGCGCATCCACCAACAGCCTTGCGGGCACGTCTGTCATCGCCAAGATTGCCAGTCGCTGCGAAGCGACTGTGGGGCCACCGGCCGCCCGCCGGACTTTTTCTGCCGCCTTTGACTTACGTTGATCGCTCGACCGCTGCGCGCTCGTTGAGCCGGTTGCATCCGCCCGAGAAAGAGCCTGAATGCTTGAATCCTGCACACTTGGCGCATAAAAATCGATGGCCGCACTGCCCCGAGCTGTATCGCTCTCGCTCTGAAGTGCCGAGCTGCTTCGCGCCACTACGTTCAAGATTGACGGCTCTTCACTGGGGCTGCTTAACCAGCAGCACGTTGAGCCGTCAACATCCAAACACAGCATCGAAAGCGTGCGAGTGTCGCGCGTAGCACGAAGCTGATCGCTGATCCAGCCCGCGGCTGCGGCGGAGGCGTCGGCCACGCCACCGCTACCTGCTGAATCGCTAGGAGCTTGCCAAACCGCCGAGGTAGCTTGGCCCACAAGCCGCAGCCCGCAGATTGTGGCGCCCCGATCTCCTCTTTGAACATAACAAATCCGTACGCTCATTTAATCCTTAATTTGGCTTCGACTGCGGCATACCCGAAGTCTGTTGAAACTCCTCTTCCGTGAGTTTCGCGGCGGCCTCATCGAGTTCAATCGCGGACTTATACTCGCCCGTACCCCTCAGCTTCGTCTGAATTTCGCTGAATCGTGCCCGACGCTGCGGATCTGCCATGATGTGTCCATACGCAGACCCCGGACTGTTTTGCACCGGCACCACCCCGGAATTGCGTCGGCTGGCCTGTGCCCGAAGCAGTTCCGCACGCTGGGCCGCGACGATGTTCTGGTTATTGTTCGGCGTTCGTCCCATCTGATTTAAGGCTTTACCTCCAGCCCTTTGAAATGAGCTTGCGCCACCGCCGCCAGCACCCGCATGCGTCACAACATCAGTACCCTTGGGCGTAAGCTCGACAGTAGTTGTCGAGCCATTGATGGTAAAGGAAAGGGAAGCATCAGAGACAGACTCAAGCGTCGCATCGCCGACTTTATCGCCGATCTTAATAAATATTTGTTTCTCGTCCTTCACGATGAGCGCCATCTTAGTGGCACCTAGTGAAACCGGACCCAGGTACTTGGCGATCTCTGCAACCGGCGGCGGCGCCACCGCCTCAACCACCGCGCCATCGGACTTGGGGGGCTCAACAACGACGGGCAACACCGGCTTATTGTTTATCATCGCCAGGCGATCAGCGATAGCGGCATAATTAACTTGCGGTTGAAGCTGCGCCGATGGACCGGCGACGTCCGCCACCACCGCAGCCGGATCAGTATCAAGCGTTCGCGAAGAGGGTAACTTGAGCCCCGGAACGCCCAACGCGATAATGGCCCCAGCGGCCACGAAAAGCACCGCCGCGCCAATCTGCGCCGCCCTGGTCCGGCCCGCAATTCCGGCACGATCTGTGGCTGATAGCAACATAAGCAGTATCTACTTCAATTTCCGCCTTCAAATCTTTACACAGCGTGCTCTAACAACCGCAGCAAAGAGAAGGGTACGTCGCCGCAGTGCAAGTCGCCTGCCCCCTGGCGAGGCTGAGACGCACCCTGCCCCGCGTGCAGCGGCTCTCCCTCGGGTCGTCGCAACACTCCCTCTCCGTTTTTCGCTCACCTACTGGTTTTGCTCGGTGCAATCTTGCCACGACGTAATCATTGAGTTTGGCTGCAACGCCGCGACCCTGTCACGCGGATTACTTCCGGGCATGCCGCTCATGACTACCAAACCGCAAAACCGCCGGTTGGGCCGCCCTGTATAGACCGCCGCAGACGGAATCGCCTCCGCCGTTACCTTCCAGAGCGAGGGCTGGGCGGTAAGGACCGATGCCAGACGCTGCCGAAGTTCGGGCGCGACATCGGCTTGTGTATACACCTCCAGCAATCCCTGCGGATTCATCGGCCCGTCCTCACGCGCGTGCAGAATCTCATCCACTAAGTTGTCGGTACCCTCGCCATCTGTCACCGCATTCACCGCCGCGAAAAGCACTTCTTTGGGCGCGGAGTTCACGCTAATCGCCAGCGGCCCCTCCCTACGGACAAACCGCACCGCCTGCGGCCCAGCACTCGCGGTAAGTTCGTCGATCATGGCGCGAGCGAGTTCACGAGCAGGCGCGCCCAGCCCGGCCATCTCTACTAAAATGCTATCCTGGGCATCTTGAAGGCTGACTTTCACAGTGAAACCGCTGTCTAGTTCTATGTCGAAGGCGTGCCCATTCTCGCCCAGCGCCTGGGCCATATTCTGCACCGCACCCGACTGCCTTAGCCACGCTTCGATTGCTTCCTGAGCCCCTTTGCTGGCGTGATGAAACGTATACTGCATGATCTCGCGCTGTGTGGTCATCGCCTGAGACACATGCCGTTGCATCATCGCGGCAATTACGATACCCGACACGAGCACAAGCAACAACACCACCGGAAGCGCGAACCCCGCCAACCCTTCCCCTCGTCCCACGTAACTCTTCTTCATCAGTTACCTTCCTTAGGGGTGCCGCCGCTGCGTCCAGATGCAGGCGACCGTCGAGACGGAGGGCGACCTACGCCCGGTGTCAACCCAGTTGGGGGGGTCACTGCGGGTTGCCTGCCATCTTGATTCGCCGGGTTTGTCCCGCCCACGGGCTCTGCGCGCTTGGGCCCCGCCGTTGCCGCCGCAGGTGGCACCTCCGGTCCCCGACCCCAGTTTATTTCAAACATCCACTTCGACGTCATACCCGAGACCGTCGCCACCGTCAGGCGAACATAAGCAGGAAGTTGCTGCTGCCAGGTAGACTTTAGTTGCGTCTTCTCCCCGTCATCATCGTACATCTCCCACTTAAAAAACACGATGTTTTGAGCCACGAGATACGGCTCACCAGCCAGACCAATGTCTTCGCGACTTGGCTCCGCCGAGCCCAACGCCCGCGGCGGTAGTGGCACCCACCACACTTCCCACGCGTACGGCGTCGGCACCCCAGACGCATCAACATTATCTTGTGAGATCCGCTCGCGTGCCTCACGCGGCGTGAGCGGCTGGCGACGTAACTCAAGAGCACCTCGCACCGCCCGCACCGGAGTTAACTCTTCCGCCGAAGGATCAGCAGCGGGCTGACGGTCATCGCGACTGCTGTCTCCCGCTGCTCTCGTTCTATCCCCACCGACCCCAGTACCCTCTCGGTCAAATAACCCACTCTTTTTATCCTTGGCGGACTTGTCGCCCGGCTTCCCGTCGGTCTTTGCCTCATCCGCGGCCCCATTCGCGGCACCACTGTCCCTTGATTTGCCGCTCCGACCACCGCTCGAACCGCCCTCGCTAGCCCGCTCCACATCGCCCCGAACCCACCACTTGTCCGAGGTCCGCCCGCTCGAACCGCGTCGTGCTTTCGCGAAAATATCCATCTCGCCCTCGGGAACCGGCGAATCAGCAAGTACCACTTCTAAGCGTTGAACCGCACTGGAGTCGGGCTTCCATTCACCGTTTCCGTCGGTTACCAACGTAACACCCTGCGCCCTGGGGTCCGCCTCCAGTATCAGGCGCGGCACCGGCAAGGGAACCGATGAGTCACGCGTGCTTCGTGACGAGCCGAATGTTTCACCCTCAGCTTTGGGCGGCAACGGATCGTTTGACATCACCAAGGTACTGACGATCCGCTGAGCGACCAGACGTAAGTTCGCAAGCTGATTTGATTCATCCGCCCGCCGGGACAGTATCGTCTCGGTCCGGTCAATCTGAACGAAAACACCCGCCGTCACCAGCACAACCAGCGCGCCCAAGGCCGTAGCAAGAGCCACTTCCAGTAATGTAAATCCAGGGCGGCGAATCACTTGCCACCTCCTGGCGCGGGCTTACCTTTGCCACGCGAGTCCGGTGCGGGTTTGGTCTGAACCGGCCTCCCTGCGGGCGATCCCGGGTTGTTCGTAAAGTTTGCGATAAACTCTTGGTACGCCTTCGGATCTTTGAGCATCCGCTCGATCGCATCGGGGTTTCTCAACGCAACCGGATCCACGATACGCGAAAGCGCCATATGCACCGAGCTTCCCGCCGCCTCGTCAAGCGTTGAAACGCCCCCGCTCTTCTCGCTTAACCAAACATGAAACGTTACCGACTTGATGCGGTTGAGCGAGATGGAACTGTTACCCCTCGCTGTAAGCTGTTCTTCACGCGCGGGCTTGAGAGTGGCTGGCTGCTCGGTGTACGACCAACGATACAGGTCTCGCCCGTAGTTAAGCATCGAGCTGCTTGATGGCAGCTTTTGTTTGTCATCCAGATACGTAAGTATCATCCCGTTGGCAAGCTCCGCCGCCCCAAGCCGCTGACGCTGCACGATCTGTGCGGCCATCATGGTGTTGATCGCCACCATAATCATCGCCGTGACCAGCGCGAGCAGGGCCACCGCCAACATCACTTCCAAAAACGTAATTCCCCTCCGCAGTGCACCTCGGGGCGCGATCAAACCACGCGAACTTTGAGGATGCTGCGTTCGCATTGTCTTCGCCGCGTCACTTGCCAACCACGCTCACCCATCCGCTTCTTGCTTACTTGTCCATTGTCCACACATCGATGTCGTCCTCGTTGCCCGCGATGCCGTCGTCACCCGACGAGCCGAGCAGATACGGCTGCTCGCGGCTCCGCCCCTGCGGGCTATACATAAACTCGCGGCTCCACCCATCCTGGAGTTTCTTATCATCCAAGAACGGCGGCTTGACGACCACTAGGGTCTGCAACGTGGTTGGATACGTGCTGAATGTAATGTTGTACGCCGAAATCGCACCCTTGATCGTGCTCAAACTCGCCCGGGTAACCTGCGCCTTTGCTCGCGCGCCAGCACCCGCGACACTGAACGCCGCCGATGCGATCAAAATACCAATGATCGCCATCACCAGCATGAGTTCTAGGAGCGAGAAACCCCGGGCCGCACCGCGCACAAAGTTTTGCGAAACCGCCCTTGCCTTGGTGTAGCTGTCCGGACGAAATACTTCTTGTTCGTATCTGTTCATGGCACTATTCCATTAACTCTTCACGCCGCGTCGCTGTTCCCGAATGGCTCGTTCTAGATAAGCAGCTCCCCAGCGGCTCCCTCATCCCCGTTATATCAGATCCGTCCTGCAATCAACCCTCCTCATCTACGCTGTCTCTAGACCTGCAACTCATAAACCCAATCTCTACGGCAGGAGGGAAACTGCATCCCGAGTTCAGTTCAGCCGATTCCTACCGTATCGCCTGCCCCTGAACAATAGAGATGCCCGCAGAACGTTCTTCGCACTCCCCACCCTCGCGCTCGGTGTCCATGCCGTTCAAAACATGAACCTCGCCCCCGCCCTCACCGGTACCGCCAGATCGGCGAAATCCTGTGTGAGACAATAGCCGCACCGATTCGACCCTCGTTTACGTGCCGATCTTACCCATCATGAAAAATTCCCCCTCCACGCCAACTTCAGAAGCTGCAGACGACCCCACCAGCCCGAATCCCCGCCGCGCTGCCTCAACCGATGCACTCTCCACAGCTAAACCGCCCGAATCTTCGCCAGAATCTGGCCCAATTGAATCGACCTCTCCGATCGAACTATCAATTCCCGAGAAGCTCACCAACCGGCCCGTCCTTTACCCCAACAAGTACTGCTGGTTCGTGCTGCTTTCCGCGCTAGATATAATGCTTACCCACACCATTCTCTTCCGCTTCGACGTTCCGGGGTTTTACGTCGCAGAACTTAATACCTTCGCGGACTGGGTGATCAAGCAGTTTGGCCTGTGGGGCGCCGTGCTACTCAAATGCCTGAGCATCACAGTCGTCATCGTCATAATTGAGATCGTTGGCCGTCGGCGCCCGCAGCTCGGGTCTGTCATGTCTTCCTGCGTCGTCGCGATGGCCACGGTGCCGGTATTCGCTGCTTTGGTTCAACTGCTCGCGGTCGCGGTGCGAACATAATATTTCGCAACAACCATGAGATGAAAAAACGGCCCGGAGATCAAGCCTCCGGGCCGCAACTGCGAATTCTTTCGTACACCTCACAAAGTCGCTCACGCACGGCGGCGGCGACCAGCGAACAACGCCCCCACGCCCAAAAGCGCGATGCTGCTGGGGGCGGGCACTACGTCAAACGTGAAGAGATCGTAACCGACACCGTTACCACCTTCGGAGTTATCAATCGTGGGGAAGCCCGCCGGCGCGACGATCTCGATGCGCGTCACGTTGGTGAACGCGCTGAGGTCAACAATTACGCTCCCACTGCCGAACCGCCCCGGGGCAGGACCAAGGCCGGTGATCGGCACGGTACCGACATACACGTTGCTGCTGAAGATATTCACTTCAGCAACCGTGCCAAACTGGTTGGGCTCGACAGCAAGAAACGAAAGATTGTTAACCGGGTTGGTAAAATCTACGAACACCGGCTGAAGGCAATCCACCGCGCCACCGTTTACCTGAGTGCAAAGGATGTTGGGAAGTGAAATGCCAGCGAAGCCCAAGGCAACGTTAAAATGAGAAGCAACGGTAGAAAACACCGCTTCGGAGTACTGATTCGAGATCGCGGTCCCTGTGGCCAGGTCGTCGAAATCAATGACAATCGCGCTCACCGACCCGGCGGCGCATGCCACAACGGCTGCAAACATAGCTACATTCTTCATGTCTCTGTCTCCTTTTCCTCTAAACTTGTCGAGCCCACGCGGCTCGGGCAACACACAGCATTCTAACCGCAATCCTCGCGCATCACAAGTTAAAAACACATGAAGAATGAAAAGATTTATCACCTTTCCTCGAAAGACTCTACTTTTAGGGATGAGTTATCCTACTCAGAGCCTCGCCGAAAATGGCTATTTCGCGCACGCTGTGAAGACAATTACTCCTCTAATAGTGGAGTCGTACTGGGCGCAACACCAGAGTTCTTCGACAACGCTCTCGCTTCTTGAAACGCATATCGCGCCGCGCTGCGCTCAAACTCAGCTGCCGTCACCGGCGGCGTGATATCGCACGATTCAATCTGAGCCAGCGTCAGCGACATCGGTTCAACGTCATCCAGCGATGTATGTAATGCCGCCGCGGCTTGCCCAAGAAGCACCAACCCGCTGTCCCGACGCGCTCGCGTACCCGATAGGTCTGACCCCGCCAGATGTGCGCTCGCCAAATAGATAATCGCTAACTCTTCTCCACCAAACGCGCGATCTTTGGGCCGTTCGCGAAGCTTGGCAAGCGAGCCGCTTAGCGTACCTGCGGCTTCACGAAAGTAATTCTGTGCCTGTCCGGGAAGGGCGAGTGATCTCGCACGCATTCCCAGCCGAAACTGCACCACGCCCACCAGGATCTGGTAATCAACCCGCCCCTGACCCTGCTCAAAAGCACGCTGCGCCAGCGTCCGGGCGGTGTCCAACGCCGCCTGAGTCTGCACTTCTTGCACTATCGCCACCTTCCACGCCGCTCGATATGCAACTGCTGTGTTGTCTATCCCGCGTACGCACTCATCAAACTCATAATATGTAAACATCTTTCTGCCCGAACCCGCCGGGTCGGGCGGGCAGGTCTTCTCTAATAGTTGCCGCTGCGCGGCCCACCTCGATGCGCGCGAAAGGCTCAGCGATTCAAGCGCGTCCAGGCCCCTGCCTACGCGGTCAAGATCAGAACGTAAATCAGTCCAAGCGGGATTCGTCCGCAGATACGCACGAAACGTCGCCGGCGTCACCACCTGCCGTTGCCTCAGTGCCTGCGCTTCAAACCCGAGCCACGCCCGTGCAATCTCTGAATGTAATGTATCAAGAT
>CAYVFW010000149.1:0-7986 GCA_964450325.1 uncultured Phycisphaeraceae bacterium | reverse complement strand
GGGCGAGGTATCGCAGCGGACTTCACCATCGCCAGAATCCCAGTTTTCAGCGCAACGGGAAGGTCGGTCCATGCGGCCACGACCACCGCGAGATCGGGATCGAAAGGAGAACCGGCATCGGGAGACGCATGATCTTCACCAAACGTGCCGAAATTCATGCCGCCGACTGCGGTAAACTGCGCATTTTCCGATGGTTTGCGGAACTGTTCGAGTCCTTCGGGGGGCATTCTGTTATTTTCCACGGGAGCATGCCAGACACTGACCCCCCACTACCCCCTGAGTTTTAGGGGCTGGGTTTTTCTGCTTCAGGCGCTCCGGGGTCGCTTCGGCGCACGTGTGTTGCCAGATTTGCTGCCGCGTCGCCGCGCCCCGCACTCGCCACAAAACCCCCTCTAGGCCTCCCTGCCGTCGAGTTTTCGATGCCGATGGCACTGGCCCGACGCGAAGGCTTTGGAGCTATCAATCCGAATCTGAAACCGCCGACGTTGCGAACTTATCCCTACCATAGTTTCAATGCTCCGCCTTGCCCCGCTGATAATTCGGAACATCCTGCGGCATCGTCGGCGAAGCCTGCTCACATTGGCGAGCACGGCGGTGTCGTTGGCGGTGTTGGGGCTGTTGGTTGCGTTGTACCAAGGGTTCTTTTTCGCGCCGCCAGCTTCGCCCTCGGAAGCGCGGCAACTGATCACCCGTCACAAGGTCTCCTTGACTAATCTGCTGCCCGCCGCACATCAGGCGCGGATTGCCGCGATTGATGGTGTTGACTCCGTCTCCGCAAACACATGGTTTGGTGGCGTTTACATTGACACCACACCCAAAAACTTCTTTGGCCGCTTTGCTGTCGATCCTGAAACAATGAGGAAAGTTTACGTTGACAACAGCGCGCCGCAAGAGCAATGGAAAGCCTTCGAGCGTAATCGCACCGGCGCGGCGGTTGCGCGAAAGATCGCAACGGATAAGAAGCTGAAGCTCGGGGACCGCATGAATATCAGCGGTGATATCTATCCGGTGAACCTTGAACTTACGGTTGAAGTGATATTTGACCATCCGCCCAATACCGAAAGCGTGTGGTTTCATCGCGAGTATCTCTCTGAACTCCTCAAAGCTTCAGGGGCACCTCGCGCCGACACCGTGGGTACCTATGCGATTCTGGCAAAGACGCCGGAGGATGTTCCCCGCATCGCCAAAGCGGTGGACGCTCTGTTCGACAACTCCCCGTTTCCTACCAAAACCGAATCTGAACGAGAGTTTTCGCTTTCCTTCCTTGCGTTTCTGGGTAACGTCAAACTCTATCTCGCGGTCATTTGTGCCGCGGTTACGTTCACGATTCTGCTAGTCAGCGCAAACACCGTGGCGATGAGCGTGCGCGAACGAACCCGCGAGATCGCCATCCTGCGCACCCTCGGGTACGCACCGTCGGAGGTTTTGCAAACCGTCATTGGCGAGTCGGTGCTCATCTCGCTTCTTGGTGGTGGTGTTGCAATCGGCATCACGTTCTTCTTGACTACCGCCGCGGCTGCTGGCTTGGGCAACTTTGGCGCAGCAATGAAGTTAACTCCCGAGGTAGCGATGGTGGTGTTGGCCACCGCCTTGCTCATCGGGGTCGCCGCCGCGTTTGTGCCGGCAATTCTGGCCTCGCGTCGTAATATTGTCGAGTCGTTACGTTATACTGGATGAGTACACCATGGGCGTACCGATTCGCTACAACCTCCGCAACTTGCTCGAGCGCAAAGGCACGACGCTCATGACCGCCTTCGGGATTGGTCTGACCGTCGCCGTTCTGATCACCTCGATCGCGATGAAGCGCGGGATCGACTCTGTCTTTGCAGGCAGCGGCGACCCGCTCCACGTGTTGGTGCTGCGTACCGGCACCGATGCGGAACTCAACTCCACGTTAACGGAGGAGAGTTATCAGATCATCCGTCGAATGCCCGGCCTTGCCAAAGATGAGGCGGGTGAACCCATTGCATCGCCCGAAGGCATCACGATCGTCAACCTGCCCAGCATCGAAAGCCCCAACGGCATGAACGTCACCGTTCGCGGCATGCTGCCCATCGGCCTCAAGCTTCGCGAAGGGGCCACACTTCGAGGTGGACGCTGGAACCAGCCGGGCAAGCGCGAAGTCGTCGTTGGCGAAGGCATTGCCCTGCGCTACCCCGCGGCACGCATCGGAGAATCGCTTCGATTCGGACGCGGTTCGTGGGAGGTTGTTGGCGAGTTTGTCAATGGAGGCTCGGCGTCCAACTCCGAACTCTGGACCGACCTGAATCAGTTGCGTGGTGATTATGACCAGCAGGGGGGTTCCAACTCCGTTCTGGTCCGTCTAGAGTCAATCTCGGGAGTGCCCGCGTTTAAGCAGGCCATCAAGGATAACCAGCGGCTGGGCGCGGCAGGAATCGAAGAACAAGATTACTACGCGGGGTTGACCCGTTCCTCCACCGGAACTGTGCTTCAGTTCATCGGCTTTTTCGTCTCGATCGTTATGGCGGTGGGGTCGGGCTTCGCCGCGGCGAACACGATGTACGCGGCGGTGGCGCGACGGTCTGGAGAAATCGGAACGCTTCGTGCGCTGGGATTCAGCCGTCGTTCCATCTTAACTTCATTTGTGCTCGAATCAGTTGTGCTGGCGATGATCGGTGGTCTAGCGGGTGTAGCGTTGGCCGCGCCGCTGAATAACTTGTCGGCGGGGATTGGGAACTTTCAGACCTTTAGCGAAATGTCGTTCAGGTTCAAGATCGACTCGGTTGCGATTGCTGGTGGACTCGTTTTTGCCGCGGTCATCGGAGTGGTGGGCGGATTGCTGCCCGCCTGGTCCGCATCAAGAAAGGGCATCGTCGCATCGATGCGAGAGGGTTGAACTAATGCCCGTGGATGGCGAACTTGAGAAACTCCGGATCAATAAGTCAGAGCGAGCGCGTCGCGGCGAGCGATCATGGTGGCCTTGGACCCTCGTGGTCTTACTGCTCTTAGGTGCTGGCGCGGGCGGGTGGTTTTGGAAGAAGCGCACGGCTGTCCTGGTCGTAGAAACTCTTCAAGTGCGGGTGCCCCAAGGGGCTGTGACGGAGAGTGATCTGGTCTTGCTGAGTGCGACGGGATACGTGGCCGCCGCGGCGAAGATTGAACTAGCAAGCAGAGTGGTTGGGCGTGTCGCGTGGGTAGGCGTGGAAATAGCCGACAAAATTGAAAAGGGGCAGGAGTTGGTCCGGCTGGAGGATGACGAGTACAAGGCCCGTGTCGCGCAGGAGCAGGGACAGCTTGACGCGGCGAGGGCGAAGCTTGCGGAACTGGAAGCAGGATCGCGTCCGCAGGAGATCGCGCAAGAGCAGGCCGCCGTTGATCGAGCAAAGGCCGAGTTAACAGATGCCGAGCTGAACTATGAACGGCTGAAGGGTCTCGATGTTTCGGGAGCAGTGAGACTCCGCGACGTTGACGAAGCACGCACGCTGGCCCAGTCGCGCAAGGCACAGCTTGACCTGCAGCTCCAAAGGCTGGAACTGGTCACACTCGGCCCGCGCGTGGAGCAGATCGCCGCGCAGCGAGCCGTCGTGCGGCAGCTTGAAGGCTCGCTCGCACTCTCGCAGATTGACTTGAAGAATACAGTCATCCGCTCCACTATTGCAGGCACTGTACTCGAACGCAACGTGGAGGTTGGCGAGTTTGTTACGACGGGCTTCGTCGGTGATCGGGGAGCCAAAGGTTATGTTGTTTCGATCGCGGACCTTGACGATCTGCGCGTGGAACTGGACGTAAGTCAGAACGACTTCGCAAAAGTGCAGGTAGGGCAGCCCTGTTCGGTCGTGACCGACGCCTACCCGGACAAAAAGTATGATGGGGTCGTGTATTTGATCGCTCCCGAAGCTAATCGTCAAAAAGCTACCGTTCAGGTTCGAGTGAAAGTGCTTAACCCAGACGCGCTGCTTAAGCCGGAAATGAACGCAACGGTTTCGTTTCTATCGCAAGATGCACTCGATAAGTCTCGTCAGAGCGACGCGCAAGCATCTGTTGACCGCCCCGCGATTCGTGTTCCAAGCAGCGCGGTGCGTGATGGTGTGGTGTACGTTGTCGAGGCTGGGCTGGCGATGCGCCGGACTGTAACTCTCGGCAGCGTCAACCCCAGTGGCGAGGTCGAGATACGCCGCGGGCTCAGCGGCGGCGAGGACGTTATCCTCAACCCGCCAGATGGACTGAGCGAAGCCCAACCAATCAGAATCAAAAAGTAATACACGGACTTTTGGTTGTAAGTGCCCTGCATGGCCAACGTAAGCATTAAAGGAATCACACGTGTCCGAAGCGATTGTCCAAGCTATTGATCTAACCAAAGAGTTTCAGCGCGGACAGACAAAGGTCATTGCGCTCCAGAGCGTGAACTTAACCGTCAATCGCGGCGAGTTTGTTGCATTGATGGGCCCGTCGGGCTCAGGAAAGAGCACGCTGTTGCATATGACGGCGGGAATGGACCAACCAACCCAAGGGCGGCTGGTTGTGCTAGGTGAGGAGCCCGCGAACATGGGCGAGCGCGACCTCGCGCGTTGGCGCAACAACCACTTGGGATTCGTCTTTCAGGCGTTCAATTTACTCCCGGTACTTACAGCACTGGAGAACGTTGAACTTCCGCTGAAGCTTACGACGCTGTCGAGGTCGCGGCGGCGCGAGAATGCCACCACGGCGCTCAAGCTCGTTGGCCTGGATGATCGGCTCGACCACTTTCCCCGCCAGCTCTCGGGCGGGCAGGAGCAGCGCGTAGCAATCGCCCGGGCAATCGTAACCGATCCTGACATAATTCTGGCCGATGAGCCCACCGGCAACCTTGATGCAGCCAGCGCAAAGGAAGTGCTGCAACTGCTCCAGCGCCTGAACCGAGAGTTTGGGAAGACCATCATCATGGTGACCCACGACCCGCACAGCGCCGAAGCCGCATCGCGGGTTATTAATCTGGACAAGGGGCAGTTTGTAGAAGCGGTAAAGGCGTAAGTATGCGTCAAGCGGCGCATACTTCGCAACCGATGTTAACTCTTCCGTACGGGGCACACCTTAAGGGGTGCTTTGTCAACGTAAGGTATGTTCAACGATTGTAACTATTCATCGAGCTCCAACAAAATCAAACTCGGGCGCGAGAGTGCATGATGCGCGATGGTAACTCGGCATGAGCAATGACGTAACGCAAGGCGTTAAACTACGAGTGATCACCAACGTTGAAGCGCATCGGCCCGATCCGCTGGTGAACTTACAATGTGTTACTGTAGGAGAGCGCTGAAAAGTTACGAAGCAGAAGCCAAGGTTCCGGTCGTTGCGGATTCCACCCCACCGTGCTTCAAATGCCGCGGCTCGCATCGCTTATCCTTCGGAACACCCTTCCGCACCCACAGCGACGCCTGCTTACGTTGACGAGCGCGACGGTGTAGTTGGCGGTCCCCTGGGGGGTGGGGGGCACGCGGAGAGACGTTACGAGGATGCCCGGCAATGGTCCGTTTAGATATCTGAAGGGTCGGCCTTGGAGCATTCTCCGCCTCAGTCAGATTGCCTCTGGCCTCTTCCTAGAGCGGCCTGAAGGAGACGCCTCAGCTAGGGCCCGTCGAACATTTCATTCTACGATCTGGCACCAAAAGTGCCAAATGTCTTGGGCAAGCCAGTTCAGTTCCGTCGAATCCCTCTCGAAGTATTTAAAGCGCGGGAACGAGGGTGGAAAAGGCGAGCCCGAACTGGGCGAACCGCATGATGAAAATTATTTTATTCATCTGATGAAGGGGATTGCTGCGTCATCACGCCGTGGTCGCCCGCGCTGACCCTTTTTAAGAGATAGCTTTAAAGCCACGAGCGCGCAAGAAAAAGAGCAGGCAATGAGCCCGCTCTTTTGAATTCAACTTCGTTGCACCCAAGCCAAAATAGTCTACTTGGGATCGATCTCGGTCTTCTTTTCGGTGGTTGTGGTAGTCTTGGCATCGCCCTGAGGAGACTTCTGAGTGGTGGTGGTGGTAGTTTTGGAACTTGTTTCGGTCTTATCGCAGCCGGATAACCCGAACGTAAGGCCGATGAGGGCGGCGGGGACAATGAACGCGGACTTGGAGATTTTCATAGTGGTTCCTTTCAATAGAGTGCGAGACGTTCGTTCGTGGGGTCTGTCACCCCTTTTAATAGGTGTGCGTCCGTTACCCGGCTCATTGCTGAACGGCGGGTGAGGAGGGGTTCACCCGAGGATCGCCGCGAGCAGCGGTAGTCGAGACGGCGGGCAGCACGAGGTTTCACTCTGTTTCCCGCTCGAACCCCGGCCAGACGCTTCATAGCAGGGGTCTCTCAGCCTCAACCGACCACTCTTCGCTCATCTGCGTGCGAATCCGCTCAGCGGCCGTTGAGTTCCGGGCGTGGCTCTACCCTTTCAATACATTCACGAATGCCCCCGGCCAGATGGTCCTAAAAACGCTAGCTCTCACTCGGCGGTTTAGGGGCAACTTTGTTGCGCGGGGCAAGAACTTCGAGGGGTTCGATAATCCCCGGGCTGCGGACGAGATGTTCGCGCTCGCGCCAACGAAGAGGCTACGGTAATGAGAACACTCAGCGCGCCGCTGCGCTGACGCAGAAAGGATCGTGCATGAAAGCCGCCATCTATTCCATCAAGCCGTACGAAAAACCGTTTCTTGACGCGGCCAACGCCGCGCCAGCGGGTACGGCAGCATCCCACGAACTGGCGTACCTCAATGCACAACTCACCGCTGCAACGGCGGAGCTAGCTCGGGGCTGCCCGGCAGTCTCGATCTTCGTGGGCGACGACGCCTCCGCACCTATCCTTCGCGCCCTGCACGCGGGGGGTACGCGTATGCTGGCACTGCGTTCGGCGGGTTTCAATCACGTGGACCTCACCGAAGCAGACCGGCTCGGCCTGACGGTGCTGCGTGTTCCCGCCTACTCGCCCTACTCCGTCGCGGAACACGCGGTGGGCCTGATGCTGACGCTTAACCGCAAGTTCCACCGTGCCTTCAACCGCGTCCGGGAGCAGAACTTTTCGCTCGATGGCCTTATGGGCTTTGACATGCATGGCAAGACTGCGGGCGTGATAGGCACGGGCAAGATTGGCGAGGGTGTCTGCAAAATCCTGTCTGGATTTGGCTGCCGCGTGCTCGCGAGCGATCCAGTCACTAATCCCGCATGCGTGAGCTTAGGCGCGACATATGTGCCGCTGCCCACGCTCTACGCTCAGTCCGACATTATCTCGTTGCACTGCCCGCTCAGCCCCGCAACCAAGCACCTCATCAACGCCGCCGCGCTCGCGATGATGAAGCCCACGGCGATGCTCATCAACACCAGCCGCGGCGGGGTCATCGACACGCGAGCCCTCATCGTGGCCCTCAAGCGCGGCCGCATCGGCAGCGTGGGCCTGGATGTCTACGAGGAGGAGGGAGATCTGTTCTTTAAGGACCTCTCCGCCGAGGTGGTGCAAGACGACGTTTTCGTGCGGCTCATGAGCTTCCCCAACGTGCTCATCACCGCCCACCAAGGCTTTTTCACCCATGAGGCGTGTACGGCCATCGCCCAGACGACGGTCAATAACATTACCGACTTCGAGCGTGGCACACCGGACGCCGCCAATCTTGTGACCACGCAGTTAATCGCACCGGCCAGAAAGGAACGCTGAAGCCGCTGCCCGTGCCAGCCACACTCACTTGGCACGCCCAATCCGCTGAGGAGTTCCTTTTCGGTGGCAAACCGTTTAACAACACGAGCTTCCCCGACTTCAACTTCCCGACCAACCTTTCCGTTGCTCTCCGGTCACCCCTCGCCACGGATGACTACTCCCTGCTTGTCGCCCTTCGGAACGACGACGTAAGTCTAAGCCTTCTGAACGTCACTACCCCAACCTCGTGAACGGTGCCGACGCTTCCGGGCGCCCGCTCGGGCCGTGCTCCGTTCGCTCACGCGCATACCGAGGCCGACCCGCGTCGGCGTAGCGGACTCACCTCCCACACCCTCACACGTACTCCCAGGCCTTCTTAG
>CAYVFW010000148.1:0-8046 GCA_964450325.1 uncultured Phycisphaeraceae bacterium | reverse complement strand
CGCTTGGGTGGTGGTGGTTCTGCCCTCCCGCAAAGATTACATGCGATGGGCTGTCCGCACCTACGGCGCAGACGTAATTTTAGGCGGCACGAGCAGCATCGGTGGCGCGTACGAGCACGATGCCAAGCGGCTCGTCAGCATGGACCTTGGGCCGACTCTTCGCCACGAGTTCTTCCACGTCCTCCACTGGCGGGACAACACCCAGCGCGGTCAACTTCACCCCATCTGGATCCAAGAAGGCTTATGTTCCTTGATGGAAGATTATGATCTTGATGAGACCGGCTCGCCCTCGCCCGCGCCCTCCTGGCGCACCAACATCTCCAAGCGCCTTGAAGCACTCCGCAGGCTTATGCCCGTTCGAACGCTTGTGACGCTCCCGCCACTGAAGTTCAGCGGCCAACGCCCGCTCGCCAACTACGCCGCGGCGAGGTCACTCTTTATGTTTCTGGAGGACCAGGGTAAACTCACACAGTGGTACCAACATTATGTTGATCACTACGAGCAGGATCGGAGCGGCCTGACGTCGTTGCTCGAGGTTGTGGGCGGCAATGCCGACGAGCTGGATAGTAAGTTTCGCACATGGCTAAGGGCGTTGCCAGCCGTGCGAGAAACACTTAAACTCGGTGATCCCAGCTTGGGCGTCGAGGTGGAAGCGGGGAACGGAGAGGGTCCTGTTGTCACCGCGGTGCAGCGAGCTAACAAAGGCGGCTTGCGGAAGGGCGACATCATTACGGGTATCAACGGGCGGGCATGCCGGGATGTAGCCGAACTTGTGCGGATACTCACATCGATGCGGGTAGGCGACATCGCCGAGGTTGAGTATCGCCGCGTGCGGATTCTCGGGACTGCCACTATCACGTTGTCGGCCCGAAAGTAATATTATGGTAATCCGAAGGCTGCCCGAAGATTTCAACGTGGAAGAGATTCTGCGCGCGGGTGTAATCGAAGAAGCTCCGCTGCCTCCCGGCGGTTTTGATATTTATGTCGTAACTAAAACGACACTTACGACTCCCGAGGCTGCCGCGCGTTTAGCCAAGCTGCTCGGGCTCAAGCCGGGCGTGGTCGGATACGCGGGACTAAAAGATAAACACGCCGTTACGCGCCAGCACATGAGTGTTCCTCTCCTGCCGGGGCGACAAGCGGATAAGCCAACGATTGAGGCGCAGAGTTTTCACGCGGTCCATGCAGGCTTCGCCCGCTCGCCTCTGCGGTCGCTCGACATCGCGTACAACTCGTTCAGAATCATAATTCGCGAATGTACGCGGCAGGATATCGGCCTCTTGACCCAGCGAGGTTCTTCACTCCTGACCCCAGAGGGCGAGCTTGAGTGTGTCAACTACTTTGGCGAGCAGCGCTTCGGATCGGCCCGTCACGGACAAGGCTTTGTCGCGGCGAGACTGATCGCCGGTGATTTTGAAGGCGCGTTGCGTCTGGCGATCGGCACACCAGCGAGAAAAGACAGTGGTTCGCGGCGTGCGCTCACGCGTGCCGCGGCGTCGCACTGGGGTGACTGGCGGGCGGCACTCGCCGCGTGTCCCCCATGCCCATCGCGAAAGGCGCTTGAGGTGCTTGGTGCCGGGGGAACGTTTCAGAAGGCTTTTGTAAGTCTTCCCTATGCGGACCAGGAAATGTTTATCGATAGTTATCAATCTCTGATCTGGAACTCGATCGTGGCGACGTACGTTCGCTCGTTAGGTGGGGCCTTGCTTGAGTCCAGTAATCTGAAGGAGGATGGACTTATCTTTCCCGCGGTCGCGCACGATGCGTTGGATAGTGAGCTTGACTTACCTTCGCCGAAGATGCACGTCCCCGCGAGGATGCGCGCGTCCGCGACCAAGGCTTTCGCGGTGCTCGGAGTCGTGCCCGATCAACTTACGATACCAGGCTTACGCCGTCCGGCGTTCTCTCCCGGCAAGCGAGCTGTTGTAGTAAAGGCCAATCAAGTTACGATGGCGGTGCAGCGAGATGAATTGGCGAAAACCGCCCGCTTTACCGCTGTACTTACGTTCACTCTTCCATCGGGTTCATACGCGACGGTGCTGTTAAGGTTATTGGGGCAGTAAAGGGCGGGATCGTGAAGCAGCGGAGCAGTGCTTAGAATGATATTATATTCATACCGCTCCTCACAATAAGCTCGCTTGCCGTGTTAGATTGAAGCTAACGTTAATATGCTCACACTCAAAGCGAACGCGGAATGAAGTATGTCAAACGACACTGCCAGCGAAAACCGTTACCGGAGATCCTTCGGCGAGGATAACGCTCGCGGGCTTTGCGTTCCGCAGGAATCCCCACTTCTCGCCGTACACCCGCTTCCAATCCATTTTCACCTCGTGCCACGAGATGTGATAAGTTAACCACTGGTGGTGCGCCACTCGGTACCGCAGCGTCCGGCCCCGATGGTCCTTGCCGAATCCCCATTCGTGCTCTTTGAACCAGGCATCATCGCTTTCAGGGGTTGGCAGCAAAGGCGCCTGGGAGGTTGTCGCGACTGTAATCATCTGCCGATGTCCGGCGACATGCACGACATGCTTCACTTGCGTGCCGTCGGGCAGCCGATGGGTGTCCACCGACATCTTCACGCAGCTATAGGGCTCATTATAAAAGGCGGAGGCGACCATCGCCACCAGTCGCTTGGGGACGAACTCGCGGATGAAGACCACGCCCCGCTCGTTGCCGTGGCGGACGTAGAAGCGTAAGTTAACTTCCGGGAAGGAGGTATGGAAAGGGATCGACCACCCTTTCACCTTTACTTCGTCAAACTCGAACGCGACTAGGGAAACATAACTAACCCCGCGGAGGGTGTCTAGTTGGCACCCCTTGGGCAAGTACGGACTCAGCAGCTCGGGGGGCACCGCGTAAGACACAATCGCGACATTCGACCAATGCGCCTGGAGGAAGGGTCGGAGCATGCTGACAGGATAGGTGGGTGGTGTCGAGGGCGAAAGGGAAACTCTCTTCATTATTTAACCATCAAGACTACCTCGTAATACTCATTCTTCCACGGTTTGTTTCTCGGGGCGGTCACCTTTAATCCCTTCTATGACTTAGACTCGCTCTCCACAACTGCATCCGAATAAACCTCTTCCGTCAACCGGATACAGTTCCATGGTGTTCAATCATTTTATTCAATCTCTTAAGGTGCCTGATACAGAATGGACATTGTTTACTTTGGGTCGGGTGCTTTCGGGCTTCCCACGCTACGGGCGATTGCCGCAACACATAACCTATGTGCCATCGTAACTCAACCCGATAAGCCTGCTGGCCGGGGCGGGGGATTAACGCCGACGCCCGTCGGCGAGTATGCCGCTGCGGAGCTGCCACTCGTGCCCTTGTACAAACCTCAGAAGGTGAATGAAGCGAGCGTAGTTGAACCGATTCGGCAGCACGGCGGTGAGGGCCAGACCGCATGGGTTGTCATCGCGTTCGGGCAAAAGCTCGGTCAGAAGCTCTTAGCGGATAGGTTCGCGGTTAACTTGCACGCTTCGCTGCTCCCCCGCTGGAGGGGCGCAGCACCCATCAACGCGGCGATTCTCGGCGGGGACGCCTTCACGGGCAATAGTATAATTACACTGGCGGAACAGATGGATGCCGGTCTGATTCTGGGCCAATCACACCGCGAGATTCTTCCGCACATCACCGCGGGTGAGTTGCATGATCAGTTAGCATCGGATGGCCCACCTCTCATGCTTGATGTGCTCGCCCGGCATGCCACGGGACGGCTGGCCCCCACGGTGCAAGACGAGGCTTGTGTTACGTTGGCCGGAAAGTTCAGCAAAGCCGACGGATGGGTTGGGTTTTCCAGTAACGCCGATGAGTGCCGCCGCCGGGTTCACGGCCTGACGCCGTGGCCCGGTGTAACAGTTCGCTTCCGAGGTCAGCCGATGAAGCTGCTAAGAGTGGCCGTCGCGCAAGGCGCACCACTCAGCAACGCGGGTGCTCACGCCGGTCCAGAGGCGCATCTGGGAGAAGGGACACCGCGTAATATTCTCGAAGGGTCGTTGGTGGACGCTGCGGCGGGGCTGGTCCGATGCGGTGAACAGACAGCGCTGCAACTGGTGACCGTTCAGCCCGCAGGCGGTAAGGCGATGCCATGGGCGGACTTCGCGCGGGGCCGTCAGCCCAAGCGGTTCGAGATCGTTGAGAGCGGGCCACAGATCGGTGAGTGACGTAATATAATTAAGTAAACGTACGCGGGTGAATCTTGGGTGGGTAAATGTGGTTGGGTTCGGAGGCAGGCAGAGTTATGCTCAAGCCGGACTTTGCGGCGGTCCTGGGGTGAGTGGCTTACTGTTACGAGAGCTCATGCGTTTTTACCTTCCATTGTGGGATCTGATGCGCCCCGTGGCGCAGGCCCTGGGGCTGGTGGGAGAACCCACAGTGCCAAGCCCAAAGAAACCGCGGGCCAAACTTACAAAGCCGCGCCGGATGCCCGCGCGCGAACTGGAAGTAGGCTTATTGGCGACCGAGTTTGGCGGGGCCGGAGTTAAACCTCGCCGGGTGAGTAAATCTCCATTGAACGTCGCAGGCAAGGGCGGCGTGTTAACTGCCACCGCAAAGCCTCGCGCACTAGGCGTGGTCGCCGAGTCGATCAAAGGGAGACGAGCCCGCAAACCAAGCAAGCAAGAGCATTATGATGCCATCGTGGCGCAGATGCTGCTGAAATATAATATCAGGGTAAGGAAGTGGCGCAAAGGTATGTCGGGCGTGGCCACGCTGATCCGTTATCATGACGGTCGCACGGCGAACTATCTGGAATCGCCCCGGCCGCGAACGCCGATGTCAATGGCGATCTTTCTCCACGAAGTCGGCCACCACGCCATCGGCTTGGGCATTCATAAGCCCCGGTGTCTGGAGGAGTTCTTGGCGTGGCAGTTCGCGCTCGCGGCGATGAAGGACCACGAGGTGCAAGTGACCGAGCGGGTGGAACGCCGCGTAAAGCGCTCGCTCGAATACGCCGTGGGCAAAGCGGTGCGCCGGGGAATTAAGTCAGTGCCCCCGGAGATGATGGCTTATTATCGCCCGCAGTGAATGATTGACTCAAGACCCCGCCGACGATGAAGTTCGCTTGTTGTGCTGAGCGCCGCGATGCGCGGCACGCCTCATCGCCACGTCATTTGGAAAATGACAGATTACACCTCGGCACCCTGTTACAACCGAATGTGAGCTTACCGTAAATTCAACACCGGGCGCGTGGCCTGCCTAGCTGGCCTCGCGCAACTTCGCATCCTACGGCTGTTAATAGAATCCCTTAAAAGCACTCACCCCGCCCAATAGCTCCGTGGCGGTCTTAATCACGGCAACCGTGCCGCCAATCGCCCACGTCCACAAAAACCTGCCGCCCACCATGAACATGATGGGCATCCCTAGCATGGCGATCACTGCCCCCGTTTGTGTCTGCAACAGGTCGCGATAAGGCCGGTAAAAGTCGGCGAGGATGCGCGAGCCATCCAAAGGCGGTACTGGCACGAGGTTAAAGAGAAACCCCATCAGGTTAATCATGGCGCCGATGAAGAGAAACATTGCGGTGTTGCCGCGCAACGGTTCGCTGACTGAACCGGAAAATAAGTTCCAAGCTACAGCAAGGGTGCACAGCACGATGAACTGAACCACATTGCAGGCAGGTCCCGCGAACGCAACAAAAGCTTCCCCAAATCGGCCGCGAAGGCGAGATGGATTGATCGGCATGGCACCCCAGCAGAAGCCGAAAAGCGCGAGCATCAACAAACTCCATCCGCCCATGTGCACTATTGGGTTCCACGTCATGTGACCGGAGTGGATTGGTGTGTCGTCGCCACGACGTATCGCGGCCCAGCCGTGAGCCAACTCGTGTAGCACGATCGAGGCTACTACCCAGAAGACCCAGCTGAATAAAACCAGCTGACCGTTGGGGCTTTCAAGAATCCAACTCGCCCACCAGCCGTTCACTGTTGGTCTCCGCTGCTATAAAACACTTCATACTCCTGGCTTGCCATTGGTAAAATCCGCCACCAAGATTATCTTACGCTCCGAATGTCCTCGCCACTCCGCACGCCCCACATTGTTGTTGGGAAGAAGTCTCGGCAACTTTACGAGGGTTCCAGCGCTGATGCCTTCTACGAAAAAGCCCGGCAACAAGTGCCGGGCTTCAAGAATTTTTTTCGCAGATAACGGTTACTTAAGGAGCCGCGAAGACTCACTTAGCCTTCGCGGGCGTTGCCTTGCTGAACTTCACCGCAGTCGCGAGGATGTTATCAAACAGCTCGGGATCTTCGATCGCGATCTGGCTGAGCATCTTGCGGTTCAGCAGGATGCCAGCCATGCGTAGGCCGTTGGCAAACAGGCTGTAACGCGTGCCTCGCATGTGGCACGCGGCGGTAATTCGGGTAATCCAAAGTTGGCGATACTCGCGCTTCACGCGCCGACGATCGCGGTAGGCGTAAACGCCTGCGCGGATGATCGCGTTTACCGCGCGATATTTATGACGATGGTTCGTTCCGAAATAGCCACGGGCTTTGCGGAGCGTTCTCTTACGAGCTTGTGCGCGGGCTGCGCCTTTACGTACACGAGGCATAACTAAACTCCACAAGTTGGCCTGAACGGGGGCGGGCGGGGTTGCCCGAACTTGATTCCCGGCAGACACAGTCAGAAACTAATTATTGTCAGCCTACTCGTCGACACGACTCCTTTGAAAGGAATGCGGCCAACACTCTGAGCGGCTCGCTCACCCAAATCGTTCTGGCTACTTTTTCGCACCAGCCGTACCAGCCGCACCAGCCGCGTCAGCCGCGGCAGCGGCAGCAGCCTGAGCGGCCTTGCGCTCCGCAGGCGAAGGGCTGCGCTTAATCGTCGATCGGGGCTGATTCCGCCCTCGAAGGCGACGGAAAAGCAATCGCTCAAGGCGCTTGCTATCTGCGCTCGCCATGTAGGGGTCGTTGCGGTACTGGCGCAACTTCTTACCGCCCTTACCTGACCGCAAATGCTTGTGGCTGGAGCTCTTGTGGCGAACTTTGCCGGTCTTACTGATGCGAATCCGCTTGAGCAGACCCTTGTGACTCTTATTCTTGTAGCCCATACGTCGGACTCCCAAATCGTTGCAGAAACCTAAGAAACCCGGTGCGAGTTGCATCGGGCCTAGATGATAGGCAAGAACCCGTCGCCGGGGCTGATTTCGGGTGACTTTGTATTTGTTCATTCGGATCACCTCCCGGCGGGTGGCCCTTCGCGGCGGATCGCGACCGCGCTGGCCGGGAGTTAGGTGAAGCAAGGTGCCGAAAGACTTTAGTATGGCGAAATATACTAACAAAAATATAACAGTCGCTGACGATGATTTGTGAGTGATTGACCGCTCGTCGAATCAATTCCGCGTCAGGCTGGACCGAGCTCAGGGGTTCGCAACCCAGTTGCTCTCACGAGCGCGATGGCCTACTATCTAGACCGGACTTTGTGCAGTGCAGCGACTTGTAGATTGGCCGGATTTGCGACCAGTGGGGCCTGTCAGGTTCCGTAGGCGATGTTCATTCTACGCCGCGGAGCTCGTTGCTCGGTCGCCGCCTTTGCCCTTAGTCTGTCCGTTTAACTTGGAGTTTCCGCATGTACGCCATCATCGAAGAATCAGGCAGCCAGCGTAAAGTTGTGCAAGGTGACGAGATCATTGTTGACCTTGTTAACAGCGGCGATGTCACCGTCGGGCAGTCGATCACTTTCGATAAGGTGCTCGTGATCGGAGCTATCGGCGGAACGGCCAAGATTGGTGCTCCCTATGTGGCGGGTGCCAGCGTTATTGGCGAAGTCGTTCTGCCGACGATTCTTGGCGAAAAGCTGTTTATCCAGAAGTTTCAGGCTAAGAAGACCTGGCAGAAGAAGACCGGCCATCGCCAGCGTTACACGACCGTCCGCGTCACCGCGATCAACGGTTAGGCCGAACGCCACTCACAACTGGTTTCGTCATTCTTTAAGACAGTTCGGCTCGCTTCTCGCTAAATCGCTTGTTGGGCTTTTATTGCAAGCGACCGCCCATTGGTGAGCGAAGGGGCTGGTTATGCCATCTCAAAATTTGATCCGGATTAC